>CAZTSA010000057.1:0-8842 GCA_964616885.1 uncultured Clostridia bacterium
TACTACAGAATAGAACGAGCAGGATAAACACTGAGACAATTGCTTTTCTCACAACGTCACCTCGTGTAACCCCGCGGCTATTACACAATGTTGTTCTGTCTATCAATTCTGATAGCAATACTTACATTATGACTGGAACGGTTTTCCCTTCAAAACCAATAGGATTCTGTCTCAAGCGGCAAGTCTGAATATGGCATAAGATAATACAGATACCTAGAAGAATAAAACTCGAAGTTGCCTTATATACAAGGGATAAGTGGCCCGAAAAGAATAAGGGGTTGATTGGCGAGTTAAATGGCAGAGCCATTAACGGCGGCAGAAGTGTGCTCCCTTCAACGATTTGTCATACCCGCTCGTTTGGCAGTCGAGGTAGGTGGTAGGCAAGTCTTTCTCCGCGAGATACTGCTTGATTAAGATTGTAGTATTGAAGTCTATGTTTCAATTGGCAAAAAAATTAGCCCCCTTTACGAGCCGCTTTAACTCGGGGCCAAAACGATTGTGTATTTCATCCTCCACCTAATTCTTTGTTCCGGCCTTTTCTCGGTAAACAAGCAAATTGGTAGATTTTGGACTCCAACCGCGAAAAAATTTAGCAAAGATTTGCCACTTTTTCAATAGGCCAAACTTACCATTTTATGAAATCTTTTGTGGAAAGAAAGGCCCATTGATGGCAAACAGTTCTGAACTACGAGGGCTTATCTACTTCAATATTCAATTAATACTTTATTATAGACAGGACTTTGTGACCTTTTAGTTTCTCCCTGCCCTTAAGGTCGGTTAACTCTATCAAGAAGCAAATACCCACAACCTTGCCCTTCAATTTCTCTACCAGGTCAATTGTAGCCTTAGCTGTGCCGCCTGTGGCCAGAAGGTCGTCAACAATGAGGACATTGGCGCCCGGCTGGAAGGCGTCGGCATGCATCTGGAGGGTATCGGTTCCATATTCAAGGTCATAGGTTGTCTCTATAGTTTTGTGAGGCAATTTACCTTTCTTCCGAACAGGAATGAAACCGGCCTTTAGCTTATACGCCAACGGAGAGGCAATAATGAAACCGCGCGACTCCACAGCGACAACCTTGTCAATCTTTTTCCCTTGAAAATGCTTAGCCAGGGTATCGATTGCACGGCGGAACTGCTGGCCATTCTGGAGGAGAGTGGTAATGTCCCTAAAAAGGATTCCCTGCTTGGGAAAATCGGGGATACTGCGAATTATTTTTTTGAGGTCTTCCATCTCAAATTCTCCTATTCTAATCCATGGAGATGCATTCTAAGAACAATCTTTCTTAATCTCTCTACCGCCCTCTTCTCTATTTGCCTTATTCTCTCTCGAGAAAGATGTAATTTCTCGCCAACTTCCCTGAGGTTATATCCTTTCCCGTCAATCATTCCATACCTTAACTTGACGACCTTTAGCTCCTGTGGGGTTAGCTTCTTCAAGATTTGTGCCAACTCTTCGTGAGACTTTATCAATTCTACAACATGGTCTGGTGATTCCTTTTCTTCCTCTCGAACCAGATCTTTCAGAAAGATATCGAATTTATCCCCCAGGGGACTGTCCAGAGAACCGACATTTTCAAAGACCTGTATCTCCTGCAAGAACTTGCGGGTTTTCTTTATGGAAAGGCGTAGTCTCTTTGCCAATTCTGCTGCAGTTGGTTGCCTCTCCAACTCTTCATGCATTCTTTCGGAGACATTAATAAGTTTCTTTATTGCCTCATAGGCGTAAAGGGGAATGTGGATAGTCTTGGTCTGGCTTAAGATTGCGCGCTGAATATACTGTCTGATCCACCAAAAGGCGTAAGTCGAGAAGTTGTAGCCCATTTTGGGGTTGTATTTTTCAATTGCTCTTATAAGACCTACATTGCCTTCCTCGATTAAATCCAGAAAATCGAGACCGTAGCAAGAATACCGTTTAGCGATGCTGATAACTAATCTCAAATTTCCTTCTATCATTCGTCTTTTTGCTTTGCCATCCCCCTTCTTTATTTTGGGAAATAGTTTAGCAATCTCTTCCTCAGTAATCTGAGGAATTGTCCGCAGTTCTTGCATATATAGTCTTATCGAATCTAAACTTTCTGCCATTCTTCTATAATCTAAGGATGAGATGTATTCTAAGGCAAGTAGAACACAGGATTGACCGCTTTCCCTCTCTCTCTTATTTCGAAATGTAGGTGCGGTACATCAGCCCAGCCGGTAGCTCCCACTCGAGCGATCACCTGTCCCTTGCTCACCCTTTCCCCCTCCTTGACTAGATTTATTCGATTATGAGCGTAGACTGTCGAATAGTCGTCATTATGTTTGATTATCACCATGTTGCCGTATCCTCGAAGCTTATTACTAGCATAAGTCACAATGCCATCGTAAATAGAGACTATAGGCGTTCCGTCATCGGCTTTGATGTCCAGGCCCTGATGCCGTTTGCCACTCTGTTTTCCAAATCCGACCAGTATGTCTCCTCTTATAGGCCAGCAAAAATCAAGAATTTGAGGAGGCTCTTCCGCTCTCTCTATCTTTTCCGTTCCTGGAGAAGGGGGCGTTACAGAATACGCCAGGGTATCCTTTTTCTCTTTAGCGCCGGGGATAAAAAGCATTTGCCCTTCTTTAACCTTAGTGGCGTCAGACAAATGGTTTATCCTTGCCAGCCTGTCCAGGTCAACCTCGTAGACCCTGGATATTCTCCAGAGAGTCTCGCCCTTCTGCACTCTATGATAAACTCCCGCTGGAAAAAGAGCACAACCGGAGAGTAGAATCAGGGCGAACAGCTTTAGAAAGTCAATTCTTGCCAATTTATTATAAACAAAATTTTCCTTTACTGTCAAGAGCGAAACCTCCAGATCGGGGCGAGCCGATTTGAACGGCCGACCTCACGGTCCCGAACCGTGCGCTCTAAACCAACTGAGCTACGCCCCGTCCTTAAAAAGGGGTCAGAGTCATTTTTTGAAAAATAGTACTTGTCCCCTTTTTTCCTAGAATATTTTGATTACGCCTAAGGTGGCAAGAGTAACAATTATTCCCGCAATCAACACACCAATCCCTATTGATAATGTTGCCCACAATCTTCTGATGCCAAAAAGAATTGCTGCCACGCATCCAGTCCACGCTCCTGTTGCTGGCAGAGGAACGGCTACAAAAAGGGCAAGACCGATAGCTCCGTACTTCTCGACAATCTTGCCTCTTTTCTTAGTGCGAGTAAAGAGCCAACTAAAAAATCTATCAGCCCATCTAAACTTTCTGCTCAGCCATTTAGAAAGAGATTCGAGAAAAATGAGGAGCGGTATCACTGGAATCAGATTTCCCATGACCGATAAAAGATACGCCTTCCCAATAGAAAAATGAAAAGCTCCCATTGCCAGTGGAATGGACCCACGAAGCTCTGAAATAGGTAAAGAAGCTACAATTATTGTCACAAGCTCCGAGGGCAATAGTCGATTCAAAAATTCAACTGTTTCTTGAATCATTATTCGTCAATATCGCTGTAGCCATACTCTCCAATTAAAGGCACGAAGACGCAGCCACAAATAGAGTTTGTTATCATTTTGCCTTTTCTCTTTTCAATCAGGACTAAATCCTGTGACCACCTTCCGCCTATGGGAATTACAAGTCTGCCCATTTCATCTAATTGTTCAAACAGCGGTTGAGGGACATCGGGAGCACTGGCAGTAACAATAATTTTCTGGTATGGAGAGAATTCCTTCCACCCTCTTGTCCCGTCACCAACGAAGACATTCACATTCTGATAGTTTAAATCTTCAAGTACTTTTTCCGCCTTTTCAGCTAACCCTTTATGCCTTTCTACTGTGTACACTTCCTTTCCCAATTCAGCGAGAATTGCTGCCTGATAGCCGGAGCCAGTCCCGATTTCCAGAACCTTGTCTTCTCTTGATAGATTAAGGAGGTCCGTCATCAGGGCAACCATATAAGGCTGTGAGATGGTCTGCCCTTCGCCTATGGGGAGAGGATGGTCGTTGTAAGAGTTGCTACGAAACTCTTCTGGAACAAAGAGATGGCGGGGAACTTTTCTAAAAGCTTCAATTACTCTGGGAGTAACTACACCTCGACGCATTATCTGCTCAGTAACCATCTCTTCTCGCAAGCTTTTGAAATCAGTCACGTTGCCTCTACACAAAAAACCTGAGAATCAACTCTCTAATTCCATGAATACCCAAGGCTATAAGTGAAGCTCCCAAAATACTGCCCAGACAGATCAGAAAACATCCCCTTGCTACTTTCAGCTTGAGAAAGCGTGACAGAAGAACGCCAGACCATATTCCCCCTCCCAAAAATGGAAGCGCAGCAACAACAATAACCCCCAGTTGCCCCCATCTCTGAGCACGCCGCAGAATTTGGGAATGCAGCTTTCGCTCTCTTCTAAATATTTTCTTCTTGGTAAACTTCTCAATTATTCTTCGCAGGCGCCGAAGGAGTATTCTTTCTCTAATAACGAGACTTCTTGAAGTTATAACTCTGTCGAAGATATGAAGCCAGAAAGGAACAGTAATAATATCTATTGGCCATGTGGCGCAGACTGCCCAATACCACTTATGCAAGACGGCCAGCGCGTAGGGGATAGAAACGAGTCGCCCGAAAAGAAAATGCGTTACAAAAATACTGGGAAGTAACCATAAATATCTCATCTTTTTCCTTCCCCGAGACAAACAATCATACTCTGGTAAGTATAGCGGCTTTACTGAACTTTTCTAAGAAATATTCAAGAGTATCTAAAAACCAGTACCCATTTCGTCTAATGGACCTGGTCCCTGTTATTCTTATTTTCTTCTTGAACATAGGTCCATGTACTACCAGGGTGTGGTATTCACCGTTCTCTCCACAAATATTGATATTATTCTCTTTTAGATATTTGAAAAATTTTCTACCTACTTTCTGGCCAATCCATTCCTCGCCAAATAATTCTGACTTTGCACTAACTATTATGGCCTTAAATCCTTCATTAATAAAGTCAAGCAAGACGCTTTCGGGTTCTTGGCCCCAGAGAGGTTCGATTGCCTCAATTCCTAACTCCCGGCAAACCCTCTCTACCCAATCTTTATGTTCCTGCAAATAGATATCGCCAAAAATCATACCTCTTGCGCCGTCCGGGATTAGACTTCGCACTGCTTCTTTGAATTCTTGCTCGTATCCATTAGGGGTAACCTCTTTCTGTAACAGTGGAAGCCCTAATGCTTCAGCTTGTAATTGTATCAATTTGGCTTCTGTGCCATGAAAACTTACCCTTTTATATTCTTTGGAAATAAAATTCAGGAGACAGGAGATATTGTATCCGCTCTGCATTGCCTTATAACAGGCGAAACAGCTATCTTTACCACCACTCCAGGAACCAATATAGTTCATAGATTACCTTTCTATTCTTATTCCCCTATTGTTTCGTCTATTTTTTCTTCTATTTCTTCTTCTCCTTTCTCCTTTGCTTTCTCCAGTAACATTTTTTTCATTATTCCTGGTACGCCAGGACCTTTTTTCTTCTCTTCCTTTACCTCAGCAGGGCTGAATAGGTCGTCGGAGAGCCCCTGGTTAATCTCCACGGTTTTGACAAGGGAAGTGGAAATAAGCTTATCATCCGTGTAGACCTCAGTCTTGTAAGGCATTTCCCATTCGCCCTTTATCTTCCTAAAATCAGAATGAATCCAGACTACAGTTTCCCCTTTTGGTCCTTTACTCTCACCCTTAGTTAAGCCTAAATTTTTCTTGTCTATCCATAACTTGGTAAATGGAGACTCTCCTCCCTTTTCCATCTCCACCACATAACATTCTCGTTCACCAACCTTTTCGGTTCCCACAATCTTTGCCTTTTCTGAGACCAATGTCCACCAATCCCTTTCTGTTTGGTACTGCTTCTGCTGTTCGCCAGAAAGTTTTTTCTTTCCCATGAAAGGTGAAATCATCCAGGTATCTTTGCCATCATAAATGATGACGGTCTCCATTCCTTCAGGCATTTCGGGAGTCTCGGGCGTCCGCATCCTTGTCTCCATCCTGAACTTTTCGCCCTTTTTCAGCATCTTAATCTCTGAGACCATTTCACCTTCGGGCGTAACCACCTTCATCTCCTGCGAAATGGTCATATCCTTGACCTCGTTTTCGAACTTTGCATACTTTTCTTCTGCTTGTTTAAGGATACTTGACCAATCCTGAGTCAGACCTTGACTTAATCCCACTAATAAAATTACGACTGTTGCTAAAAGCCCTCTGACTGCCACATTATTAATCTTCTTTGCCATTTTTCCCTCCTCTCTCTGTGGTCTCCCCTCATCCAGGACCCTCTCCCCTTCGGGGGAGGATGAAGCCTGCCCATTCTGGGCCTTAACCGCCAGGGCCTGCCTGTGCCTGGCACGAGCCACGGCCAGGGCCTGCCCGTGCCTGGCACGAGCCACGGCCAGGGGTCAGGGGGAATAGGAACGTTAAAGTTTTTGCAAGAATTTTTCGAAATCCTTTACTCGAGGCGGCCTATTTCCTTTGCCTGGTTGGATACGATGCCCCTCTTCTTTTAGACGCGCAGCCTGGATTTTTCCACTTTCCGGAAATTTTTCGTTCAGACTGCCATCTCCTTTGATAACTCTCCAATAAGGGGTTATCTGTTTCTTTCCATTCCTTAAATATTCTTCCGCAGCCTCTGCAGCAATGCGGACAAAAATTCCTGTCGTTATTGGACAGGTGATATTTGCCTTATAATCTTTTGCCAATTTTTCCCTGATTTGTTCCTGGGTGACCAGTTTGCCCCTTTTGATTTTTTGAATTAAGGCATCGACATCCAGCGGGCGGGGAATGAGCATTTTTCCTTTTCCCAATCTCTTCTCCATCTTTTCTGGAATAGTTACTATTCTTGGCAATCCTTCTACTTTCTCCAATTTTTCCCGCCAACTTTTGCGTGTCTTAATCATTTTTGCCTCTATGATTTTAGGGTAGTGTAGCCCTTTATGGGCATAATCTTTACGGGGACAAGCCCCTATACTACAAATTAAAAATCAAAAATCAAAAATCAAAAATCAAAGATCAAAAATTATAAATTACGAGTAAACTATCACCCATTATAAGGAATGGGCATAAAGCCCTACACTACCAAAACCGTTGCCACCACAAAATCCTGCGCCAAAAATCGGGGCGAGCGGACTCGAACCGCCGACCCCCAGCCCCCCATGCTGGTGCGCTAACCAACTGCGCCACGCCCCGATATGCATATCCCTCCCTTTCGGGAGGCCTCCAAAGATTTATTCTTTTTCCAGGATTTTGAGTATTTCCTTTATCGCTTTTTTCGTTTCTCGTAACGCATCTATAGCGACGCTATCTTTTTCCAGGTCGAGTTTAAGTTGCTCTTTTTTGTCTCTTCTCTCTTCGAGCAAATATTTCTTTGCGCCGGCTATGCTGAATCTTTTCTCGTAAAGCAATTCTTTTATTTCACCAATCACTTCTAAGTCTTTGTGAGTGTATTTTCGATGGCCGCTTTCCCTTCTTGCCGGTCTTAGGAGCTTAAATTCCGATTCCCAATACCTCAAGACATAAGGCTTTACACCAGTGATTTTGCTTGCTTCTTTTATGGAAAAGAAATTCTTATCTGGAATTTGCATAGGACTCCTAAACCCCCGATAGAAATTTTGCTATGTCTCCAAGATATTCTTGGCTGGCTTAAACCTCACAACCCTCTTTGATAAAATCTTTATTGCCTGTCCTGTCCGGGGATTCCGACCTTCTCTTGGTTTCCTCGCGCGCACAGTGAAGGTCCCAAATCCTGAAATTGCTACTCTGTCATTTTTCCCTAAGGCCTGCTTGATGGTAGAAACCAAGGCATTGACAGCGTCCTTCGCTTCTTTCTTAGCGCAGGTGACTCTGGCAACTTCTTCGATCAGTTGGGACTTGTTCATTAGTTTTTCTCCTTCTGCTATATATAATCTACATTTTCAAGAACTCTTCTTCCAACTCTGGCTTTGCGTCCCGCAGCATCAGGTCTCTTACTGCCTCAGAGGGTTTCTTATTATTAAAAAGGACTTCGTAAGCTTGTTCAGTAATGGGCATTGAAACTTTATACTTCTTTGCCAGTTGATAAGCCGCTTTTGTAGTGCGGATTCCCTCGACAACCATTTCTATTTCCGAGAGCGCCTCCTTCAAGCTCTTTCCCTGACCGATCTTCTCTCCAAAATTTCTATTTCTGCTATAGCCACTTGTGCAGGTCACAATCAGGTCTCCTATTCCTGAAAGTCCTGAAAATGTTGCTGGTTTTGCTCCCAGGACCCTGCCTAATCGGGTAATTTCTACTAATCCTCTGGTAATCAAAGCCGCCTTGCTGTTATCACCCAATCCTAATCCATCGGCGATTCCAGCAGCTACAGCAATAATGTTCTTCAGGGCTCCACCCATTTCCACTCCAATAATGTCAGAATTTGTATATACACGAAAGTAAGGAGTAAAGAAAATCTTCTGGACCTCCCGGTTCAACCTTTCGTTTGTGGAGGCAACCACAACCGTGGTAGGAATCTTTCTGCTGACTTCCTCTGCGTGTGAAGGACCTGAGAGAACTACAATCCGCTTTCGCAATTTCCTGGGCAACTCCTCAGATAGTACCTGGGACATTCTCAAAAGAGTTTTGTCTTCGAGTCCCTTAGATGCATTGACAATTATTGTATCTTCCGGTAAAGGTATCTTAGCTATTTTCTTTGCTACTCTTCTAACGACATGGGATGGTAGAGCTACTATGACCAACCGAGCTCTTTCCAGGGCATTAGAAATGCTGGAAGTGATTTCAATTTCCTGAGGAATATCCACCCAGGGCAAGAATCTCAACTTGCGCTTCTTCCTGAGTATTTCAGCCTGTTTTCTCTCAAATTCCCAGACTTTA
>CAZTSA010000058.1:0-8816 GCA_964616885.1 uncultured Clostridia bacterium
TAGCCGTCGGGATCGATAATTACCCCCGAACCTGTTGCTTCAGCCTTTCGCTCAAACTCTCTCCTCTCAGGCTGAGGCCTCTCCGTTCTTGGCCTTCCAAAAAATTGGTCAAAAAACTCTTCAAAAGGGTCGCCAAAGTAGAATTCATAATAAGGAGCTTGTATCTTCAGAATTTGTACCGCCGAGACATTTACCACTGAAGGTCTTACCGCCTCAGCCACATTTTCAAAAGCTCCTTGAAGCTCGAGCACTCCGCCAGGAACGGGTACAGCTCCCTCAGAAGATGTCTCCTCCCTGGTTAGGACTATTTTCTCTCCTCCCGTCTTCGCCTTACAGGTAAAGCCCAAGAATAGTGAAAAAGACAAAACCAGTGCCAACATCAAAATCCAGATTTTGGAACTTAACTTCTTTTCCATCTCTATCAACCTCCCTTAAATTTTTTATTTGTAGTGTAGCCCTTTATGGGCGTCCCGATTTATCGGGACGGGCATAAAGCCCTACACTACAAATCCCAAATCCAAAATCCAAACTACGGGCATGAAGCCCTACACTACTTCAGTCGTACTGCAGGAATTTCAACTGCCTTGCCTTTCCTGTAAACACCGAGTATATTTTTCTGATCTTCTCCTCGAGGCAAAACGACATCAATAATATTTGGACTATTACTTACGCTACCATTAAATGGTATGTAGGCGCCACCAAAGTAAAATTCATCGGTTCCTTGCCTGACCTCTCTCATCTTCCAATTTCCTGGCGGGGCCTCTCCGTCATAACCTAAAACCATAGGCAAATACCCCCAATTCCGGGGGTCGCCACGGATTATGCTTCGGGGAACATATATGGTAACTTCTCCCCTGGTAGAGTTGACCTTCACTTCCAGGTCTGCCAACTTAACTGGCCTGCCAGCCGAATCTATCTTATAAATTGACTGTTGCCAGCCATCTACAGAAATTGCGTATTCCCAGGCATCTTCTGCCTTAGTGTAGGCGTTCCTTCCAGGGAGAAGTTGCATAGCGCCAGCTCCTATTCTATTATTCAGGTCAATGTAAACATCGACAATCTGCAGACTAAGACCAGAAGGAGAATTCCAAGAGTTTTCAATTACGCCTAATCTAACCTTAAGAATAACATATTCAGGTCCCTCGCTTACCGCAAACTCATGAATATCAAATGAGCCGGGCTTGAAGATTGGATTGGCAGGATAGGTATAGGTGCCCGGTCCATAATCATCACCCACGGGGTCCATAATTCTTGGTATACCGGCCCCCCTCTCAAACATTTCAGGAAGAATCATACTAATCGGCGTGGCAGATGGCACAATTTCTAATTCCACACTATCCTTTGCTGCTACGGCAATCATTCGTAACCCCTCTCCGCCCGAAATGTTAAGATATGTTAGAGGTACGGTAATTTCTAGTGAATAGGCTCCCACCGCCAAAGAATAGACATCGGTTATAGGTTGCCAGGTGTTTTTCCCTGTCGCACTGGAAAGGACTGCCCTTCCTCTCTCAGCCTCAGATTCCATGCTAAATTGGTTAAACCATATGCCCACTTCATTAGACAGTCCAAATCCCAACGTTCTCCCTCTGCCGGGATCTGCGTAGCGAGTAGAAAGATTATACTTCCCCGCACCGGGTGTCCCTATATAGAAGCCAATGAAGAATTCTGTACCCTTCCTTTCAGCCAGCAAATCTTTCGTGTCTACCCTGAGATACAAATTGTATCTATCGTACCCGTAATAAATTTTGTCGAATATCTCGCACCCTTCAGCCACATAGTAACCGGCATTGTCCCATTCTCCTTCATCAATTATACCGTCAATCTCAGGAGTAATTAAGTCTGCAATTCCTCTACCCGGGATAAACCCTTTCTGAACAACAATTGGCTGGAAGAGTCTACCCGGCGGTTCGGTACCTATGGTCTGATAAACTTCAATCAATAAGCTTCTAAATTCCTGATCAAAAATCTCATCCTTACCCGAATTCTGGTCTTGACCGTACCACCAGAACCACTTACTATCTGATGCTTTAGAAATCGCTGCAAAGGCTTGGTCAAGTTCCTCAATTTTTGCTCTCCCACTATTCTTATAATTTTCTAAATCTATTCTGGCCTCAGCGAGAAGTTCCCAGGCGATATTTTCTTCCTCTTCCCCGATCCAGCTATCAAAATTTCCCTTGACCAGGGAACCCGGCCACAATTTTTTTATGCTTACTATTTGAGGATATTCTTCTAAATACTCTTTCAGTATGACAGTTTTGGTCAAGGGAAGGTTTTCAATTTGACTGAAAAACTGACTCAAGAAGTATATGCTTTCCTCGTTTTCAACAATTATGGTGACAAGAGGAGGGGCACTTTGCTTCCATTGCTTTTGAATGAAATGTAGATATTCCATAAAATCGTTAACCGCTTCATCTCCGTTCATCCCTGGATAGATAGAATTGATTCTATCACTGAGTGTCCCATCGCGGAAAATCATTGTCAGCGCCCCCTTCTTTCCAGACACACGGTAAGGGCGATATAAGAGCTCAGGATTCAGGAGATGGCCCTGGTCGTCCCTGGTCAATTCAATGTTCAATGAATTTTCTAACACCTCCTCACCAGAAGCCATCCACTCCAATCGACAATCGCTGATGATATCTAATACTTCCTGAGCTACCGCGCCTTCGGGAGGCCAGATTCCTCGAGGAAGATTACCAAAATAATTGAGATAAAGGCTTACGCCCTTCATTATTCTGGCCCTAATATCTTCCTGATATCTATATTTCTTAGCCGGTAATGGAGCCGCTAGCAGCGATGCACTGGCTAAATCTGTATCGTAAAGAAGGGGAAGAATGGGACGCCCGGGAGGAACCATTGACACTTCAATCCGACCGAGGTTTTGAAGACGACTGCAAATACCTATGGTTTCAGAATTCATATATTGAATCATCTCAGGAGATAAATTGAGAGTCATATGTATCTGGGGATAGCGCTCTAACAAAGCCAAGAGATTGCTTATCGTTTCGGAATTGGCCTCTCCTGCGCGTGGCGTTTCCCCATCCCAGATGAGAGCAAGATAGACAAGCTGCCTGGGAACTTCGGGAGGCTTGGGGGGAACTCTCTTCACTTCTCTTTCTACCGGCGGCACCCCCGCACAACCCAAAAGAAAAAGAACAAGAGTCAATAAGAAGTACATCGGAAATAGACTAAAAACTTTTCTCATTCTCTTCAAAAACTTGCTTTTTATAGTCGAAATTTGATTTATTATACTAAATATAATTTTAATTTGTAAAGCACAAAGGAGGAAATTTCCAAAAATCTTCTCATTTTTGCTTTCACTTGATTGGACAACAGAGAGTAGGGAAAAGTTCCAAAATTTTTGATTTTAATCAGGGCGGAGCTGGTGATGGGTTGGAATTAGAAGTGCTTAGCTAAAGTTGAATAGACAAGATGAATCTTGGGGAGTTGCCGGAAATCACTTTCCCATTAAGTACTCCAGTGCTACCTTCTTTGGGAGCAACCTGACTTTGGCTGTATTCTTATCTACGTTCACGACCTGGCCAAAGCCAGGCAAGCCATTTATAGTGTATACGACGTTCCAAGAAATCTCATCTTCATAAGTTGTAACAGGCACCCTGTCAATGGAATTATATCTTGCCTCAAGTATCTTCTTTATGCTTATTCCCATACGTTGCCGACCTTGCTCAAATTCGTCAAGGTAGAGGCTGTCGACGGGGAGGCTTGCTTGCACATCTGCATATCCCTGTTCAATAACGAACTGATTAGCCAGCTGCACGGCCACCTCTTGTGTGATGGTAGGAAGCCGGGGCCTGACTTCAAACATCGCCCTTGCCTCTCTCAATTCTTCTGGTGGAACTGCGAGACGAACTGCCTCGGCTCCAGACTCAACCTCGACTCCAATCTCACCAACAGATGGCTTTTTTAAACCTGCTACTTCTTCTGCGGCCTCATATTCGATGAACGGGACCTCTTTTTCTCTCATACCCATGTCTAGTTTCTTCCGCTCTGCCTCAGGGGCTGGCTTCATAGCTACCATAACTTTGCCAGGTGAGATGAAGTTGACTACTCGGACGACCAGTAAGATAGTAGCTGCAACAACCACCGCCTCGATGGGAAGTTTTATATGAGGTGGATAGAACATGCGTCTCAATATTAGCCTGGCTTTTGAGGGCCTTTCCAGGCGCTCGTGGATTGACTCCAGAAAGTCAAAAGGTGGCTCAAACTTCTCCAGTTTGCCCAGAGAGGAAATCATCTTCCTCAACACATCAAGCTCCCTGGCACAACCATTGCAGTCACCTAAGTGTTCCTCGACCAGATTTTTCACTTCGGGCTCGAGGTCGTCTTCTAAGTACCTTGAAAATAAAGATCTAATTTCCTGGCAATTCATCTTAAATCAAATCCTTCAACTCTTCTCTTAATAGAGACCTGGCTCTGTGGAGCCTTGACTTTATAGTTCCAATCCTAACCTTTAGAATACGGGATATCTCTTCATAAGGCAGTAATTCTATATCACGCAATACAACTACTATCCGATGTTTCTCATCCAGCGAATTAATCGCCTTTTGAATAAATTCTCCTTTCACCTTTCGCTCCAGAATAGCCACAGGCGATAAAGATGTATCTGCAACTTCCCTGGAGACCACTCCTTCTTCTGTTTTAACGGGGTTATCCAGTGAGACAACGCTCGCTCTCTGGCGCCTGAAGTACCTCAGCCTGTTTCGACAGATGTTGGAGGTGATGGCATATAGCCAGGTGTAAAAACTTGATTGGCCACGAAACTTCTTGATAGATCTGTACGCCCTGATGAAAGCCTCTTGCGCGAGGTCACTCGCTTCGGTATAGTTCCCGACCATTCTGTAACTGATATTAAAAACCTTTTTTTGGTACCTTAACACCAACTCGTCAAAAGCGCTTCTCTCACCCTTCTTACACTTAGCTACTAAGGCCTCGTCGCTGTCGACCGATGTATGGCTAAACCTCTCGTCCAAAAGCCTACCTCTTCCCATTTAATTAGACAACTAATACATAAAGAAGTTCCATAGTTTATTCAATTATTATGTAGATATTAAGCCAGTTGTGAGGCAAATGCCTACGAAGAGCTGCGATGGTCGAAAAACTGCAAGCACCTGGTCAATGTTCCCTTATCCCCGAGACCCCCCGGCTTCAACACAAAATTGTACTTTCCATCCAAACTCTGACAGAAGGCAATCCCCGGCGATATAGAAGAAATGATTTGAAAAGTATCTATTCCCAATGCTGCACAGATACTGAATGCAGTATCTCCTCCGACAAGAATCAAATTACTAAATAAGCCACCTTTGCACAGTCCTTTTGCCAGACGGACGAGCACTCCCATTACCTTCTCTGGATTCAGTTTCTGCCTACTCTTCTTGGGATAGATCAATATGTGTTTACCATTTTTCGGACCCGGTATTTCTACGCGATTTCGCTCGAAGTCTATAGGGACAGCCACCAGGCCCTCTTTCCTTTTCAAGTCCTCAATCTGTTCGTATGTAACTGTTTTGACACTTCCGGAAATAATCAGAACTGGTTTTGAGCCAACAGTTATAGTTTTAGATTTGAAGCGTCGGCCTGGCGTGGATTTTCCCCAGAATCTGACTAACTCTTCAGCCAGACCGCCTGCTCCACATATAGCGGTAGAGTCCCATATTTCTTTGGCAATATTTTCCAAATCTCGTTGATTTCTTGCATCGTATACCCTGATTCTGTCAAAATATTTAGATTTCACTTTCAGCAGAGTAGGTATATGAGCGTCGTTAACTGGACTTCTGGGTTCCCGAGCGAATTCTGTTTCGGTAACCAGCTCGCCCCACACGTAGTGATACCCATCTATTGTAGTCCTTCCCATGCTGGGAAAGGCAGCACAAAAGGGGAGTTCTCTTATATTTAACTCGTCGAAAAGGGCGTCGACCTCCGGACCGATATTTCCTCGCAAGGTTGAATCAATCTTTTTATAAATCCGTTTTATATTTAATTCTCTGAATAATTTGCATACATTCTTAACTTTCTCATAGGCTTTTTGAGGCTCATCACACCGGCTTTCAGTATCGACCGCAAGAACGTCCCATTCCGCATCTGGCTTGAAGTTTTTAAAGAAAGATTCCCAACTGGAAGTATGGACAATTGTTCTTAAACCACGATCGGCAAAATGCAATCCCACATCGCCACACCCGGTCAAGTCATCAGAAATTACTCCAATCATTCAGTATCCCCTCGTCCTAACCTTTAGTCCTCTCCCCCTGATGGACAGACCCCTCACCCTTTCCCTCTCCCCTGAGGGGAGAGGATATAGGTAAGGGGTAAATCCTCTCCCCTGAGAGGAAAGGAGATTGAAGCTTCCCTTGTTTACAGATCTGCTTCTATCCTGGGGAATAAAGGTTTACCTGTCTTGATTTCCATCCCTGACCTGAGCCTTCCCCATTCTACTTCTTCAATTTTCTGATTGTAGATTTTCCCTCCCATCCCCAGCTGCTCCCAGATTCTTTGGGCTGTTTCGGGCATGAAAGGAAGAATATAGAAAGCAACCACTCTCAAAGTCTCTAAAAGATTATATAACACAGTTCCCAGTCTCTTTTTATCATTTTTTGCTAACTTCCAGGGCGCTGTCCTCTCAATATATCTATTGGCATAGTCTATAACTTCCCAGAGCGCTGCCAGGACATTGTTCAACTCCAGCTTATCGTATAATTTGATGACTTTTGCGAAAAGCCCCTTCACTTTTTGAACTAACTCTCTATCCTCATCTTCTTCTCCATCTGGCTCAGGGACTCTGCCGTCAAGATACTTATCCACCATTGTCAGGCTTCGACTTAGGAGGTTACCTAAATTATTCGCCAGGTCAGAATTATAGCGCCTGATAAGTGCTTTTGGGGAGAAATCGCCATCCTGGCCGAAAGGTACCTCTCTCATCAGGAAGTAACGGAATGCGTCTACCCCGAACTCTTCAGAAACTTGAACAGGGTCAACCACATTCCCTCGAGATTTGGACATCTTCTCCCCCTCCACAGTCCACCAGCCATGCCCAAAAACCTTCTTGGGAAGCGGTATCTCCAGAGCCATCAAAATTGCCGGCCAGATGATGGTGTGGAACTTGAAAATCTCTTTACCCACCACGTGAATATCAGCGGGCCAGAACTTCTCAAACTTTAACTTATCATCCAAATATCCACAGGCGGTGAGGTAATTTATCAAAGCATCAAACCAGACATAAACAGTATGTTTTTTATCAAAAGGAACGGGAATTCCCCATTTGACAGCAGTACGGCTTACGCTAAGGTCCCTCAGACCTTCCTCGACAAAATTTACCATTTCTGCTTTCCGGAAGGGTGGCTGCATGAACTCGGGATCCTTCTCAAAATAATCGAGCAGTCTATCCTGATATCTGGACAGCCTGAAGAAGTAACTCTCTTCTTTCAGCTTCTCTGCGGGTTTTCCACATTCAGGGCACCTGCCTTCATCAAGCTGTGACTCCAGATAGAATGTCTCACACGAAGTGCAATACCATCCCTCATATTCTCCTTTATAAATGTCGCCCTTCTCGTAAAGTTTTGTAAAAATTGCTTGCACTGTCCTTTCGTGACGGTCTTCGGTTGTTCTGATAAAGTCATCATGGGAAATATTTAGCCTCTCCCAGAGTTTCTTGTCCTCAGAAACAATATAATCGGCCCATTCCAGAGGCGTCTTTCCTTTTAAGCTGGCTGCTTGTGCTATCTTCTGCCCGTGCTCATCCGTACCTGTAAGAAACAGAACTTCATACCCAGCCCACCGCTTGAAGCGGGCTACCACGTCGCAGGCTATCGTGCAGTATGCGTGTCCGATGTGAAGTAGGTCATTCACATAGAATATGGGAGTAGTGATATAAAATTTCTTTGCCATAGCCATATTTAACCTTCCGTCTTTCTGAATTTAAACTTACCAAAAAATCCTGCCGGAGATACTTCATTTCGAGACAACTTTTTTAACATTCCATCCGCATATTCAACTGTGACTTCTTCCCGTAGAATATCGACTGCCTTAATAATTCCTATCCCGTCTTTGGTGGCTACTTTAGAATTTACTTTGGGGAAGTTCTTTTTTGACTCGTGATAAAAATCGTTCTCATACGCCAGACAACACATCAATCGCCCGCATACTCCAGAAATCTTTGCCGGGTTCAACGATAAGTCCTGCTCTTTAGCCATATCAATTGAAACAGGTCTAAAATTTCTCAGAAATGAGCCACAGCAAATAGGAAGTCCGCATGGTCCAAATCCACCCAGCATCTTGGCCTCGTCCCTGATTCCAATCTGAACCATTTGTATTCGAGTTTTCAACAAGTATCCCAGGTCCTTAATGAGTTCACGAAAATCTACCCTTCCTTCTGCAGTATAGTAGACAAACAACTTGTTACAGTCAAAAGTGTAGTCCACGCAGGTCAATTTCATCTTTAATTCGTGTTCTTCTACTTTTTGCATAACGGTCTGAAAAGCCTCTTTTCCCCTCTTAGCATTCCTTTCCACCACTTCCCAATCACTGGACTCCATCTTTTTTATTACCCTGTTAAGCTTCTTCTTGCTACGCTCAATCATTCTCTCAGGTGAGATAACCTCCCCCACTTCAATCCCATTGTCTGTTTCCACCAAACATTTGTCACCTATAGCGAGGTCTATCCCCTCTGGCAGGAAATCGAAAACATCCTTTGTTCTTCTTATCTCAACTCCTACAACAATTGGCATATTCCCCTCCTGTTGTTGAAAAATGGTAGCCGCAGGCTTCAGCCTCCGTGACTAATCTGGAGTCCTCCCGAAAGGGAGGTT
>CAZTSA010000059.1:0-8638 GCA_964616885.1 uncultured Clostridia bacterium
CCTTAATCCTTAATCCTTTCCTTATTACTCCGCAGTTTTCTCTCCTTGTATTTCTGTTGGTCTTTTGGCACATACCATTTGATGAAGTTATAGCCAATGCCTGCAGGCGCTACTTCAATGCCATAAAACCTCTTCTGGACTACAGGAAGGGCATCAGCCACATATAAGAAAGTATAGGGTTGCTCATCAGCCAGAATGGCATGAATCTTATTATAGATTTCTCTTCTCCTATCCATATCGAAAGTACGGCGTCCCTCCACTAACAGGCGGTCAACCTCGAGGTTACTATAAGAAACAAAATTGTACTGTCCCTCCTTAATCTGGGATGAGTGCCAAATGGTATACTGATCCGGGTCCCGGGAGAGGCTCCAGCCAAGAATTACCGCATCAAAGTTTTTCTTGTCAACATACTGATGAATGAAAGAAGCCCATTCCAGAATACGAATTGCCACCTGGATGCCGACCTTTCTAAGGTTGGACTGTATAATGGTGGCACAAAGCTCCCGCATCTTGTTCCCCTGATTGGTCATCAGCGTAAAACTGAATGGCCTGCCACCCTTATCCAAAATTCCATCCCCATCTGTATCCTGCCAGCCAGAATTATAGAGTAGTTCTTTAGCTTTTTCAGGATTATGCTCGTAAACAGGAACACCTTTGTTATAAGCCCACGAAGTTGGCGGGAAGGGCCCTGTGGAGATCTGGCCCAAGCCGAGAAGAATCCCATCTATGATTTCCTGTCTGTTTATGGCATAGGTTATTGCCTGACGAACCCTCTTATCATTAAAAAGCGGGCTGTTCAGATTATAGCCCATATAAGTATAGCCAAAACTGGGGTAGCGGAATTTATTAAAGCTATCCAGAAACTGCTTGCCTGTGGCCTCTTTTTGGTATTGGTCGGGCGTTAGTCCCATTGTGTCTATTGTGCCCCTCCTCAGCTCCAAAAACTGTACCGCCTGGTCTGGCACAATCCTATAGATTATTCGATCAATATATGGCCTTCCTTCAAAGTAGTCATCATTTGCTTCCAGGACTATCTGCTCATCAGTCTTCCACTCTATAAATTTATAAGGCCCCGTTCCAATGGGTTGCCTGTTTGCAGGGTGGTTATTAAAATCTCCTTTCTGGAAAATATGTCTGGGAATAATTCCCATGCCCCAACTTTCCAATCCGGGAGAGAAGGGCTCCTTGTATCTTATCCTCACTGTGTGAAGGTCGACAGTTTCAAGCCTTTTAACTATAAGATAATCCGAGGCATAGGGCGTCTTTGTATTAGGATCGACCAACTTATCATACGTAAATTTAACATCCTCACTGGTGAAAGGTTCTCCATCATGCCACTTGACTTTTTTACGGAGATGGAAGGTAATTACCAGTCCTTCTTCTGAGACATCCCATGATTCTGCCAGGTCTCCCACCAGCTTAAGGTTCTTGTCATACTTAACTAGACCATTATAGACATAGCCATTTATGTCACCCGAGGCACTATCGCTGGCAAGAATAGGATTCAAATAACTGGCATCTCCAATAGATGCCTGGATGATTGTGTCTCCGTAGGCTGGTTGGGAAGAATATTGTCCATTGGTAGGTTTCCTATCCTTTGGTCCAGAGGAGGGTCTTTTTGTAAAATGGAGGATTACCCCAGCAAGAGCAATTGCTCCCACCAGGATTACAAGAACTGTATTGACCTTTCTCATTTCTTTTCTTTACTATTCTGGATGTCCTACCGGGATAATATATAGAGGAATGTTATCCTTTGGTAGAAACAATGCTTTTTGCACAGCAGTGTCGCTGAATGCGCCAATAGGAACTGAACCCAAACCAAGAGAGACTGCCTCAAGATGAATATTCTGGGCTATATGACCTGCTTCCATATGAGCATACCTGGTGCCTCTATCTCCATATTTGAAACATATTCTATCATAGACACAAGTAATTACAAAATCGACCGCTGCCCGCGCGATTGCCTCTTGCCACAGGGCAGCATGGGAAAGAGAAGAGCGGAGGTCTTCTTCTGACAGCTTTTCTAAACTGTGGCTTGAAGGAAAATAGTGGAAGACCCCTTTGGGAGAGACAAGATAGATCTCCATTGGATAGAGAGCGCCCGCAGAGGGAACAGTCTTGGAGGCACCCGTTACCGAATCGACATCCCTTTGTCCATAGGCAGCCCAGAGAAGTTGAGAAATCTCATCTAAAGACAACTCTTTCTTACTGAATCTTCTAACCGAATGCCTCTTTACTATTGCCTCCTCGAAGCTAATCTTACCTCTTGTCTTAGGTCGGGGCAACTTAATGTTTTCCTCCCTCACTTTCCCTTTACCTCCTTTGCCAGTTGAGGCATCTACCCACTCCACGAACATTCCTAAAATAGGGATAAATAGAAAAGAAAGAATAAGAACTATTCGAGAGAAACGTCTCATCTATTTCCTGAAGCAGTACACTATTCTTTGCGTTTAGCTATTTCTTTTTCGATAATTTGAATTGCTTTTTCCGCCTTGCCCCTCTGGTCAGCTACCAGAATAACTACATCGCCTTCCTTAACTCCAAAAGCCTCCTCGATGTTTCTCTTGTCTTGCTTATTGAGACCATATTTTGGTAGTTCATCAGTGGAAATAAACCCTTTAACCCCTGCTTCTGCTTCAACCTTCTTGGCTAGACTATCTGTGAGTTTCTGGTTTTCAATAAGCACACCGGCAAACCCTTCGGCCTTTATTCCCAAAACCACTCCCCCTGAATCTAACACACCTCTTATTACATGAGAATTAGTCTCGCTGAGCAAATCGGTTATTTCCTTCATCGTTTCTCACCTCCTTGTGCTATTGACCGTTTGGCGGAGTTTCGCTCTGCGGCTATGTTTTCTTCTTTCTAACCTAAAGCGTAGTGGAGACCAAAGTCTCCGTAGCAGAAACTCCATCGATTGCCCTAATTTTCTTAATCACCAATGAAGTCAAAGCGTTCAAATCGGGAGCCTCTACAGTGGCTACAAGGTCCCACCGACCAAAGACAGCCTGAACCTTACTGACACCTTTTATGCTTCTGATTTTACCGAGAACTTGTTCCTCCTTTCCTGCTTCCAACCTGAGTAGAACTAATCCCACCATCAGCCATCACCCCCGTCTACGCTTGCAGTAACAAAGCACTGTCATTGCGAGAGAGCCCCACACAATAAATGTGCGGGATAAACTCCGCGACCGAAGTCCCGATTCATCGGGACCACGCTCCTTTCAGTCGCTGGCAGTGACATTATTATATAGCAAAGCTTCGCTCTGCAGTTACTCCCTCTATTCTCACAGGCCTCATAGCTTCGTTTCTCGCAAAAGTTCTGCGATTAACTCCGATGAGAGTGGTTCAATATAGAAACCGGAACTCCAAGAAAAACCCTCCACTTTCACAATATGGGGAAGTATTTCTAAATGCCAATGGTAATCTTTATGTATTGTCTTCCAGTAGCCTTCCCTTGGCCTCATGTAAGGTAGGGAATGAATCATATAGTTAAGAGGCGGATCTTCCAGCCGTTTACAAATCTTGCTTAAAGTGATCTTCATGATAGCTGCAAAATCAAAAAGCGTACTTTCGTCCTCTTGGGTGAAATCTGCATTATGTCTTTTGGGGAGTATCCATGTCTCAAAAGGAAGACGGGGAGCAAATGGCACATAGGAGATAAAATACTTGTTCTCGTCAACTATTCTTATGCCTGCATCCAGCTCTTCTCTAACCACATCACAGAAGACACAACGTTCTTTTTCCTTATAGTAACTCTTGGCACTTTCCAATTCATCTTTTACGCTTTGGGGAGTCAAGGGCAGGGCAACCAATTGAGAATGAGTGTGTCCTAATCGAAAAGGAGAGCTGGGTCTTTGATTCTTGAAAACTATTGCGTATCTCAACCGTTTATCACCTTTCAAATCAACAATTCTCTTCTGATAGACGATAAGTGCATTCTTTATCTGTTCAGTAGGCAAATCACTCAAGTTCTTGATGTGCTCCGGGCTCTCCACTATTAACTCGTGTGCTCCCACGCTATTCATCGCATCATATATCCCCGCACCACGCCTCTCCAATCCCTTCTCTATTTCAAGTACCTTCTCTTTGCTGGGAAAAACTCTCACGCTCCAGCCTGGTTGGTCTGGTTGAGTATCAGGCTTTCTCAAAGCGTAGATTTCCTTGGGTGTCTCTTTCTCATTTCCGGGGCAGAAAGGACAAAGTCTCTCCTTGACCCTAACTTGAGGTTCTAAGGATTGGAAAAATTCCTCTTTCTCCTTGGTGTTTGTAATGACCCAGCATCCTGAAATTATGTCTTTTCTCAGCTCAGCGCACATCTTTTCTTCTCCAGAGTCTTGACTAATTCGCCATATGAAAGCGTATTTAGCACATCGTTTCTCTCAAGCCAGCCTCTGCGAGCTACAGCAACTCCTAAGTAAAGGTTCTCTATTTGATTAAGAGTGTGGGCATCTGTTCCGATTCCCATAAGTATACCAAGTTCTTTTGACTTCCTGCAGTAGATGTCATATAGGTCAAGCCTTTCGGGATAGGCGTTAATCTCTAAGAAAGTCTGCGTTTTCTGAGCGGTCCTCAAAACTTCTTCCATATCCAGTGCATAGGGCTCTCTCTTTCCCAAAAGACGGCCTTGAGGATGGGCAATCATATGGACATACCTGTTCCTCATAGCACTGATTATTCTTTCCGTCAGTTGCTCCTCCGACTGTTTGAATCCGGTGTGAATGGCAGCGATGACCAGATCGAGCTGACATAAGAGCTCATCATCGTAATCTAAGGAGCCATCTGAAAGGATATCGACTTCCATGCCGCAGAGCAGCTTAAAGTCTTTGCTTTTCTTGTTGAATTTCTTTGTCTCTTCTATCTTTTCGCATACTGCATCCGGTTCGAGACCTCCGGCGACTTTTAGCGATTGCGAATGGTCACAAATCCCCACCCACTTTAGACCCATGCCTTTTGCCTTTTCTGCAATTTCTGCGAGTTTGCCCGCACCGTCGCTGTAACGGGAATGGACGTGAAGGTCTCCTTTAATGTCACTTTCTTCAATCAGGCGAGGAATTTTGTTCCGGCTAGCCATCTCGATTTCCCCGGAGGCTTCTCTTATTTCAGGCGGAATATATTGAAGTCCCAATTTCCTGTATACTTCTTCTTCGGTACTGCCGGCCACCCTTGTTTCTCTGACCGGTCTTGCTGAAGCGGGTGCTTTTCCCTGACCGGAAACTCTGGCTGAACTCTTTCCTAATTTAAAAAGACCATATTCGTTTATCTTATTCCCCTTCTTTCGAGCCAATTCGCGAAGAGCAATATTGTGGTCTTTAGAACCAGTAAAATACATCAGGGCAGCACCGTAAGACTCTGGCTTAATTACCCTCAGGTCAACCTGTATGCCCTCATCGAGAATTACGCTCGATTTCGTCTCGCCCTGAGCAAGTATCTCTTTTACTTGAGGAAGACTCACAAACTTACTCATTACTACACCAGAGCTCTTTGCTGTACATAAGATGTCTATATCTTTAATTGTCTCTTTTTTTCTTCGAATGCTGCCAGCTAAGTCTAAATCTTTAACCCCGGGGCACTTTTTCAATTCCTCTATGATTGGTTTTGCCAAAAATAGTGCTGAGGAGAGGAGGATTCTTTCTCCCCCCTTTCTCAATAGTTGAATCCCTCTCAGTATATTCTCTTCAGTCTTCTCTCCAAAACGCTGGAGGTCACTTAAGTGGTGTTCTTTAGCTGCCTTTTCCAGTTGTTCAAGATTTTTTATTTTTAACTTATCGTATAGAGTCTTTGCCGTTTTAGGCCCCACTCCAGGAACAGACATTATTTCCAGAAGGCCTTCAGGAAAATCCCTCTTTAACTCTTCGAAATATTTCAATTTCCCTGTTTCCAAATATTCCTTAATCTTATTTGCAATTCCCTCCCCCACACCGGGTATGGTCTCCAGTTTATCCTCACTTACAAACTCTTCGATTGCCTCAGTGAGACTGGCAATATTTTGGGCCGCTTTCTCATATGACCGCACTCTGAAGGGGTTCTCCCCCTTCAACTCCAGAAGCTGGCCTATTTCCTGCAGCAATTTCACAACTTCTCTATTTTTCATTCTCTATCTGCTACTCTTCCACCTCTCTCAAGAACCTTGCTGCTACTTCGGGAGAAGGCGGATTAATATAGAAATCGCCACCCCACTCAAAACCCCTGGCGGGCATAGCATGGGGCATAATCTCAATGTGCCAGTGGTAATCATCTCTAATAGTTAGCCAGAATCCCGCCTCAGGAACCATAAACGGAGCTGTATGAAGAACAAAATTTAGAGGAGGATCCTTCAATAACCTGACAGTCTTCATAACAATTGATTTCAATCCTTCGGCTAATTCCCAAAGGTCTTCTTGAGGAACATTTGTAAAATCACATTCGTGTCTCCTGGGAAGAATTTGTGTCTCAAATGGAAAGCGAGAAGCAAAAGGAGCCAGAGTGATAAATTTATCTCCCGCGCTAACGACCCTTTCATGGGAATACAATTCTTGCTTGATTATGTCACAGAAAATGCACCTTTCTTTCTCTTCATAGTAATTTTTCGCGGAAGTTAACTCGTCTTTAATGCTTTTGGGAATCAAAGGCAATGCGATTATCTGGGAATGGACGTGTAGCACAGAAACGTCGGTCCCATAACCCTGATTACGGAAGATAAGACCATATTTCAGAAAGGGATTTTTCTTCAGTTCCCTTAGCCTGATTTGATATACCCGGAGGACTTTCTCTATCTGCTCAAGCTGAAGGTCCGAAATATGGGTTATATGCAGGGGAGATTCAATTACAATCTCATGGGTTCCGTATCCATTTATTGTGTCAAAAAAGAAGAAATTGCCTACTCCTTTCTTTTCCACAGCCTCATTAAGTTCTACCACTGCAAATTTGCTGGGAATTACACGCACTGTCCATCCTGGAGTATTGGGCTTACTGCCCTCCTTACGAAGCGCAAACGCTTCTGAAGGAGTTTCCAACTCTCGCCCTTCACAAAAAGCACAGTCTCTCTCCCTCTCTTCCTTGCGGACATTGATGAAACCAAAAGGTGTGTCTACCTCGTCCCTCGTGGCAGTAATCATCCACCTCCCGGAGATAGGGTCCTTCCTCAATTCCGACATACTTTCCTCCTTGTGTGAATCAGCTCCGAAGGAGTCCCACGCCTCCATCGTGTTTCGCAGTCCTGTCGGACCTGTGCTACCCTCTCCCCATTGGGGAGAGTAGTAAGCCTGCCCATTCTGGGTCTTAACGGCCAGGGCCTGCCCGTGCCGCCCACCCATTCTGGGCCTTAATGGCCAGGGCCTGCCCGTGCCGCCCACCCATTCTGGGCCTTAACGGCCAGGGGTGAGGGGGAATTCTACTTCACAATGATGCCAGCGTATCCCACAACGGCCGAGTGGTCCCCCGAGGCTTCGGCACTCGTATTGTACAATACCAGTTCACCTGTCTTTGCTCCCAGCTCCTTACAGGCAAAAATCATTGTAGCCGTGGGCCCTGGGCCACACATCGAAATATCCTTTTCTATTACCGTTTTCAAAAGGCCTTCGGGATCAAGTTTTAAGATCTTGTCAATTGCCAATTTATCTTTTCTTTCAGCATCTTTTTGCGACTCATAATGGGTCATATCCGACGAGGCAACAATCAGACAAGGAGCTTTAGACTTAATTACCCGGGCTATCACTATGCCCAATTTCTTACATGTTGAGACCCGATAGTCTCGCATACAGATGGGAACCATAGCGAAATCGGTCCTGAAATACTGAATAAATGGGAGCTGGACCTCCAGTGAGTGTTCGTGCAAATGTGCCTCTTCGTCTTCCTGGGCTAAATCACCCGCCTCTGATAGCAACTCCCTTGCCAGGGAGGAGTCTATTCCTACTCTGCCGTTCGGCATTTCCCACTCACCTTCTGCCATAATGGCAATCTCTGCGCCAATCCCGGTATGGTTGGGTCCAATAATAATAATGGTTTCGGGTAAGTTAATCCTCGAATAGACGGCTCCAGCCGCCTTTCCAGAATAGAAATAACCTGCGTGGGGAACCACTATTCCCAAGGCGTCTTCTTTCCCGATATCTCTCCGGATATATTTCTCAACTTGCTCTCTTAGTGCTTCCGGGTCTTTCATGTAGAATCTTCCTGCTTGTGCCGGTTTTCTCACCATCCTTCCCCCCTTATGTGAATCACTTTCCCCCTCACCCCTGGCCGCCTGCCCATTCTGGGCCTTAACGGCTAGGCTGGCTCGTGCCAGGCACGGGCAGGCATTAACCCTCTCCCCAAGGGGAGAGAAAATAGCTTGGGTGACTATACGAATGGGCGACCATCCCGATGCATCGGGGTCGCCCCTGCATGGCTGTCACACCTTCCATAATGAATTATATTTTCAGTTAGTTTTTCAGAGCGTGCACTGTTTCTAAGTGAGCCAATCTTAAAGGTTCTGGAATCTTTTGTCTCTTGCAACAAGCCAGGGTAATGTCCAATACCTGATCCAGGTCTATTTTGTAACCTTGAGAAACCAAAATAGGTTTCACATTTTTCTTAGTACGTAGAGCCATGCCAATAAGCTCCCCTTTCTCGTCCTTCAAGAAAGTATAAGCGCCTTTCAAGTTTACGGGCTCCTCGTAATGGC
>CAZTSA010000060.1:0-8233 GCA_964616885.1 uncultured Clostridia bacterium
TCATTTATACAGGCAGCATCTTGGGTGCAGGAATGGTGAGTAGCCGCATTATTGCAGCAATATTTATGGCCTTTATCGTTGGTATAGTAATGACTATCATTTTTAGAAAAGAAGAAACCAAAAGAACACAGGCCTTAACTGACACAAAAACAAGCATTATAGCTAAAAGGGATTTTATTTTGCTGATTTTGATTCTGATAAGCTTATTGAGTCCGAATTATATCATCCAAAAAGGGCCTTACTTATACAAGGTGATTGTATGGTTACTTGCTTCGCTGGTCATATTTGCATATGCCTTTAAGGTAAAACCGTTCGATGAGATTAAAAAATGGTTGAAAGAAAGCTGGTGGTTTGTAAAGATTATCTTTCCATTACTCTTATTGGGTGTATTTATTGTAGGAGTAATTGGGAAATTATTACCGCAGGATATAATCCAAAAATGGCTGGGTGGTTCGGGAATTTTGGCCTCATTTTTGGCTACACTGATGGGCCAAATTATGTATTTTGCCACTATGACTGAGGCACCATTTGTAGATACACTGTTGAAGTTGGGTATGGGCAAGGGTCCGGCACTGGCGCTTTTATTGACTGGACCGGGAATGAGTCTACCAAACATGTTAGCTATTGCTAAGGTATTTGGTGTTAAAAAAGCTGGAGTTTATATCTTCTTGGTAATGATTTTAGGCACGTTGGTGGGTTGGTTTTTTGGTAACTTTGTATTCTAGAGAAATAGAGAGGAGGGGAAAAATGAAGATTGAAGTTGTAGGCCTTGGTTGTCCAAGGTGTAAAGCAACCGAGAAAAATGTAAACGAAGCCCTCAGGGAATTGGGCATCGCTGCCGAAGTTATTCATGTTTCTGATATAAAAGAGATTAGGGGGAAGGGAGTAATGTTCACTCCTGCAGTGATTGTCGATGGAAAGATTAGGACTTCCGGCAAGATTCCCACAGTAGATGAGATAAAAAAGATTTTGTCTACCAGTAAATGAGAAGCGACACTAGGAATTGGTATGTTTGTCATTAAGGAGGAAAGATAGATGGCGCCTGTCAGTTTGACACTAGATGATAAAGAAAGGATTTGGCTTGAGCAAATTATCTTGGACGAGGATAAAGAGGAAGCCTTCAAATTCCTCAAGAAATGCGTCTATGGCAAAGTAAAAGGTCAAGAACAAAGCCACTGTAAGCCAGCGTTTTAATTACAATTAGAGTAAAGACAGCCGGGGCCACCGGATACTTACTCACTTGGTTAGCTTTGCCTTATATAAGGGCTTCCGGAGTTAACTATCAGAATAGGCATAGTTTCTGCCAATAAATTACTTGACAATATGGCGATATGGTTGATAAAATTACTATAAATATCGTCTAAAAAGGAGTATTTCGATGCCTGTTGCAGACCATAAGAAATGCACAGGATGCCATATTTGCGAGATAATTTGCTCAGTTCATCATCATAAGATAATGAATCCCAAATTGGCTATGGTGAAGGTAAATAGCAATTGGCCCTGGGAGGATAAAGTAACTATTTGCCGGCAATGTAGGAAGCCAAAGTGCGTTGAGGCATGCCCAGTTGATGCCATTGAAAGGGTGGATGGGTATTTAAGAATTGACCAGGATAAGTGTACCGCCTGTCTTGAGTGCGTGAAGGCGTGTCCTTTTGATGGCGTGGTAGTCAGTGAGATAACTGGAAAGCCTGTCCTCTGTGATACTTGCGAAGGCGAGTATCTGTGTGTTACCTGGTGTCCGGCCAAGGTATTTCAAGCGCCAGGCAAGGAGCAAGTTTCATATGAGTAATAATAAATATTTTGGATATGCTGGAAAGATTCTTACCGTGGACTTAAGTTCTTCCGACTATGTTA
This sequence comes from uncultured Clostridia bacterium, assembly GCA_964616885.1. Lineage (GTDB taxonomy): Bacteria > UBA6262 > WVXT01 > WVXT01 > WVXT01 > CAZTSA01. The sequence goes on from CAZTSA010000060.1 coordinate 1,855, forward strand.
TTGAAGATACTCCATTCGACCTAATTATAAACTTCATGGGAGGCAAGGGATTCGGAGCAAAGATTCTTTATGACGGGCTAAAGCCAGGTTGTGACCCCCTATCTCAGGACAACATTATGGTTATGGCTACTGGGCCACTAACTGGGACGTTAATGCCGGCAAGCGGTCACATTGCCCTCAGCACTAAAAGTCCGTTAACGGGTGTCTGGCTTGATTCCCATTGTGCCGGATTTCTTGGGCCTGAGCTTAAGATGGCCGGTTATGACGCTGTGATTATCAAGGGAAAGGCGAAGAAGCCGACGGTGCTGGTCGTTAAGGATGACAAGATCTTATTTGAGGACGGGAAAGACTTGTGGGGTAAGTTAATTTTTGAGTCTCAGGAAGTGCTGGCGCAAAAATATGGAGAAAACTGTCAATTTATGTGTATTGGTCCAGCGGGAGAGAGAAAGGCCAGATTTGCCAACATAGTGTCTGGAGGTAGGGGTTTCGGTAGAGGTGGCTCAGGAGCTGTCATGGGGTCAAAGAATCTGAAAGCTATTGTGGCTAAAGGAACTAAGAGTCTAAATATCTACGACTTCGATGGTTTTATGAGGATGTGTAAAGAGGCCTATAACGAATTATCCGTCAGCCCTGACACGGGAGGCGGAAGACCCAAGTACGGGACAAATTCCATCTATTCTTTTATGATTGAAGCAGGAGCCCATCCCATTAAGAATTTTCAAACAGGTGTATTTGAAGAGGTAAAAGAATGTAATGAAGATGTCCTTGACAAGAAGTATTATAAGAGACATATAGCATGTTTTTCCTGTCCAATAAATTGCAGCAAGGCATCCCGGGTGGATGACGGTAAATATAAGGGAAAGTTTACAGAGGGTCCCGAATATGAGAATATGTGGAGCCTGGGCGCTCAATGCGGCAATAGCAATATTGGCTCAATAATTTATGGTGAGCATCTCTGTGATGAATATGGGTTGGATGCTATCTCGGCCGGGAATGTGATTGGCTTCACAATGGAATGTTTTGAAAGAGGGATTCTCTCGGAAAAGCAGATTGGATTTCGGGCAAATTTCGGGAATGATGATGCAATAATAAAATTTATAGAAATGATGGCAAAAGGAGAAGGCATTGGAGAATTGATGAGCCAGGGTGTTCGCCAGATGTCTAAAGAGCTGGGCAAGGGCACCGAGAAATTCGCAATGCATGTTAAAGGGATGGAACTGCCTGCTTACGACCCGCGAGGCGCTTTTGGAATGGGCCTTGCCTATGCCACTAGTGACCGGGGTGCCTGTCATCTGAGGGCATGGACATTGGGGGCTGAGGTGTTAGATGTTCAAGAGAGGATGGACCCGTTCGCCACAGAATTTAAGGCGGAGCTTGTGAAAACTCAGCAAGACTTTTTTGCAGTTATTCAATCAGCAGTTGTCTGTCTATTTCTGAATTTCGGTCTCACTCAGCGCCAGATAACCAGATGTATTCAAACTCTGACGGGAATAAAGGAATGGAAAACAACAGACGATATTCTGAAGATTGGCGAAAGAATATATAATCTAACAAGGTTATTCTCAATGAGGGAAGGAATTTCAAGAAAGGATGACACTCTTCCCGAAAGGTTACTTAAGGAGCCTGTGAATGAAGGCCCGACAAAGGGTGTTGTGGTTGACCTTGATTCAATGTTAGATGAGTATTATCTGATTAGGCACTGGGATAAGGAGGGTAAACCCACTAAGGAGAAGCTTGCCGAACTCGGACTTGAGAAATACGCGGTTTAGAAATGGTCTTTGGGAATTTTTTAAGGCAGTGACATAGGGAAAGGCTTAATTTGTTCGCTACTGGGAAATTTTTTCACGCTTGAGAACTTCGGCCTCTTGAGGGCGCAGAATCAAACTCCCTTCGGGTCGAACAGGATTCTGCTTGGAAGCGAGATGGTCGGCCTCGTTCTCTCGCTAAAATTTCCAATGTTTCTCACAAATTAATCCTTTCCCGGGAGTGCTGAAGTAGTAGATCTTAGTCTGCGTCAATATGAAAGAAATGAAAGTCAAAATTAAAGCCAAATTCTTTGCGCTCCCCAGGGATTATCAGGGCGAAAGGGAGCTGGAGATGGAAGTCAGCGATGACTTCCAGAAGGCTCTGGAAGAGATAGATTCCAGAACCGGAATAGGAATAAAAGAGAAACTGGATAAAAGATTTGTAATCCTTATCAATGGGAGGAATTATAGGAAAGTCTTGGAAGATAAAGGTAAATTGGAAGAAGGGGATAATTTAGCATTTGTTCCGTTCTTAGGAGGGGGGTAAAATAAGATGGCAAAGGAAATTTTCAAGCCAGAAGGTGTTTATGCGGCGATGCTTACGCCATTCGATGAAACAGGGAAAGTAAATGAAACTGTCCTCAGGAAGATGGTCGACTTTTTGATAGATAAGGGCATAGATGGTCTATATCCGGTAAGTAGTGTCGGAGAGTTTGTACACCTTACTCTTGAGGAGAATATGGAGATAATGGACATATGCGTTGACCAGGCGAAAGGAAAGGTTCCAGTTGTTCCCGGGGTGAGTGCCTCTTGCGCTGAAAAAGCCGTAATTTTAGCCAAACACGCGGAAAAGATAGGATGTAATGGGGTCGTGGCTTGCGCGCCTTATTACTTCACTGTATCTCAGGAAATTGTAGAAAAGCATTTTGAGATTATCGCCGATTCTATTAGTATCCCGGTTGTCCTATATAATATTCCTTTTGCTGCTAACAAAATCACTTATGATGTGGTAAAAAGGCTGAGCAGACGAGAAAATGTGGTTGCCCTGAAAGACTCAAGCGGAAGTATGGTAGACATAGTCCACTTTATGGACAAGATCAGGATAATTGGTGAAGACTTGAGCCTTCTATTAGGAAGGGAAGACATATACTTTCCAGGACTTATCATGGGAGCAAAGGGGTGCATGGTAGCTTCCGGATGTATTGTGCCCGAAATAATGAAAAGGATGCACGAATGTTTCTTAGAAGGCAATTATGACGAGGCTAGAGAGCTTCAGTTCTCGATATTGATTCTTCTGAGGGCGATGTGGTCCCTTACTATGCCCATAGGTTTTAAGGCGGCAATGGAACTTAGAGGATTTCCTATGGGTCCATTCAAGCAGCCGCTTTCCGATGCTGAACAGTATACCTATCAGATTACAAGAAGTAGGATTGAGAAGCTGCTGAAGCCGGTTCTGGAAAGAATTGAGAAAATAGAAAAGGAAGAGAAGGCAGTCGCCCGAAAATAGTTGGTAGCCGCACCTTTTAAGGTGCGCTTTTTAAGAGTGATGAGGGCAAATGGCAGAATCGGAATTCAAGGATATTGTGGAAGCTGTTCTGGTTGGAGACGTGAAAAAGACGAAGTCTTTGGCTCAGGAAATGCTTAACAAGGGTGTTTCTCCCCACGATGTAATTGAGAAGGGTTTGATGGAAGGAATGAACGCGGTGGGGGATAAGTTTGAAAAGAGGGAGTACTTTCTGCCCGACCTCTTGGTGGCATCAGAGGCGGTAAAACGGGCCACAGAAATCATAAAGCCTTTTCTGAAAGGCGAAAAAGGAAAAGGCACTGTAATCATTGGCACTGTAAGTGGCGATATCCATGACCTGGGCAAGAACTTGGTGGCATCTACCCTCGAAGCCTCTGGCTTTAAAGTCGTGGACCTGGGAGTAGACGTTCTTCCACAGAGGTTTGTAAGCAGTGCAAAAGAGGAGAAGGCAGACATAGTTGCAATATCAGCCCTAATCACAACCACTATGCTAGGTATGAAGGACATCATAGAATCGTTGGAAAGAGATGGCATAAGAAAAAAAGTTAAGGTAATGGTGGGTGGTGCTCCTGTTGATGAGGAATTTGCCAGGAAAATCGGTGCGGATAGATATGCCAGGACTTCAAGAGATGCTGCCAGAAAAGCATTGGAACTGGTAAATGGCTGAAATGACTTCCAGAGAAAGGATATTAGAAGCTATTGAGCATAGAGAACCCGACAGGGTTCCTGTCGATTTCGGCAACCGATGCTGGACAATAGTAAACGCTCCTCCCTATGGGTATAAGGCCCTTTGTGAATATTTGAACATTTCTGACTATCCCGAACCTAAAATTGTCTATCTTATGAACATCGTGGTTAATGTTGATGAAAGAATATTGAGGGAATTTAATGCCGATATAAGAAATCTAGGTTCAGGCGGACTGGGGGTAGAGAGGCTTCCAGACGGGACTCTGAGAGACCTGGACAATCACGGGATTATCTATAAGCCGGCAGGGCCGTATTTTTCTGTTCCTGATACGCTTGCTCCCCTCAGAAATGCGATCTCCGAGGAAGATATAGAAGAGTATACGTTCTGGTCAGATTATCGAAATCCAGTATATTTTGAGGGAAAAGAGGAAGAAGCAAGAGATCTTCACCAGAACACAGATTATGCAATATCTACCTGGGTTCCCAATATTTTTCACAGGTACGCTTTCATTCGTGGATTTAATAATTTTATGATGGATATGAGAATAAACGTTAGCTTTTTCAGAGCACTGGCAAACAAGATTCTCGAGGGTTCAAGGGCTTTTGTGAAGGAGTTCCTAGGGAGGGTTGGAAATTATATAGACATAGTTTGTATCGGCGATGATATGGGCACGCAGAGCCAGCCTTTTATGTCTGTTGATGACTTCCGAAAACATGTTAAGCCGTACTGGGCCGAACTGAACAGGGAGATAAAGAAGTATACAGAAGCGAAAATTCTCCTCCATTGTTGTGGCTCTATTTACCCGCTAATAAACGATATTATCGAAGTGGGTTTTGATGTGTTAAATCCTATTCAACCCTTAGCTTATCAGATGGAACCAGAAAGACTCAAAAGAGATTTCGGGAATAGGATAAGCTTCCTGGGAGGGATAGATATTCAGCGGCTTTTGCCTTTTGGCACACCTGAACAGATTAGAGAGGGAGTGAGAAGAGTGATTGGCATACTTGCTCCCGGTGGTGGTTATATTCTTGCGCCTTCACACAACATAGAACCAGATACTCCACCGGAAAACATTGTGGCAATGTATGAGGCTGCCCAGGAGTTTGGGACTTATCCAATTAGAGGGAGTTGATACTTTTAAATAAATGGTAAATTTGAATCGTTAGATTGTTCTTTTTGAGCTCTCCTTTAAGCAAAGGGGAGCTTTTTTTAATTCACATTTTGAGGAGGATAGAATTGATAGGACATAAGAGGAAAAGAGACCTAATTTCAATTTTAGATTTGAGTTCAGATGAGATAATAGGGATTCTTCTTTCTGCAAGAGGGCTGAAGAAGACAAAGAGAATGAAAGAGACCTTAAAGGGCAAGGTTCTGGGAATGGTTTTCCAGAAGCCTTCTACAAGAACGAGAGTATCCTTTGAAGTGGCAATGTACCAATTGGGGGGATATGCACTATTCTTGAATGCCCAGGACCTCCAGTTGAGTCGTGGAGAGGCGGTGCGAGATACAGCAAAGGTTCTTTCTCGATACCTTGACGGAATAGTGGTGAGAGCATACGACCATCGAGAGGTGGCGGAGCTGGCAAAAGAGAGCACTATTCCGGTAATTAATGGATTGAGCGACCTGTTACATCCCTGCCAGGTATTGTCAGATATATTCACAATAGCTGAGAAGAAGGGAAAACTTTCTCGTCTCTCATCTAAAGCACTCTCGGCGTTAGAGGTTGTCTTTGTGGGTGACGGCAATAACGTAGCCAATTCCTGGATTCATGGGGCGGCAAAAATGGGAATGAAATTGGTTATATCGACTCCACCTGGATACGAGCCGGATAAGAAGGTTCTCGGAGAAGGACTGAAATTGGCAAAAGCTACTGGAGCGGATATTAGGACCTTGCATGACCCAGAAGAAGCAGTCAAAAATGCTGATATTATTTATACCGATGTCTGGATAAGTATGGGAATGGAAAAGGAGAGAGAAGAGAGATTGAAGGTATTTAAGCCCTACCAGGTTAACGCGCAGCTCATTTCAAAGGCAAAAAAGGATGTCCTGGTTATGCACTGCCTTCCTGCCCACAGAGGCGAAGAGATAACCGACGCTGTTCTCGACGGGCCAAATTCGGTCGTTTTTGACCAAGCAGAAAACAGGCTCCACGTCCAAAAAGCAATACTGGAATTTCTCCTGGGATAGATGTAGGGGTTCGATTCATCGAACCCGTAATTGAGATGAAGGGATAGTTTTCGGAGTCGCTCGGTCAGCAAAACCTCGCTCAAAATCCGCCAGCGCTGGGGCTTTACCTGGCGGATTTGAAGCTCCTGTAACTATCCCTTCATCTTCGGGTAATAGAAGGTGGGGATAGTTTTCGGAGTGGGAGGGAAAAGTTCGATTTTCTCTTCCTGAGAAATTTCTTAACGCAAAAAGCTG
>CAZTSA010000061.1:0-1424 GCA_964616885.1 uncultured Clostridia bacterium
CGACAACATTCGCCAATCTTAAATTGGGCATTGGCCACAAATCTATTCTGCGGAAACTTCTGGATAAGATTCTGATATTCAGCTATTGCCTTCCTGTAATCTTTAATCTTGAAGTGGTATATGTCACCCAGGAAATACAAGGCCTTGCCGGCCAAAGATGCTTTGGGATATTCTTCAATGATATTGAGCAAATTTTGTATGCTCCTTTCATATTTTCCCTGTTCAAAATATTTCTCTGCAAGAACATAACTATTTAATGCCTGAGGGTGTGTCAGATTATTTCTAACCAGCTCAATCCTCTCCTTGGCAATGCTCGCCCATTTAGATTGAGGGTAATTCCTCAGCAAGTTTCGATATACCTCACACATTTTCTTATAATCGGACTTCTCGAAGAAGAGAAGATTCGCCAGCAGGAATAAACTCTCCTCGTGAAAAGGGTAATCTGAAAATTCCTTCTCTATTTCCGTATAGCACGCAATTGTTTTTTCAAGGTAATCTTTCCCGCGGTGGAGATTATTATGACAGAATTGAGCCAGAAGCCACCAACCCCAAGCTTTCACATCCTTGTCCTTGGTCATCCTGATACATTCTTCATATTCAGAGACCAGATACCTTTTCTCGGTTCCTTTCTTTCTGGAGAGAGGCTTTATCCTTTCCTTTATCCTCTCTTCCACTTCCCTATATTTCCTTTTCCTGGAAAGAGAGGAGGAGAGTCTTTTAAAATAGATATATAATATAATAAAGCTGCTAACAATTACAATAGCAATTACTAATTTATTGACCATGTTCTCCTAATTACCCCCCGATTTCATCGGGGGACTCCAGGCTCTTTGTATTCAGGAAAGCATATCCCTAAACCACTGAACAGTCTTGTTCAGGCCGAGATCAAATGTAATGTCGGGTGAATAGCGGAGGACCTTTCGGGCCTGAGAAATATCTGCTAAAGAATGTTTTATATCGCCTTTTCTTGGACCCTTATAAATAGGCTGTATTCTGGCCTGGAAAATTCCATTTAATTTGTGCACCAATTCATTTATAGTAACAGCCTTGCCACAGGCGATATTGAAAACCTTTCCGGCTGCTCCTCTTGCTTTGCAGGCTTCTATATTCGCTTGTACTACATTATCTATGAAAGTGAAGTCTCTCGATTGTTCACCATCACCGTAGATGGGGGGCGACTTGCCTCTCATCATTAAAGTGATGAATTTAGGAATGACTGCCGCATATTCTGAACCAGGATCCTGCCTGGGCCCGAACACATTAAAGTAGCGAAGACAGATGGTCTCCAATTCATAAATGGAATAATACATCCGACAATACTCTTCTCCAATCAATTTAGTTACGGCATACGGGGACTGAGGAAAGGGTTTCATTCCTTCTTTTTTGGGTAAAGCCTGCCCGTGCCTAGCACGACCCATGGCCAG
>CAZTSA010000061.1:1524-8102 GCA_964616885.1 uncultured Clostridia bacterium
TGAAGAGGAAGAAGCATAGACCACTCTTTTGACTCCCAACCGGAGCGCCGCTCGGAGGACGTTCAATGTCCCCTGAATGTTAACTCTATTAGTTGTGAGCGGGTCTCTTATTGACCTCTCTACAGAGGGCAAAGCTCCCTGGTGGAGGACAAAATCGACTCCAACCATTGCTCTTTCGACTATTTCCAAATCCCTGAGGTCTCCCTCAATGAGCTCGATATCATTCTCAAACCCAGCAATATTTTCTCTCTTACCCGTAGAGAAATTATCCAGTATTCTGACCTTCTCCCCTTTTTTAACCAGTTCTTCAGAAATATTTGACCCAATGAAACCAGCCCCACCAGTCACTAAATATAATGCCAATTCATTCTCCTATCATAGTTTAATTATCTTTTTACTTTTTATCCCCTTGGTTGCATTTCTGGAATCGATGACAAGCCTGGCATTTTCTACAATCTCTTTATAGTCATAGTCGCTATGCGCGGTAGTAATTACCACACAATGGGCATTTCTTAAAGAATCCTTTGTCAGCCGAATTGATTTTAGTCCTTCTACTTGAGGCACATGGGGGTCGTTATATACTACTTTTCCCCCTTTTTCTTTGAGAAGCCTTATGACATCCAGAGCCGGGGACTCCCGGGTGTCCGAGACATTGCTCTTATACGCCACACCTAAAACTAAGATTTTCGAGCCTTTTATGCTTTTTCTTCTCTCATTAAGTGCAGCATCAATTTTGCCGACGAGAAACTCAGGCATTTTAGTATTTATTTCGCCAGCCAGTTCAATAAAACGGGCGTAGAAGTTTAAAGCCTTCAGTTTCCATGAGAGATAGTGAGGGTCGACAGGCACGCAGTGACCTCCTAAACCAGGGCCTGGGTAGAAAGGCATAAAACCGAATGGCTTTGTTGCGGCTGCATCTATCACCTCCCAGGTATCCAGTTTCAGCCTATCGCAGATCAGGGCAATCTCATTAACCAGTCCCACATTGACAATGCGAAAAGTGTTCTCCAGAAGTTTTACCATCTCTGCGGATTCCGTTGAAGAGACAGGAACCACCTCATTAATTATTTGCTGATAGAGGGTAACGGCAATACTGGTGCATTTTTTTGTAATCCCCCCTACAATTTTTGGTGTATTTTTTATGGCATAAATCTTATTGCCAGGGTCTACGCGCTCTGGCGAAAAAGCCAGAAAGAAATCCCTTCCTGCTCGAAGATTTCTTGCTTCCAATCGAGGAAGAATCACTTCCCTCGTTGTGCCTGGATAGGTAGTGCTTTCCAGTACAACGAGCTGTTCTGGGTGTAAATATTTAGCCACTTCTCTGACTGCAGAAATTATATAAGAAATATCTGGGTCTCTCGTCTTACGCAAAGGAGTCGGCACGCAAATGCTCACAGCATCGACTCCTTTCAGTACACTGAAATCTGAAGTCGCTTCCAATCTATTACTGTTTACCAATTCTTGAAGTTTTTCCTCAGGAACATCTTTAATATAACACTCTCCGCGGTTAATCATTTCCACTTTTTCTCTGTTAATTTCGATGCCTTTAACATAGAAACCTACTTTACCGAACTCCACTGCCAGCGGTAATCCTACATATCCTAACCCAATTACACCAATTTTGGCTTTGTGTTGAATAATTTTCTCCTTCAATCTCATTATTTTCCTCCTGAAGGTAACATTTTCTTCACAGTTTCGTAAGCCAAAGCCATGAAAAACTTCGGGTCTTTGAACAATCGCTTTACAACTCTTTCATAGAAAACAGATGGGCTTCTAAAGAAAAGTTCTAGGCGAGAAATAAAGTTAACCCTGGAGACCATTTTCTCCACTTCTCGAGCAGTAAACTGAGGAGTATCAATTTGACCTCTGCGGGATCTGATGACTTTAAAGTTGAAGTTTGGCCTGAGATAATTTTCTCTTTGAGAAATCTCGTAAAGACGGGTGCCGGGATGCGGAGTGGCAATAGTAATATTCAGGTTATCCACTTTCAGTTTTCGGGCAAAGCTTAAAGTCTTTTTCATCTGCTCCCTGGTCTCCCCGGGAAAACCGACCACAAAAAATGCGTCTATAGCCATCCCCAATTCCCTGCAAAAATTGATTACCGGCCTCACCTTCTTGAGTTCCAGGGGCTTCTGAATTATGCGGTGCAGAACATAGTCATCGCCAGACTCTATCCCCAGACTTACTTTATAGCACCCACTCTCCTTCATTTTCGTCAACAACTCCTCATCAAGGGCCCAAATAGCAACGCCATTGGGAGTAGTCCATAAGAGATTAAGTCTTCTTTTAATCATTTCGTCAAAAATACGGAGAGCCCTTGCTTTATCGAATGTCAGGTTATCGTCATAAAACTGTAATTCCTTCAGCCCCCATTTGTCTATTAATAGTTCTATTTCGCCTATTACACTTTCTGGCGTACGAGTTCTGTATCTCCTCCCCCAAACCGTATGTATCGAACAGAAAATACAATTTGCAGGGCATCCTCTCGATGTCGAAATGCAGGTATTGGGCATTCTGCGAGCGGTGGTTCCCATAGGAGTATTTATTTTAAAATATTTCTCCATCGAAAGCAAATGTCTGGCCGGAAAAGGTAGTTTATCTATGTCTTCAATATAGCTCGTCTTGGGCAAAATTCTTACGTTTCCATTTTCTCTGAAAGCCAATCCATCCAGCGCCGAAAAGCCACTTCCGGCCTCCAGCGCCCTGAGTAAGTCCTTGGTGGTATACTCACCCTCGCCAATTATGGCAAAGTCAATATTGGGGTCTTCCATTACCAACTCCGGAAGTGCCGATGGGTGCGCCCCGCCAAATAGCGTGACTATGTTCGGACTTACCTCTTTGGCAAGCCTGACTACTGTATGAGAATTTTCTGCCTGAGTAGAAAAAAGGCAAGAAACTCCCACAATATCCGGATTAAATTCTTCTATTTCCGCTTTTATGTCATCGAAACTTAGACCGTATCTTTTGAACTCCCTATCAATAAGTTGTTCATTTTCATAACCTTCCACAACAGCATCCAGTATCTTTACCTCATAGTCTTTCTCTAAAGCGGCAGCGAGATAGGCCAATCCCAGTGGAGGCTGAGCAGTCTTCGGTTCAATCCTTAAAATGTCATACGGTGGCTGGATAAGTAATATCTTCTCTATCTTTCTGGAAATCAAAGGTTATTACCTCTTCTTTCTCCCGTTCTCTTGACAAGTAATTTCTCATAAAGGCTTTCGATTTCACTTACCATTTTTTCCATCGTAAATTTCTCTTCTATCCTTCTTCTCCCAGCAGCGCCCATCTGTTTCCTCAAATTCTCATCCTTCAATAATGTTAGTATTCTATCAGCTAAAGCCTCTGGATCGCGAGGAGGTACCAGAAATCCCGTAACCCCGTCAACGACTACTTCAGAATTTCCCCCCACATTTGTTGTAACTACAGGCTTGGCCATTCCCATTGCCTCCAGAATTACCATGGATAATCCCTCCCAGACTGTTCCCACGGCAAAGATATCGAAAAGAGATAAAATGGAGAGTACGTCTCTCCTGTAGCCAGTAAAGGTAACATATCTCTTCAATCCCATACTTAATGCTAGCTTGATTAACTCGTACCTTTGGGGCCCATCTCCCACAATAAGAAAGTGCACATTGGGGTATTCCCTTACCACGATCCTGGCAGCATTTAATAAATACTGGTGTCCCTTCTCCTTTGCCAATCGAGCCACCGCGCCGATAATTGCTACATCTTGATTTAAATCAAATTCCGCTCTTTCTATTGGCTTGATATTCGTTTCACTAAACTTGATTCCGTTGCGGATAGTCACTATCTTACTGGCATATATGTGGCCCTTTTCAATAATGTAAATCCTTATGGAATCGGAAACTGCAACAAACTGGTCTACAAGTGGGGAAGTCAGTCTCTCCAGAAAGAGAGGCCACTTGCGGGTCACTTCTATACCCCTCATTGAAGAGATCACCACCGGCACCCCAACCAATTTTGCAGCTATACGGCACAATATATTTGCACGAAAAAGGTAAGAATGGACGATATCGATTTTCATTTCCTTCATCAAGAAGACCAATTTGATAACAGCCCTTAAACTGTCCAGAAGAATTAAGAAACCCGGACGCCTCGGCATATTTAAGTATTCCACCTTTATGTCTTTTTCTCTTAACTCACGGGACAGAGGCCCCGGGCCCTTAAGGCAACAAACAGAAAGATTATATCTGGCATTATCAAACAGTGGGAGGAATTGCACGAACATTCTTTCCGTACCCCCCACCGTTAATCCTGGAACTACCTGTAATAAATTAATGCGTCTCAATGTCATTGCCAAAATCCAAATTTAGAACTTCATTGAAGAAGGTCTGAAGAAAGCCTTCCCATTTATGATAACACTAATCTACCCTGCCTTCTATTCGATAACTCAAAGCAGCAACTCTACTAAATTTCTGTCTCTCTAACCATCGCTCAAATCTACCTGTCAGCCCGGATATCTCATGATTCATAATGAGAAAGGTACGCATAAGAGGTGTAAACTCCAAGTGTCCTATGAAAAAGCCCACTTCTTTAAGAATATTTGTAATCTGTTTACATGTAAATAACCTTTCTACAGCATACCCAACTTCCTTATGCAGGCCTGGCCTCTGGACGAAATGGGAAGTCCAAGATAAATGTCCTGTTCTCAGGAACCGTTGGAGAAGGATATAGGGATTACTTCCGTTCCCCTCAGAAATCACAATCCTGCCCCCAGGATTTAGCTGCCGATAAACTAACTTCAAAAAATCTTCCGCAGGATGAATATGTGAAATAGCCTCGTTCATCCATACTATATCAAACTTTTGCTTTTTAATAACCTCAAATACATTACCAAGGACAAATTTTACTTTCCCCTTAATCAAATGTCTGTAAAATAACTTCCTTTTCTCTGCTATTTTCAATCTCCTCTCATTCAAATCCACTCCCGCTACACTTGCTCCCAGAAAAGAGAAGAGAAGGGATTCTGAGCCTAAGCCACAGCCCGCATCTAAAACATCAGGGCTCTTTAGGTTATGTAGTAAATCGGTTACATAGCGAAGCCGACTCTGGTACAGATTCTTATAAAGACATCGACGAACCTTATTGCTAAAGGAACCGTAGTAATTTCTAAAAACTCTATATTCTCCGGAATCTAGAAAGGGATTATTACCACTGTATTCGCATTCCAATGCAGAAAAAAAATCCTTGATACCTTTTACAGATTCTTTCACCTTGACCTCAGTAGCTCAAATTGAAATATCACTGTCCCACCACCAGTAATTTCGCAAGGATCCAAGCACTGGACACAAGCCTTTCCTTCTTTGTTTGCGAGCCCCAATTTCTCCGGTGCGACACCATTATATAAGGCATTATAATAAGGAATAACTGAAGCCAGAGAATGCATACAGATATTCTTGGTCTCTTTAAGATTTAATTTATACCCTTCGTCCAACACAATCCTATCCCCGACATTATATACAGGGCATTTCCCTTTAATCCCCACTACCTTGATTACTAATTTGCCAGCCATATTTCCCTCGAAAGCACTTTCATAAAGAGTGTTCATCTATAACCGATACTTAATCAACGTCCATTAGCATTTGTTTGCTCTTCCTGTTCAATAACAGGCATACAAAATTCTCAAAAAACTCGCTAGCAAGAATACAATTAATAAGAATAACTACTCATTAACTACCAATCTGTCAGTTATACTTTTTTTAGCTGCTTCAGCATCAGCCCCTCTGTGCAGAATGTTTAGGTTTATATCCCTTCATTCCAACAGGAACATCTAATAGTTCTATGTCGACCAGTCCACATTCCTTAAACCATCTATATACTTCTGGATAAGTATGTTTAGATTGGTATGTGGCAGAGTACCAATCAAATGTATCAAGTATTCTATCTTCCCAATTGGGCTCTACTGATATAGGAGGAGTGATTTTGTATATTATTTTTCCCAGGATTGGAATTTTATATATAAAATAGTATGCGATAGCAATAGAACATAAATAATAGAGTAATTTTGGAGGCATCTTTGTTGTAATTTTTCTTAATTTTTCTGAGAGAAATATTTTCAATCCTTGCTGAACCGAATAAACCCAGATGGAGATTACTCCACCTTTCTTAAGAAAAGGAATCAGTCCCTGAAAAGCCTTTTTACAATTAGGGGTATGATGTAAGACACCAATACTGTATATACCATCAAATACTTCTCTCTTAAAAGGGAGAGCGAACAAATCTGCCTGGATTATATTGCAGTTGATATGATTAGCAATATTTTCTTGAGCTGATTCTACCGCAAGACTTAAATCAATACCGATAACTCTGCCTCCTCTACTAATTACTGTTTTAGCATAGCCGCCCGTTCCCACTCCAACATCCAAAAACATCTTTCCTTTAATCTCGTTTCCATCCAACCCAGTCTTTCTTTTGAATAATTCCCAGATGGCTATTTGTCTATCATTGCCCATATAAATCTGGCTATGTTTCCTCCACTGAAAACCAAAACTTTCTGTATAACTTTCTTCTGAAACAAACCGTGGAATACCACGAATAACAGGATATTTACATCCATA
>CAZTSA010000062.1:0-7793 GCA_964616885.1 uncultured Clostridia bacterium
GCATATCTCCTATGGGCATTAGAGGTTTCGGGAAAATTGTCGTATATGGCGCTAATCTCGTTCCTTTGCCTCCGGCCAGGATAATTGCGTCCATCTTGACCTCTTAGATATTGTAGATGTCGGGTCTATACCTCTCTGGAGAATCGGAAAACCACGTTATAGTCTTTTTCAGGCCTTCATCCAGAGAAATCCTCGGCTCCCAACCAAGTAACTTTCTTGCCTTGGAATTATCGGCAATTAACCTTTCCACCTCACTCCTTGCTGGTCTGACCCGTTTTGCATCGGAGACTATCCTTACCTTCTTCCCCATTAAAGAAATAATCTTGTCCGCCAAATCCTTGATGGAAATCTCAAAGCCGGAACCCATATTAATAACTTCCCCGACACAATTTTTTGATTCACCTGATCTAATAAAGCCATCAACTATGTCGTCCACGTAGGAGAAATCCCTTGTTGGCCACAAGGAGCCAAGTACTACTTCATCTTTAGCCAATGCTTGAGTAATTATTGTTGGGATAACTGCCCTTGCTGATTGTCTTGGACCATAAGTGTTGAATGGCCTTAGTGTAGTGATTCGCAAATCGTATGAACGATAGAAGCTTTCTGCGAGCTTGTCCGCTCCTATCTTGCTGGCTGAATATGGCGATTGTCCTTGCAGCGGATGTTTCTCGTCAATAGGGACATATTGTGCTGTGCCATAAACTTCGCTCGTCGATGTATGGATTATTTTCTCTACTTCGTATTCCTTTGCGGCATTCAAAATATTCAGCGTTCCCATAATATTATTTTCCACGACCTCTCTAGGATGGACATATGAGTAGGGAATAGCGATTAAAGCTGCGAGGTGGAAAACGGTATCCACCCCGTTCATCGCATTTCTACAAGTCTCGGAATCTCTCAGATCTCCGGTAATTACCTGGATTTTCTGTTTAACCTCTGAAGGTAAAATCTCTATTAAGCCCCAATCGTTACGCGAGTTGTAACGGACAAAAGCCCTAACTTTTGCTCCCAAACCAGCCAGCCTTTCTGTCAAATGGCTGCCGATAAACCCTCCAGCACCAGTTACCAGAACAGTTTTCCCTTGCCAGTCCATAAACTTTTCTCCTTTGTTCTCACACTTCTTTCCGCCAACAGTTCAGCAAATCTTTTAATGTTTCCTCGATGGAGATAACGGGCTTCCAGTCTGTTTGCTGGCGAAGCTTTTCAAAACTTCCCACTTGTAAGGGGATATCGAAAGGCCGCATTCTTTCGGTCTCTTGCTTAACGGTGATATCCTCGTCGGTCATACTCAATAGAATGTCCAGGATTTCGCCTATGGAGTGCACCTTTCCTGAACAAACATTATAGACTTCCCCCGAAATTCCTTTATCCAATGCCAGCCAATAAGCCCTCACAGCATCTCTGACATCTACGAAGTCTCTCCTGGTTTCCAAATTACCAACATAGATTGTTGGTTCCTGTTTGCCCTTTTCAATAAGCGCTATTTGCCGGGCAAAGCTGGAACAAACAAAATTTTCTTTCTCTCCAGGTCCAGTGACATTGAAAGCTCTTGTTCTAATAACCCTTAGTCCGTAATTCTTATGATATTGATACCCTGTCATATCCTGAGCAAGCTTACTTATTGCGTATGTGCTTACGGGATGAAAACGGTTATCTTCCGTAATAGGATTTTCACTTTCAGCTATTAATCCGTATTCCGCACTCGAGCAGGCAATATGAACCAGAGAGCCGTTTCTTAACTCTCGAGCCGCTTCCAGCAAATTGACGGTTCCGAAAACATTTGTAGCGTAAAATTTCTTTACAGATGCACTAGAATTAGAAGTTAGACCGGCCAGGTGAAAAATCCTGTCGGGTCCAACTTGTCTTATCGTTTTTTTCAGTTCTTCTTCATCTAAGATGTCACAGGCAAAGAACCTCACATTATCCAGGAGTGACTCTCCTTCTTTGCTGACATTTCTCTCAATGTCAATGCCGTATAAATCTATATTATCGTCATCCTTGACCTGCGACAATATGTACTCAGTTAGATGAAGCCCGCTGAAACCAGCTATTCCTGTGATTAGCACTCGCATAAGTTACTCTCAGTTATCTTTTTGTAAAGACTTATTATCTGCGCTGAGATTTTCTTAGATGATAGGTGGCTAATTCTTTCCCTTCCCCCAGTTCTCATGGCTTGCTTTAGTGCCAATTCTACTGTTTCCGCAATATCAACTGGATCCTGCTGGCAAATGTGGCAGTTCTCAGTATTCTTGATCATCTCTCCGACATCACCAACGTCAACAGACACAATAGGTAAGTTACAAGCCATAGCCTCCTTTATTACTGTAGGAGAACCTTCTGAATCAGAGGTTAACACCAATACATCACAGGCGTTCATTATCAGGGGGACTTCGGAGTAAGGCCGCCCATTATTGCTCAAAATTACAGGCGCAATATCGTGACTGCCCTTCTGTAGCAATTCTATCGCCCTTTTGAAGATATCGAATCTTTTTTCAATTCTTTTGGGACTACTGGGGAAAAGAACAAGTTTCTTATCAAAGGGCAAGCCCAGTTGTTTTCTCGCTATCTCTCCAGGTATCGGTTGGAAAAGGTCAAAATCGACTCCGAAACTAATCAGAGATATCTTGTTAAATTCTCCCCCAAGCTCATCAATCAGGACATTTCTTACCTGGTTGCTAACCGCAATAATATGGTCAGCCCGAGTTACAACAAATCTTTGTAATATGCGATAGACCCTGTTCCGTGACGGCTCCCTTAAGGCATCACTCCCCACGAATGTTATTACCAGGGGCTTCCTCTTTATAATTGCCGCGGGGAGCGCGGAGTGAAATCCGTAATAAGCGTGGATAATGTCGTAAGAACCAAAAAGCAAACAGGCGATATACTTCAAGAAAAAAGGAAAATAGGCGAAAGAGCCTTTCTTATTCTTCACCACTTTTATTATTTCTAAACCTTTCGCCTCCAATTCTTCCACCTGTTGCTTTATGAAAATCCCCAGATGGGAATTCTTCCCGGGATACATATTGCTGACAACCAGGACCCTCATCTGTTCATCACACCTCAATTTGCAAAAAGTCTGCCCCACAACTCAAGAGTTAATAGCCGGGAGATAAGTTCTATATGATTGCGTTTGCCTTGAATATGCTCCTTCAGGACACATTGCAACGTACTAGTATTTAGAAAACTTCTATTATGAGCTTTTCTATCCAGTAACTTGCTCAAGATGAAGCTAACTAAATTTCCGTCTTCTCTTGACCATTGAGTATACTTGGCAAATAGATTAACGGAAGAAATCCCGGCGTATATCTTTTTCTTCAAACGTTTTTTGATTAAGCACATCGTCATCTTACGAAAGCTATTGGTGTCATCAACGGGCAAGCCAGTTTTTTCCCATGGAATCTTTGACAGTTCAGGAAAAAGCCGGGAAAAAGTCCGGGTGTAGAGATATTGATATCTTCTTTCGTGAGGAGGAGTAGCAACCATAAAGTCAACCAGGTCGTTATCAAAAAACGGACTCCTTACTTCTACATGGCTTCTCTTAACTAGATTGCCATAATTTACAAAGCGCCGGACATATTCACTGGCAATTGAATAATCTATGATGCTACTCGCGGATGTAAACTTGCATTTTCGGGCGGTATCTCGAATGAGCTCCCATGGATAATCTTTGACCCTTTCATAGTAAGAGTCTATAAGGAGAGACTTTGCTAACTCAGTCGCTACTGGCTGGAAGAGATAATCAGCAAGTAATAGTCTCTCTTTCTTTTTGAAAATGTCGAGGGGGCTGAAAAAGCTTCCAAAGGGCTGCATGCCATCAAGACAGACGTCAGTGTAATCTCTTATTAACTCAAGTTTCATATTTCCGTTAGAATGGAGAAAGGATATCATTCCATCAGTTATGTTTACTATTTTTTCTGCGTTATTTATTATGTCCTCTGGCAAAATTTCCAGATAATTATGGTTAGTACCCAATGCATTTGATACCCTCCGGGCAATCTTGACGTCATCCATATCTTCAGTTCCAAACGTGACGGTATTTATTGGATGGCATTCCCTGTCTATACTTGCGGCGATAGTCCTGGAATCCAATCCACCGCTTAAGGGAACGGTGATTCTAAGCCTATCTTTTACGTGTCTTTCTACCGCCTGCAAAATAAGCTGACCGAGTCTTTCTTCGTAGTAATTCTGAGATTTGCCCTCTCTTTTGTCCGAAAAATTGAAGTCCCAGTAATTAGAGATGGAAATCTCATTATCTTGGAAAACCAGAATAGAAGCGGCGGGGAGCGTTTTTATTGATTGAAAATAGGTTCTATCTCCCATTACAAAACCAAAGAAGAGTAAGCTGGCGATAGCAGAGTGGTCAATATTTTTTGAGATGCCGTCATAGTTCAAGATCGCTTTTACTTCTGAAGCTATGCAAAGTTGACTGTTACGCTGTGCGTAGTAAATCGGCCGCAGCCCATACCTATCATTCATAACGGTTAACTTTCTTTCCTTCCAATCCCAAATGATTAAGTTAAAAGAACCTTTCAATTTAAAGACAAAATCATTTCCGTATTTTTCATAAAGTGCCAGTATCAGTTTTGTAGTGGATGGAGACTCTGTAGCGGTAATATCCTGTTTTAGCTCTTCGTAATTGTAAATCTCACCGTGAAAGAGTAATGTATAACGGCCAGTGCTACCCATTACGGGTTTCAAATCTCTGCTAAAGGTTCCATAGTCCACCTGCCCGAGAGCCAGAGGTCCTTCCGTGTATGTCTCAGACCTATACCATTCGCAGCTTTTCAGCGAGCTACACATTCTCTCTATTTGTTCCAATTGTTTAGACTGATCCCTTGTAGATGAAAGGTCTATAAT
The DNA here is from genome assembly GCA_964616885.1 of uncultured Clostridia bacterium. GTDB lineage: Bacteria > UBA6262 > WVXT01 > WVXT01 > WVXT01 > CAZTSA01. The sequence continues at coordinate 4,858 of CAZTSA010000062.1, forward strand.
GCCTGCAATGCCTGGCATAGCCCACTCCTGGAAAAGTAGCCTGTCCCCTTTTTTTTACAAAATTGTTATGCTTTCTCTTTGTATATGGTCAGCTTGATTTCTTTGAATATTTGCTATTTCCTTATCGCCGATATAAACCCTGACTTTATCTTTACTGGGAACGTAAAACGTGATGCCCCGCAAATCTCTGACAGCAGGAATGAAAGAGCCAAATACTGGGTCTTGCACCCGGGAGATTCTAATTATTATTTCATCACCCATAGTTCGGTATGACCAGTCTAGATAACTGTGAATAAAGTAATAATTCAGTAGCCTGGAAGTGGTAGTAACATAAATATTCCCCTTTTTGAACTCGCCTGCTAACTGACGCAATGCAATTTGTGTCTCTTTTGCAATTACCTCTGAACAGTCGGAATTCTTCCCTAGATGCGTATACACAATCATGTAACCACCGACTTCCTTCAACCTGTCAAGCGTGCGGCTGGAAATTACGTATGCCAGTCGCCTCGAAGTAGCACCTGTGGCAACTCCTTTCCAATAATTGTCAAACCTAATGAATTCGTAGACTTTTTGCCCATCGTCTAATCTGGCTATCCTTACAAGGTCATAAGTCCTGTGCATGGCATATTTTCTATTTCCCAGGACAGCCAAGAAATTCTTGGCAAATTCTTTTCCCATATTTATTAAAGAACTAATGGGATGATTAGAATCATAGATTAAAGAAAATGTTCTTAGACTTATGGGTGCAGATTGACCGATTACCATTGTAACTCTGCCCAGCCACACGAACTTAATTCCATAGTCAACCGTTAAATCAGCGTGATAGGCACCTGAGTCGGGATGGTCACCTAAACCAAAAGTAGTATCATCGCCCAGGTTGTCCGGAGTTCTGGCGTGGTCCACCCACACATCAACCTGGCAACGATTATTTTCCAGTTCTCTTATTGCTTTGATTGCATCCTCTCGAGAAAAATCCAATTTTTCTCCGTAGGAGTGCAACGAATCTATATATCCGGCCCGAATATAGTTTTTTATGACTTGAGCGTCCCCGGAATCTCCGGAAAAATAGGAGAACGCGCAGGTAGTTGGCGCGTAAACCATAAAGCTATTGCCAATTTCCAGCCCCACCCCCTCTCCCATACTGGTTTTCTCTTCGGTGTTCAGGAAACCTTGAATTTCCAGGAACTCTTCTTTGGTCGTAGTTCCGTCAATATCGCTGGAAATGGCCATCGCCGCCTTATAGGGATAAGGGAATTTGCGTAATACGACCTCACCTTTGGTATAGTCTCTTTCGTAATAATCTCGATTTATGTTATGAATATTTATCAGATAAATAGCAGCGACCGCGAGTATCACTGCCGCAAGAGATAAACCGAGAATATATATCCCTTTTGAAAATTTCTTATATCTTTTAGGGCTCACGTTAAATCTCTTTCCTATTTCTAGCGATGACTCCCGAATCTATCCCGCAGCGCTTTTCTATATATCTCGACTGTTTTTGCCGCAATATTATCCCAAGAGAGTTCCTCCTCTGTCTTTCGATATCCGTTCCCACCCATTTCCTTTCGCTTTTCCCTATCCATCAATAGGTCAATAATGGCTTCTGCCAGTTTCTCCGGGTCTCTGGGAGGAACGATATAGCCTGTCTTTCCGTCTTCAACGACTTCTGGAATGCTTCCCACGTTAGTTACCACCACTGGCTTCTTGAATGCATAAGCCAGGGGAACTATTCCACTTTGCGACGCTTCAATATAGGGCACTACTACCACACTAGCCCTCTGGAATAATTCTGCCACCTTCTCACTGGATATAACACAATTATGAATAATGAATTTTTCTCTATGCACCATCATTCTCAAATATTTTCGCAGGTCTTCACCCATACCCGCTATGACTATCTTTGCTTCAGGAACTTTGTCTGTAATGAGTGGCTCTGCTTCGATTAAATAACGCAATCCTTTATATTCATAAATCCTGCCAAAGAACAAAACCGAATGGTCTTCCTGTTCTACATTGTTCTGGCGAAACCTGAGGTAAATAGAATTAGTGCCGCGAGGCAGAACATGAACTCTATCTGATGATTTCTTGGACTTTTCCATCAGTTCTCTCTTCAGTTTCTCGCCATGGACAATTATTTCTTCGGCATACATCGCTGGCAATCTATATATGAATGGTGGAATTTTTCTTGACTTTGCGTCACCAATGTGCGGTATAACATCGTGAATTGTCGCTACCAGAGGGTATTTTCGGGTTAAAAAAGGCAATATTAAGTTAAACCACGGATGTTCACCCTGCAAGTGTACAATGTCTGGATTGAAGTCGTTTATTTTCTTGACTATTCTATACACAGCTAACAGATTCGTTGGATAGCGGAGTCTGGGTTGATAATAGGGTTCTACGCTGAAGTTATCTGCCAATACCTCCTTGAACCAATCTATGGACAATCCCGGTTTATCCTCAGGCACCATAAGCATTACCTCTTCCAGCTTGGACAAGGCTTCGGCCAATTGTATAGTGTATTCTATATGGTCAAAGGTGTATATGACTACCCGCATAGCTCAATCGTCCATTCATTCTTAGCATGTCATTGTTTTCCAGGGTTGTATTCACCTGAACCCTGACTTCGTAGTACCGTTAACCCGGCTTGTCTTTCCCATAGCCTTCGGAAAAGTTGCAGGTCAGTTTGAGAAAATGTCCTGAGTACAAACAGGAATAAGAGGTAAGTTAACGCCGCGACAGGCACGGCGACAAATACGCCAAATTGCCTCATTAATAAAATAACTATCCCCATAAAAGCCGCGGAGATGACTGGTTTCCCCGCGAACTGAAAGAAGTTTAGTCTGAATAAGTTCTTGGAAACAAATCCATACTGCAGAGTCAAAAATATACAGATTGAGAGAAGAGTAGCTATAGCTGCACCCAGGAAACTAAACCTG
>CAZTSA010000063.1:0-7508 GCA_964616885.1 uncultured Clostridia bacterium
CGCTCATCCTTCGCTCTTCCTCGGATGACCTCGGCGTTCGCGGGCTTCGAATCTCTCCTGTGAATCAAACGGAAGGGGTGAGATTCGAACTCACGTTCCGATTACTCGGAAACTGGTTTTCAAGACCAGCGCCATCAACCGCTCGGCCACCCTTCCACTTACGTCTTCTTTTCCTCTGGAGGTATCAATCCTTCTCTTTCCCATCTATTCTTTGATTTGCGCCACGCAGTGAGCTTCCAGTCGACATGTCTTACGTCACGGAGGGCAAGGATTTCTCTTTCTGCTTTCCTTAATTGATTGGAAACTACAAATTCACTATTTCCATCTACCTTGCCCCCTGTAAAGAATAGTTCTCCTTTGATACACACTGTGTTCTTTACCGTATTCACTAAGAGTCTCGTCCCATCAATCCAGTTCTTGCTCAAAATTATTCTCACTTTACTATTAGTTTTCCATGCTTCCATACCCATTTTAGTCTCTATCTATTAACTCCAATCCATTCATATAGGGCCGGAGAACTTGGGGAACGATTACTGCTCCTTCCTCGGTTTGATTATTCTCTAAAATAGCGGCAAACGTTCTACCAATGGCCAGCCCAGAGCCATTCAATGTATGAACATATTCTAGTGTTCCCTTTCCTTCCTTCTTATACTTGATGTTTATTCTCCTTGCCTGAAAGTCTGTAAAGTTACTGCAAGAGGAGACCTCTCGCCACCTGTTTTCGCCAGGCATCCAGACTTCAAGGTCGTAAGTCTTGGCTGCCCCAAACCCTAAATCACCCGTGCACAGCGCTACGACCCGATAAGGAATCTCCAGCAATTGTAAAACCCTCTCAGCATCGGATACTAAAACTTCCAGTTCCTCATAGGAATCTTCCTGCCTGGTAAACTTCACCAGTTCAACCTTGTTAAATTGGTGATTCCTGATCAATCCTTTAGTATCCTTCCCGTACGAGCCAGCCTCTCTACGAAAACACGGCGTATAAGCTACATAATTCAAAGGCAACTCTTTCTCATATAGAATTTGATTCTTGTGCAGATTGGTCAAAGGCACTTCACCCGTGGGAATTAGATAGAGGTCATCGTCTTTGCACCTGTAAAGTTCTATCGAAAATTTGGGCAGTTGCCCCGTTCCCATCATGCTCTCCTCACTTACCATAAATGGCGGCAATACTTCAGTATACCCTCTTTTGGTATGTAAATCAAGCATGAAATTGATCAGTGCCCTTTCCAACCTCGCTCCTTCTCCTCGCAACAGGGCAAATCTGGAACCGGAAATCCTGGAAGCGAGGGGGAAGTCCAGGATTCCCAAACTCTCCCCAACCTCCCAATGTTCCCGAGGCTCAAAATTGAACGTTCTTTTCCTCGGTTCCCCTTCTCTTACAACCTTATTCTCTCCAGGCGTCTTCCCTATCGGCACTGACTCATCTGGTAGGTTCGGGACCATAAGAAGTATATCTCTTATCTTCTTCTCTATCTCCTTTAATTTCTGGCCCAAATCTTCTTTTATCGTCAAGGAAATTCTCTGCACCTCTTCCCGCATCTTTTCAATGAGTTCCTTGACATCCTTCCCTTCCTTCTTCGATTTTCCCACATTTTCCGAAAGCTCATTCCTTTTATGCTTTAACTTTTCTACTTCTACTAAAATTTTCCTCCGCTCATTATCCAACTCGATAAGTTCATCAAGTGAAATTTTCTCTCCTCTTTCCTTTAAGCCCCTGGTAACTTTTTTTATATTTTCTCTAATAAATTTCAAATCGAGCATGTTATCCTTTAATCACTCCAATCGGTCTCGTCCTGGCAACTTTCCTGGAAATTCCCGCATTGTGGCAGACATCAACTACTTCATCGACGTCTTTATAGGCGCTGGGCGCTTCTTCTGCTAGTGTTTTATATCCTTTTGCCTGAATAATTATCCCTTTCTTTCCAAGCTCCCTCTGTAACTCTTGCCCCCGAACTTCGTGCAAAGCTCTTGTTCTGGACATTACTCTTCCCGCACCGTGGCATGTACTTCCCCATGTTTCCTGCATAGCTCTCTGGGTACCCACCAGAACATAAGAGTTAGAGCCCATTGTACCCGGTATAATAACCGGCTGTCCCACACTGCTATAATCCTCAGGCACATCCTGATGTCCTGCCGGGAAGGCTCTCGTCGCACCCTTTCTGTGAACGCAAAGTGTTCTCTTCTTTCCATCTACCTGGTGCTCCTCAATCTTTGCAATATTGTGTGCCACGTCGTATATCAGGACCATTCCCAGGTCCTTGGGACCGATCTTTAAGACCCTTTCGAAAGTCTCTCTCGTCCAGTGCATTATGCACTGCCTGTTTGCCCAGGCATAATTGGCTGCACACCTCATTGCTTTCAGGTAGTCCTGACCTTCCTCCGACTTTACTGGCGCACAGGCCAGTTGTCGGTCTGGGAGACTGATGTTGTATTTTCTTACGGCAGTGCCCATAACTCTCAGGTAATCATCACAAATCTGATAACCCAGACCTCTCGAGCCAGTATGTATCATCACCGTAATCTGCCCAGCGAATATGCCAAAAACCTCAGCAATCCCTTCCTCATATATATCCTCCACAACCTGGATTTCCAGGAAATGGTTCCCTGCTCCCAATGTGCCCAGTTGTGGCCTTCCCCTTTCTAAAGCTCTCTGGCTCACTTTTGTAGGGTCAGCCTCCACCATAGAGCCCTTTTCTTCAGTATGTGGAGCATCTTCGGGAAGCCCATAGCCTCTCTTTATTGCCCACTGGCTACCCTTTTCCAGGACTTCCATTACCTCTTGTGAGGAGATCTTTATTCTTCCTTTAGAGCCCACTCCTGAAGGAATGTTTATGAACAACGCAGAGATTAACTCTTGAAGTTTAGGACGAACATCCTTTTCCTTCAAATTCGTCCTGAGTAGCCTCACTCCACAGTTGACATCATAACCAACTCCTCCTGGTGAAATTACGCCTCCAGCTTCAATGTCCATTCCTGCCACTCCACCAATGGCAAACCCATAGCCCCAGTGTATATCTGGCATAGCCAGAGATTTGCCTACGATTCCAGGAAGATAGGCCACATTGGCTACCTGGACGGGAGTTTTATCCATTCTGATGTGGTCCAGCATCCTTTCACTGGCATATATCAATCCGGGCACCCTCATCCCTTCTTTCTTAGGAAGTAACCATCTATAGTCGTCAATCTTCTGCACTATGCCCTGCCACTCTTCTGCCATGGTGTTCTCCTGTTAAATGTCAAATATCACTTCTGCCTGCAAGATTTCTTCAGGGAGGGTAGAATTGTTTCTCTTTCGCTTTGAAATTTTCAGCCGGTGGTAAGTGGCTGCTTTGAACTCAGTTTCTATCTCGTGCCTGGCGGTATCGAACTCTTCTCCAAATATCTTTGCCCGCAAATGTTTCTCATTTATCTCTGAAACCTCAAATTTTGAGAAGAGCATCCTCCTGGAAGCGAAAAGAAAGATTATCTCGTTCAGCCAGGAGACCAGTAGTTCCTCTCTATTTTCTGCCTTCACCGCAATATTCTGTGAATGTTCAGGCTTCACCTTCTCCAAATCTGTAATCAAACTTGCCATCCCGTAAGCTGCGTTTGCAAATAGCTCGGCCAGGTCCTTACCATATGCTTTGATACCGATATCTGCAGTATGGTCAATTATTTCAAACTTCTTCACTTTTTCTCCTCATTTTCTTTGGCCACGCCGGCAATGGCAACTAATCTATCCCCTTCTTCGAGTCTGATTAGCCTCACCCCTTTGGTACTTCTGCCTGCGAGACGAATCCCTTTTACAGGTTGACGTATGAATAGACCCCTGGAGGTGACTAAAACTACGTCGTCACCCTCGCCCACATTTTTTATCCCCACCGCCTCACCATTCCTCTGGTCGGTTATTATGTTAATAACGCCCTTGCCGCCTCGTGCTTGTAGCCTATATTTTTCCACATGCGTCCTCTTTCCATAACCATTAGATGTCGCAGTTAAGAGAGTATCGCCTTTCTTCACTATCTCCATACCGACGACTTCGTCTCCTTTACCCAGCCTTATACCCCTTACTCCCTGTCCTGTACGACCAATAGCACGTACCTCCTCTTCGCGAAAATGGATGGCTTTCCCTTTTCTCGTGGCGATGATTACTTCTTCCTTCCCATCAGTAAGTTTAACATCGATGAGACTATCTCCCTTGCCCAGTTTTATTGCTACTATGCCGCCTTGACGGGGATTCGAATATTCTTTCAAGGAAGTCATCTTTATTACTCCATCGCCAGTTACCATCAACAAGTATTTATCTTCCTCTTTGCCGAAGTCTCTTACAGCTACCATGGCTGTAATAGACTCTCTTGGGGAAGATAGCCTTACCATATTTACAATGGCCTTGCCCTTCGCCGTTCGAGTAGCCTCTGGAATCTCATAAACTTTCAGCCAGTAGACTTTACCAATATCGGTGAAGAATAGCATATAGCTGTGGGTTGTGGTGACAAATATGCTCTCTATAAAGTCTTCTTCCCTGGTCACCATTCCCGTAATCCCTCTACCTCCCCTTCTCTGAGCACGATATGTAGAGACAAGGAGCCGCTTAACATAGCCGGCATGAGAAATAGTGACAACCACGTCCTCCTCGGGAATCAGATCCTCCACGTCCATTTCTATAGCCTGAGCCTTAATCTTTGTTCTCCTTTTGTCTCCGTATTTCTCCTTTACAGTTGTTAATTCATTCTTGATAATGTCCAGAACTTTTCTAGGGGTGGCAAGGATTGCCTTAAACTGCTCTATGCTCTTGATCAGTTCTACATACTCTTCCAATATCTTGTCTCGCTCTAAACCAGTCAGCTGGTGCAGTCTCATATCGAGAATTGCCTGGGCTTGAGCTCTAGTGAATTTGAAATTTTCCATCAAAGAATTTCTTGCGTCATCAGCGTCTTTCGATTTTTCTATAATAGCAATCACTTTATTTAGATTTTCCACTGCTTTCTTTAAGCCTTCCAGAATGTGGGCTCGCTCTTCAGCCTTCTCCAGGTCGAACCTCGTGCGCCGAGTAATGACCTCTTTTCGGAATTCGAGGTATTGGGCGAGCATCTCTTTAAGGTTCAGTACTCTGGGAACATTATTTACTAAGGCAAGCGCGATTACACCGAAATTAATCTCGAGCTGCGTGTGATTGAATAACTGGTTTAGCACAATCTGCCCATTCTCTTCCCTTTTCAGTTCAATAAATATACGCATCCCCGCCCGGTCAGATTCATCACGCAGGTTACTGATACCATCTATTTTTTTATCGGTTACTAGCTTGGCTATCGTCTCCAGAAGCTGAGCTTTGTTTACTTGATAGGGAAGTTCCTTGACCACTATCGCTTGCCTGCCGCCACCTATCTCTTCAATATCCACGTCGGCTCTCAAACGTATCGAACCTCTCCCAGTGCGGTACGCATCTCTTATCCCCTTCTTCCCAAATATTATCCCACCTGTAGGAAAGTCAGGCCCTTTAATCACTTTCATCAGGTCTGCAATTTCAGTGTTCTCATTCTCTATAAGCATTATTATCCCATCAATTACCTCACCCAGGTTGTGGGGTGGAATATTGGTGGCCATTCCCACAGCAATCCCTGAGGAACCATTAACCATGAGGTTGGGAAACCGGGCAGGCAGAACCACAGGCTCTTCTAAAGAGTCGTCAAAGTTGGGTATGAAGTCGACGGTGTTCTTATTAATATCGGCAAGCATTTCTGAAGCAATGTTCGCCAGCCTCAATTCGGTGTACCTCATTGCCGCTGCCATATCACCATCAACGCTGCCAAAATTACCCTGCCCATCTATGAGAGGATACCTTAAGGAGAAATCCTGGACCATTCTGACCGCAGCATCGTACACAGCCATGTCCCCGTGGGGATGGTACTTGCCCAAAACTTCACCTACCAACCGGGCACTCTTTTTATATGGCTTATTAGGAAGTAACCCGAGCTGATGCATGGCGTAAAGGATACGCCGGTGCACCGGTTTCAAACCGTCCCTCACATCGGGAAGAGCCCTACCCACAATTACGCTCATCGCATAATCTATATAGGAGTCTTTCATCTCGTCTTCGATGGTTCGTGGTTCGATTTTCTCAAATGCTTCCATAATTTATCCTTGAAAATTTAGGGAAAAGTTGATTTTGAGGAGCCTTGGAATTTTAACGAGGAAACAAGGCTGACAATGACACTTCCCAGCAGAATTTTGTTTGAGCCCCGATAAATCGGGGCGAGTTTAATTCTGCGCCCTGCAGAAGCCGAGGTTTCCGAGCAGTAAAAAGTTCCCCGCGGGCGAAAAATCAACTCTTCCCTATCTCCCCTTAGGCTAAAAAAGTTCGGCTTGGCAAAACACCAGAATTTTTAGTGCAAAACCGAACTATTCTATTTCTTTTGATTATATATCCAGGTTTCTCACTTCAGGAGCATGAGTTTGTATAAAATTCTTCCGCGGTTCGACTCTATCGCCCATCAGAGTGGTGAATATCCTATCTGCCTCCACCGCATCTTCCAGTTGAACCTTAAGCAGGGTTCTCCTCTTGGGATCCATTGTCGTCTCCCATAGCTGGGAAGGGTTCATCTCGCCCAAACCCTTATATCTCTGGATACTGACGCCCTTTTTCCCAAACTTCTTTACCGCCTCCAACATCTCATGAAAACTGTGGACATCAAATTCTTCTCCATCGCGTCTTATTCTATTTATTGCCTCCTCTGTATTCTCCTTGCCATATCGGGAAATATCAAGCCCCGCTTTCTCCAGGTTAGCTATAACCTCTTTTATCCTTCCTAACTCCCACAGGTCTTTTACTTCTGGGCCCTTCTCTTCCTCGTTTCCAATCGTGTCTTTCTCCTTACTCTTTTCCTTTTCCGTAAGCTCCTTGCGGAAACTTTTCAACTCTTTCTCTGAATACAAGTACTTCTCCTTAGGCGAAGAATCTTGTCCGCCACCTTCTATTACAGAGTACAGGGGAAGCCTGCCCGCTTTATACAACTCCAAAAAACCTTCCCATGTAATCCCTTTCTTCCCGACTTTTTTAAGAAGCCCTTCCAGCTCCAAGAGTCCCTGGAGAATCTGTCCGATCTTTTCTTCTTCATATTCTAAGATTTCCTTGCCATCCTTAAACTTGAAAAGCCTTATACCTTGCATGCCTTGGCCTAAGAGGTATTTACTCAGTTCATCTTCGCCCTTTAAATACATTTCGCGATTCCCTTTGTTCACCTTATAAAGGGGTGGTTGCGCTATATACACATAACCATTCTCAATCAAAAGGCGCATCTGACGATAGAAAAAGGTTAGAAGCAGCGTACGGATGTGGGCACCGTCCACATCGGCATCGGTCATGATAATAATCTTGTGGTAGCGGGCTTTTTTCAAGTCAAACTCTTCTTCGCCAATCCCGCTTCCCACGGCAGCAATTATGGTTCGGATCTCCTCATTAGAGAGCACCTTATCTAACCGTGACTTTTCCACATTTAGTATCTTCCCCTTCAGTGGAAGAATAGCCT
>CAZTSA010000064.1:0-7477 GCA_964616885.1 uncultured Clostridia bacterium
TAGCAGCCGCAAAAAGGATAAAAGAAGATGGAAAAGAAAAGATACTTCACGCTCTATTAGAAAGGGAAAAATTAGGTTCTACCGGAATTGGGCAAGGGGTAGCAATTCCCCATGCTAAAACAGACAAACTAACAGAAATCATATGTGCATTAGGGACATCCAAGAAAGGAGTGGAGTTTGACGCTTTGGACGGAGAAAAGGTGTACATAATTTTTCTTCTGGTCGCTCCACAAGACTCAGCGGGAATGCATTTAAAAGTCCTGGCCAAGATATCCAGGCTTCTTAAGGATAAGTTTTTTCGCCAAGCGTTACGGGAAGCGAAGACGGGAAGCGAAGTAATCAAGATTATCAGGGAAGAAGATACATATTGATTTGACAAAGATATATGGCACAAACAAGTAAGAGGTGATTCCATAATGGGAGAGCTTCTGGTTAGTGAATTGCTTAAAGATAAAGACGTAGAATTTGATTTGCATCTTGTAGCCGGAAAAGAAGGGTTAAATCGTAAAATAACCAGATGGGAAATTCATCGTCTAGGTCTTGCTTTATCGGGCAACGTAGATATTTTATTTTCTGGCCAGCTTCAGATTTTAGATCGTGAAGAACTGGATTACTTAGAGAAATTAGACTTCAAGGAAAGAAGTACTGTGTTCCGTCGGATATTGTCAAAGGGAATCCCCTGTTTTATTTTTACCAGTAATTTTAGCCCCCCTGAAGGATTTATAAAAGTGGCCCAGAAAGCGAAAATTCCCGTCTTGAGAACTCCGATTCCCATTTCTACATTCATAGATCGCCTTTCTCTCTTTTTAGAAGATAGACTTACATTAACTACGTCGGTTCAAGGAGTGATGGTTGAAATCTACGGGCTGGGAATATTGATACTAGGAGTCACGGGTATTGGCAAAAGCGAATGCGCCCTGGAACTTATCAATAGAGGACATCGCTTAATCGCCGGAGAGGTGGTAGGAATTAGACAGCGCAAGGGCAATGTTCTTATTGGCTTTGCCAAGGAGCCAATCCGCTACTATTTAGAAGTTCAAGGGCTGGGAATAATAGATGTCGAAAAAATATTCGGAGCAGGTGCGGTAAGAAATTCCGCTAAGATTGACCTAGTAGTTAGGCTAGAAGACTGGAATAGAACCAAAGAGTACGAATTGCTCGGTTTCGACCAGAATTATACGACAATTCTGGAAGTTAAAGTTCCGGAGTTGGTAATCCCGATCCGTCCTGGAAGGAACATAGCAGTTATTATAGAAGTGGCGGCTATGAATCAGAGGTTAAGAAGAGAGGGATATTCTGCAATTGGCGAGTTAGACAAGGAAATAATAAGAATTACCCGGCGAAAGAAGGAAAAGAAGTAGCAGGAAAGGGTTTACTCAGGGTGAACATATATGGCCAAGGGTAACTTCATCATTGTAACAGGGCTTTCAGGAGCAGGGAAAAGCCTGGCCTTAAAAAATTTTGAAGACCTGGGATACTTCTGCGTAGATAATTTGCCTACCACTCTAATACCCAAATTTGCCGAGATCTGCTTACAGTTGAAGGACAAAATAAAAAGAGTCGCCTTGGGAATTGACATTCGAGAAGGAGATTTTTTAGATGACCTTTTCAGTTCATTAGAAGAGCTGGCTAAAATGGGATTCACTCATCAAATTCTATTCTTAGAAGCGGACAATTCTGTCCTGGTAAGAAGATATAGTGAAACGCGGAGAAAACATCCTCTGGATGGTGAGGGTAGAAGTATACTTGAAGTTATTATCAAGGAGAGGAAGAGGCTTATGGGAATAAAGGAGCGAGCTGATAAGATCATTGATACTACTGCTCTTACGCCTCAGGAATTTAAACAGGTCATCTTTTCTAGCTTCAGAGAGGTGTCAGAGGGCGATGCAATGAATGTCAGTTTAGTCTCTTTTGGCTACAAGTATGGTATCCCGGTTGACGCTGACCTGGTAATCGACACTCGTTTTCTACCCAATCCCCATTATGTAGAAAGGCTGAGACCACTAACTGGAAACGACGCGGAAGTTTCTCGGTTTGTTTTGAGGTCTTCTGTTACCCAGAAGTTCTTAAAAAAGTACTTCGCCCTGTTGAAATTTCTTATTCCATACTATATTAAGGAAGGGAAATCTTATTTGACCATAGCCGTTGGTTGCACAGGAGGGCGTCACCGTTCAGTAATTATAGTAAATGAACTGAGGAAGTCCCTGGAGAAGAAGTACCCTGTTAGAATTCAGTACCGTGACATTGGAAAATCATCAATATAAGGGGGACATTCTGCGCTCACCCACGGAGGGGTGGATTCACATAGAAAATGAGCGTTGCGGAAGGAGTGATAGAGGCCAGAAATAGTTTGTTCATCGCTTGAGGAATTTCTTAAATGGTGGGGAAGTGAAGTTACCCCTGTTGAGTCCAGGTCCGACAGGACTCCGAAACCCGATGGAGCCGTCGGACTCCTTCGGAGCTGATTCACAAATGATTGGATTTATTGTTATAACTCATGGCGATTTTGGTAGGGAGCTAGTTAGAGCAGCTCAGGTTATCCTGGGAGAACAGAAAGATGTGTGGGCATTATCGCTACATGAGAAGGATGGGTTGGAAACGTTGACTGAAAGGATAGGAAAGATATTAAAGGAAGCGAACGAACAATCCGAGGGAAAAATCATTCTTGTGGATATGTTTGGAGGTACACCGGCAAATGCCAGCTTGAAATTTGTTAATGACCGGAAAGTCGAAATTATCAGCGGGGTTAATTTACCTATGCTAATATCTGGCTTGAATTATCGACAGTCCCTCCCTTTAAAGGAACTATCTCGCCTCGTCCGTCAGAAGGGCGAGGAGAATATTCTCGATGTGAAGAAAAAGTTTCTTGATAAAATCTCAAAGGTGAAGAATAGATAATGGGCATGGTTTTGGTGCGAATCGATGACCGGTTAATTCACGGTCAGGTAGTTGAGAGCTGGATGAAGTTCTTGAAAATCAATCATGTGGTTGTAGTCAACGACTTTGTTGCCAGTGACCGAATGCAAAAGGCGCTGTTTTTAATGGCAGTTTCAGACCACACCAAAGTATCCATTTTAACCATAGCTCAAGCGAAGGAGGCAATACTAAATGGCCAATTCGAGGGGGATAGGGCGATGCTCCTTCTCGCTTCCCCTGGCGATGTACTTAATCTGATAAATGGAGGAGTAAAAATAAGAGAAGTAAATGTCGGTGGAATGCATTACTCTCCTGGGAAGAAACAGATTCTCAAAGCTATCTCAGTCAGTGAAGAAGAAGTTCGAGCTTTTCAAGAACTGGATAGAATTGGGGTCCACCTGGAAGCGAGAATGATTCCCGATGATGAGAAGGTTGATATAATGAGATTATTAAGAAAGAGGTAGAGTAATTTTTCGGGGGTTGGATTTCGAGTGTCTCTCAAGGAGTTTTCAGTAATATGAAAAAGATAAATTTCGCTTTTGGTATTCATAACCATCAACCAATCGGCAATTTCGAGACCATTTTTGAACAGGCTTACCAGAAGGCGTATTTTCCCTTCCTAGAAATTCTCTCAAAACATCCTAGTATAAAAACTACCTTCCATTTTAGCGGAATACTTCTGGACTGGATTGTTGACCATCATCCAGAATTTATCTCCGAGGTAAAGAGGCTTTTGCAAGCCGGGCAAATTGAACTTATGACCGGCGGTTACTACGAGCCAATTCTGGCTATGTTATACGAGCGCGATAGGATTGGTCAAATAATGAAATTGACTGAATATATACGCGGGCTATTTAATTACGAACCAAGAGGTATGTGGCTGGCAGAGCGTGTCTGGGAGCCACATCTTGCAAAGTCAATTTGTGAGGCAGGGGTAGAATATACTATCATCGACGATTTGCCCTTCAAGTCTGCTGGCCTTTTTGAGGAACAACTTTTTGGATATTATCTTACCGAGGAACAGGGCTATTCTATCAAAATTTTTCCTATTAATGAGAAGCTGCGATTTCTCATACCTTTTCATCCAGTAAATGAACTCATCGACTATTTTAAGTCCGAGGCGACTGAGAAGGAAGAGAAACTGGCAGTGATGGCTGATGACGGAGAGAAGTTTGGCATCTGGCCAGGAACGCATGACCTGGTCTATAAACAGAACTGGCTCGAAGAGTTCTTTTCCGAATTAGAAAAAAATGCAAAATGGATTAAAACATTTACCTTCTCCGAGTATGTTACCAAGTTTCTCCCCAAGGGCAGAATATACCTCCCCACAGGTTCTTACTCCCAGATGATGGAATGGGTTTTACCTACCAGGGCGAGGAAAGAATTTGCCGACATCCAGAGAGAAATTGAAAAACTGCCTCAATCCGAACGGTATGCGAGGTTTTTAAAAGGAGGTTTCTGGCGAAATTTCTTTGTCAAATACACTGAGAGCAACTGGATGCAGAAGAAGATGTTTCTGGTCAGCGCCAAGATTTCAGAAGCGCTTCAGAACTTAGGAATTCGGGAAACTGCTGGCAGTCGACCAGGGAATAAGTTATCAGTAAAGTCTAAAGGACAAAATATAGAACTTCCAGATTGGTTGGAAAAAGCAAGAGATGAACTATGGAAAGGGCAATGCAACTGCGCTTACTGGCATGGCGTTTTCGGAGGCCTTTACTTTCCCCACCTGAGAAAAGCAACCTATACACATCTTATTAATGCAGAAAAAATTGTCGATGAAAAGAACCAATCGGGTAGTGTGTTGATGAAAAAGGAAGAAATCGATTTTGACCTGGACGGAAGGCCGGAAGTTTTAGTGAGTAATCTCTTACTAAATGCTTATTTTAAGCCTTCTGTAGGAGCGTCTCTCTTCGAATTGGATTACAAACCGCAAAACTTGAACCTGCTGACCACTCTGACTCGAAGGAAAGAGGCCTATCATGAGGAGATTATTCGGGCCAGTCTGTTTAATTCTAAGGAGGCGCAGAACAAAAGCGTAAAGTCAATTCATAATATGGAAAAAGTGAAAGACAAGAGCTTAGCGAAATATCTTCACTATGATTGGTATGAAAGGGCCTCTTTAATAGACCATTTTTTGCATCCCGATACTAAGATCGATGATTTTTCAACCTGTCAGTACGGGGAACAAGGAGACTTTGTAGATCAACCTTATGCATATAGAATTGAACCGACCGGAGTAAGCTTTGTTAGAGAGGGGTTTGTCTGGGTGGGAGATTTTCAGCAACCCATAAAAGTGGAAAAGAAAGTCGTAATACCAGTGGACTCAGCGGAGATTCTCATTACTTATCAAATTGTCAACAAAGGAGAGAACCCGACGGAATTATGGTTTGGTTCTGAATTTAACTTTTCTTTCTCCTCACCGGAAAATAAGGAGTGTTATTATTATGTGCCCGATAAAGAAGAGAGGAAGACTTTCTCTTCTTTTGGCGAACTCTTTGATTTGAACAAAATTGCTATGCACGACGAGCATTATCGAGTAAATATGACATTGGAAATCGAGCCGCATTGTTCTTTGTGGCATTTTCCGATAGAGACGGTGTCCGAAGGGGATGCAGCCTATGAACGTATGTACCAACAATCGGTTGTATTTCCCCACTGGAGACTAAATATTAAACCTGGGGGCGGACAGACCATCACTTTGAGGCTGAAAATCGAAAACTTGTAAACTTTATACGGAAAGATTGAAATGGAGTGGTGGATAAACCCACACAGTTATCTTAAATGATCGGCGAAATTGTTTTGGTCAGTATCATTGGGGGATTGTTGAGTTTAGATGTAAGTGCTTGGGGACAGATAATGGTCTCCAGGCCTATTGTCGTGGGACCTTTTATAGGTTTTCTACTGGGAGACCTAAAAACAGGACTGATTATCGGTGCTCTCCTGGAACTCATCTGGATAAATGTGATATCTGTGGGCGCGGCTATCCCCCCGGATGCAACAATAGTAGCTGTAACTTGCATGGCTCTGATAATGTTAACCGAAAAAACAGTCCAGCAAGGTACTAATCTTCAGGGTTCTTACAGAATGGCAGTCCTGGCGCTCACTATGCCTCTGGGAGAAATTTTCAGAAGTGTAGATGTTAAGCAGAGAAGACTAAATGCACGTTTCGTTCACTACCTGGACCGAGAGATTCCCAAGGGTAACTTAGGTGCTGTGGAAAAAGTCAACTTTTTCAGCTTATTTCTCTTTTTCCTTAAAGGTTTTCTCTTTTCATTGATTGCAATTAGCGTGGGTGCATATTTTCTGCCAACATTATTTTCCTATCTGCCGTATGGCATATTAGAAGGTTTAGACCTTTCATACAGGTTGTTACCTGCTCTGGGTTTAGCAGTGGCTTTTAACACCTTCAGAGGTTTGTAGTCACAAATTGAATCCGTAAACAATTTTATCCGACGCAATGCACGATAGAATAATCAAGAAGTCTGACTTATATCGTCTTTTCTGGAGGTCACTCTGTCTCCAGGCTGTCTGGAATTTCGAACGTATGCAAAATTTGGGATTTCTTTACATATTAGCACCAATTCTGAATAAGCTCTATCCCCAGAAAGAGCAGAGAATTGAGTCTTATAGACGACACCTGGAATTTTTTAACACCCATCCATACTTTGCTAATGCGTTATTAGGCATAGTCGTTCGCATGGAAGAGGAAATGGCAAAGGGAGCCCAGGTCGAGCCTGAAGAGATTTCGGCAATAAAAATGAGCATGGGCGGAGCGTTTGGAGGCATTGGCGATTCGCTATTTTGGGGAGCGTGGCGGCCGTTTACTGCACTGCTAGCGTGTGTTCTGGTTATTATCTATATGAGAAATTGGGAAGGCACATGGCTTGCGCCAGTGTTTTTTCTTTTCCTCTATAATTTTCTGCACTTTCACACGCGGATTAAGGGATTGATAGAGGGTTATAAAAGAAAAACAGGAGTAGTAAGACTTTTCAGGAAAATGCGTTATACACATACAATATCGAGTGCCCATTTTATTGGCTTAGTTCTTATTATACTTGCTGTATTAGTAATGCTCCTCGGGGAACGGAAGGCGACAGATAAATTATACTTTTTGGTGTCTTTCCCTTGTATCGTTTTCCTTAATCGCTGGCGGATTTCTTCAGCAAAGCTTCTATATTTGCTTGTCTCGATTTCCTGTGCACTGGAATATATATTTTGATTCTGGGAACGCTGAATGATACAGAAAAATTTTCGAATCAAAAACAAGCTAGGTTTGCATGCAAGGCCAGCAGCACTTCTCGCCCAGACTGCGTCCAAATTTGAATCAAAAATATCAATACTTAAGGATGGCCAGGAAGTGGATGGGGATAGCATTTTGGGGATCATGATGTTGGCAGCAGAGTTCGGTTCGGAGATAGTAGTGACCGCTAATGGCAAAGATGAAAAAGAAGCAATAAAGAAGATAGAAGAATTATTTAAGAGAAAATTTGATGAGGAGTAAATGTCATGTTGAAAGGAATTGCTGCTTCGCCTGGCATTGTGATTGGGCGAGCTTTTCTCC
>CAZTSA010000065.1:0-7466 GCA_964616885.1 uncultured Clostridia bacterium
GGTTTATCACCTCTTCACCGACGAGTGGTTGCCAGTACACTAATGTATTGGGAGAAACAGAGGGAAAAAAATGGATAACAGAGTTGATGTGATTATTATTGGTGCCGGTCTTGCCGGTGTTGCTTGTGCCTATGTCCTGGCAAAGGCAGGAGTGAATGTCATCGTCCTAGAAAGGGGGAAATACTCTGGGGCAAAAAATGTAATGGGAGGGATTCTATTCACTCCAATTTTGGAAAAACTTATACCTGAATTTTTGAGCGAAGCACCGCTAGAGAGATTTGTAATGCAACGCAAATTTTCTCTGCTTTGCCGGGACACCGAATTAGCATTTTCCTTTCAGACAGGAAGATACAACGATCCTCCACACAATCATAGTTTCACCGTGCTGAGAGCGAAATTTGACAAATGGTTTGCCGGTAAAGTAGACGTATTGGGCGGGCTGATTCTTCCCAATGTCGTGGTTGATGGACTGATATGGCAAGGGGAAAAATGTGTCGGGGTTTACAGTCGATTAAAAGATGGCGACCTTTATGCTAATGTGATTGTCCTTGCTGAAGGAGCGAATTCCGTGATTGCGGAGAAAGAGGGTTTGAAACCTTTTCCGGGTCAAAAAAATATGGCAGTGGCGGCAAAAGAGATAATTTCATTGCCTCAAGAAGTTATTGATGAGAGGTTTCAATTATCCAGCAATAAAGGTAAGGACGACATCCCGGGAGGGGCGGCAGTGGAATATTTCGGTGATGCAGTTCAGGGGATGTTCGGAAATGCCTTCATATATACTAACAGGGAATCTCTTTCTGTGGGGATCGGCTGTACACTAAAGGAACTGGCAGAGAAAAATATCAATCCCCACGATGCCCTGGAATATTTCAAGAATCATCGCTGCGTGCGCAATTTATTACGGAATGGTAAGACAGTAGAATATTGTGCTCATATCATTCCTGAAGGCGGATATGGCTGTCTTCCGAAATTGGTCTTCGATGGACTGCTGCTTGTCGGCGACTGTGCAGGGTTGGTCAATAGCTCCTTTTTCCACGAAGGTTCAAACCTTGCTATGGCTTCGGGTGTGTATGCTGCGGAAGCGATTATTGAGGCGCAGAGAGAAGGAAATTTCAGCCGAAAAACGTTGTCTTCTTATGAAAAGAAATTGCGTAACAGCTTCGTGCTCGAAGATTTGAAGAAATTTAGACGTTTTCCCAGTCTTGGTGAAAAATCTCCGGAACTGGTAAATGAGTATCCTCAAGCATTGGCAGAAATGGTCACCCATTATTTTGAAATTAGAGAAAAATCTAAGCGAATTATCGAACGGGAAGTTATCGCAATGTCCAGAAAAAAATTGGGAGTTCTGAGGCTGGGCAAGAATATGTTTAACGTAGCAAGAGCAATGGGACGGATATAGAAAATACAGTAGGGGTACGAAACTATGAGTCAGACACTAATTGTTTTTGCGGTAGTAGGATTTATTGCTCAAATAATTGATGGCGCTCTGGGGATGGCGTATGGAGTCAGCTCGACTACATTCTTGCTTAGTATCGGTATACCACCTGTCATAGCCAGTGCCAGCGTGCACACAGCAGAGATATTCGTAAGCGGTATATCCGGACTTTCGCACCTGAAGTTTGGAAATGTTGATGGGAAGTTGTTTAAGAGGCTGTTTATTTCAGGAGTAATGGGTGGCATTTTGGGGGCATATATTCTTACTGCTGTGCCCGGAAAAACGATAAAGCCCTTTGTTGGTATATACCTCTTTATAATGGGCTTGGTGATACTCCGAAAAGCGTTGAAAACAATGAAGGAGAAAAGAGTAGAAACTAATCTTTTCCCGCTGGGCGCTATGGATGGGTTCTTTGATGCAATTGGAGGCGGTGGTTGGGGCCCGGTCGTAACGTCTACTTTAGTCGCCAGAGGAAACAATCCCAGGTTTGCAATTGGCTCAGTTAACTTGACTGAGTTCTTCGTGACGGTTGCTGAAGCTGCAACCTTCTTCGCCATGGTGGGATTGGTTCAATGGCAGATAATAGCTGGGTTAGTCACCGGAGGGGTATTAGCTGCTCCCCTGGCAGCCTACATCTGCAAGAAGTTGCCTTGCCGGGCATTAATGATAATAGTAGGAATATTGATAACGGTTCTAAGCGCAAGAACCATATATCTCGCTTTATTATAAGAAAGAATATGAACATAGAAGATAAACTGTTCCTTAACCTATTTAAAGTCAATAATGGCCATCCCCATTTGTATATCAAGGACAGAACGGTGTGCTCAAAATGTAAGGACAAACCTTGCGTAGCCGTTTGCCCGGCCAAGAATTACAGGAAGGTCAATGGTCGCATTGAAGTTTCCTGGGAGGGTTGTCTGGAATGTGGTTCTTGCCGCATTGTATGCAGAAATGGAGCGATTGACTGGAAATATCCCCAGGGTGGGTTTGGAATTATTTACAGATTTGGATAGAGAAAATGATGATTAAACTTTGGATAAAAGCCATACGCGCGCCATTTTTCACAGCCACAATTATTCCCGTGTTATTGGGCACCGTTATTGCTTGGGTTCACACAGGATGGGTCTTCTGGGTGAAATTTTTCTTGACCTTAACAGGGGTTGTTTTCGTCCACGCTGGAACTAATCTTATGAATGATTATTATGACCATAAATCAAAAAATGATGAACTAAATATTCACCCTACACCTTTCAGCGGAGGAAGTAGAGTAATTCAAGAAAGTTTAATTCCACCGAAGCGCATATTTTATTCTGGATTGATGCTTTTTGGTTTAGGAAGTATAGTTGGTTTGTATTTGAACTGGATCTCAAAAGGGAATATTATTTTAATCTTTGGGCTGGTGGGAGTACTCCTGGGATTCTTCTATACTGCGGAACCTTTGCGGATTGGTTATCTGGGAATAGGAGAATTGGCAGTAGGATTTGGGTTTGGACCTTTAATTGTTGGCGGTGCATACTATATTCAGGCGCAAAGATTGTCCGTTGAACCTTTTTTAGCCTCGTTCCCCATCGCCATTTTGATTATGTCGGTGCTATATATTAATGAATTCCCTGACTACGAAGCAGATAGATTGGTTAATAAAAGGACCTGGATAGTAAGATTGGGCAAAAAGAAAGCGGTAAAAATATATTATCTACTATTGTTCCTGGTCTATCTCACCATAGCGCTAGGAATAATTCTTCGCTTCTTACCCATATTCAGCATCCTTGCCTTTGTAAGTTTGCCTTTGAGTTTAAAGGCCGTTGCAATATCTTGGAAAAATTATGACAAAATTGAAAAACTACTGCCGGTAAATCTAATTACCGTAAGCTTGCATTCAATAATTGGCTTGTTACTAACAGCAGGGTATATCTTAGATAAGTTGTTGTTTACCCTCGCCCATCCCTGATGGGCGGGGTTAAGGGGAAAGATGGAACTAAGAGAAATTTATAAACCCATTGAAAAAGATTTATTTCAGGTCAAGGAAGAAATAAGAAGGCAACTGGTCGTAGAAGATGATTTAATTAAACGAGTTTTAGAAGATATTATAGAGTCTCCGGGTAAACTTCTCCGTTCCGCTCTCGCACTCCTTTCCTTTTTGGCAGGGAGGGGTAACGAAAAAAATAAGGACAACATAATAAAAATTGCCTCGCTAATAGAGCTGGTTCATACTGCCACTTTAATTCATGATGATGTAATTGATGAAACAGCTCTTCGGCGACACAAGACAACTCTTCATGCCAAATGGGGAGATAAGATTTCGGTACTTATTGGGGATTTCCTATTTTCTCGGTCATTCACTATGTTATCCCAATTGGGCTTTTCCGAGATTGTTTGCGCTCTGGCAGATACCATAAATCTCATCTGTGAGGGTGAGTTGAAACAAATAGAAAGAGCTTATGACTGGGATTTAAGTGAGGAAGATTACCTTTCCATCATCAAAAAGAAAACCGCTTCCTTATTTTCTTTTTCGTGCCTGTGCGGAGGGCACCTGGGAAAAGTTGCTGCGGATGAGATTAAGGCATTAGTTAATTACGGGCTGAACTTTGGCGTAGCTTTCCAGATGGTTGATGATTGCCTTGACTTTGTAGGGGAGGAAAGGCGAATTGGGAAGTCTTTGGGGACAGATCTTCGTAAAGGGAAAGTGACTCTTCCTTTAATTTATTTACTTAGTTCAACGACAGATGGGGTTCGGGGAAAGATTGTTGAATTTATTTCCTCTGGGCAAAATAATGCAATGACTTCTGTAATCAACCAAATGTTACATAGATATGAAGTTATGCACCGTTGTGGGAAAAAGATAATGCAATATATAGAGAAAGCCAAAAAGGAAACGAGAAAAATAGTGAGCGGAAATATCAAGAAAAGCTTCATAGACATATGTGACTATACGTTAGTGAAGCCATTAGAAATTCTTGGTAGACTAAATATGCCAGAAGAGGTTGGCGCAATAGAAAATATATTGTTAACAGGAGGAATAGAGTGTTTGGTAAAATAAAAACGAGGCTGAAAGAAAAGCGTCCGAAGGAATCATCGGTAGAGACAGAAGACAATGAGAATTTCTTGAGGGAGTATTTGAAAAATGAACTGGGTCGTTTAGAAGAGCTATTATCTGAGGCAGGCAAGTTGGAACAGATGGCAGAAGAGAAAAAGCGACAAATCGGGGAAGTCATAGAACGGCTGGAGGGAAAAATATCTTTCTTTAGAGAGGAACTGGAAAAGATAAGGTTCCGATTTAAGAATGTATTTGAGAATGAAGATATAAAGGGAGAAAGAGTAGACAAAGAACAGATAGAAAGTCGGGAGCCTGGTGGGGATGCAAGAGCAAATCGCGTTGAACAATACGAGGAAAATAGAATTAGTTCTCAGCAAGAAGATTGGGAACTAAGATTGCAGAGCAAAGAGGAAGAAAATAGCCTACTTAAAAGACAGATAACTGAAATAGAAGAACAATTGCAAATGGAAAAAGAAAGGAAAGACGGAGAAATACAGGAACTAAAGAAGCGCCTGGAAGAAATGTTAGAAGGGCAAGAATTATTGTGACTTCTCAGTTTTGAATATACGGAGAATAGGCCGAGGATGTTAAGATCGTGATTAGCTCAGGGAACAGAAAGACTGGATGTCCTGTGATAACAAGCTCAAAATGCACCAGCATTCACTCACAGAGTACAATATTTTAGACTTATGTTTATGACTGCCTAGTCAAACTTGTCCACTCCAGAAGTGCTACCCGCCTCACAATGGTTTGCCCACGGAGCGTATCTTCCAAATTCGAAACCACAATTTTTAAACTTGTCTTATTCATTAAAAAGTTGTATACTTGATTCAAAAATAGGGGAATAGAACAGTTTATACCACGCCATAATTATGCTATGAGTTAAATTGGGGGCGTCAGTGAACATTGTTTTGACAGGAATGATGGGGACTGGCAAGACGGTTGTGGGAAGAAGATTAGCTCAAGAATTGAATATGAAATATATTAGTACCGACGAGATGATTGAAAAAGATGTAGGGATGGCTATACCTAAGATTTTCCAGAGAAGGGGGGAAGCTTACTTCCGGGACGTGGAAACAAAAGCCGTTCAGTGTGTGGCAATGCTGGATAACTTTGTTATAGACACAGGTGGAGGAGTGGTTCAGAGAAGCGAGAACATGGAGGAACTGGAGAGAAATGGAGTAATTATATGTTTAACTGCTTCAGCCGAAGTGATTCTAAGTCGCACAAGTAAGACAGACTATCGACCGCTGCTAAGTGTCGATGACCCAAAAAGTGAAATCAGTAAACTTTTGAAAAAGAGAAAACAATTTTATAAGAGATGTAGCAGAATGATCGATACTTCTAATAAAGGGGTAGAAGAAATTGTAGATGAAATTATTGAGTTCTTATCGGAGAAAAAGAGAAAATGAAGACAGTGAAAGTGGGACTGGGTGAAAAGAGTTACGATATTCTTATAGGCTATCCCCTGGATAAGATTGGGAGAACGCTCAGTAAATATGAAAAAGAAGTTAAAACTCTTATCATCACCAATCCAACAGTTGCAAAATATTACTTGGAATCGGTTGAGAAGAGCCTGCGGGAGGCTGGATTTCAGGTTTTTGTGGCTCAGGTGTCGGATGGTGAAGCACACAAGTCCCTGGCTGAGGCGAATAGACTCTATGCAACTTGTGTGGAATACAGGTTGGAGAGGGAATCTATCATTGTTGGATTGGGAGGCGGGGTGATTGGTGATCTGGCAGGATATGTGGCTGCAACTTTTATGCGAGGTCTTCCTGTAGTCCAGGTTCCTACTACTCTTTTGGCTCAGGTGGATAGCTCTGTGGGTGGAAAGGTGGCGGTAAATCTTCCGGAAGGTAAGAATTTAGTGGGTTCTTTCTACCAGCCACTTCTGGTCTATATTGACCTTGCTGTTTTGAAGACACTGCCAGTTGAAGAGATGCACGCTGGGATGGCTGAGGTGATTAAGTATGGCGTCATTCTTGATAAGAATTTCTTTGAGTTTCTGGAAGAGAAAATTGAAAGCTTGAGAGAACTGGATTCGGAGGTGCTTGAGGCCGTTGTGGCTCAGTGTTGCAAGCTTAAGGCAAGAGTTGTGGAAAAGGATGAGAGAGAGGCAGGGCTTAGGTCTATTCTCAATTTTGGGCATACTCTGGGCCACGCACTCGAGGCTGTTACTGACTATGAGAAGTACAAGCATGGTGAGGCTGTGGCAATCGGTATGATTGGTGCGTGTAGAATTGCCGAGGAAATGGGGATGTTAAAAAAAGAGGCGAGAGATAGAATCGAGCAATTGATCGGAAAAGCTTGTTTGCCGAGCAGCATCACCGTTGAAGTAAGTGTAGATAGTATTACAAGAGTGCTTTCTCTGGATAAGAAGGTGCGAGCAGGGAAAGTCAGGTTTGTTTTGCCAGAAAGGATTGGAAAGGTTGCAGTGCGGAACGATGTGCCAGAGCACATAGTGAGAGATGTAGTCAGGGGTCTCATGAAGTAGTTTTTCGCAATCGTTAGGAGGGGAAATGAAGCTTTTAGTGATTAATGGTCCCAATCTTGACCTTTTGGGTAAGAGGCAGCCTGAGTTATATGGAAGGCTGACTCTGAAGGAAATTAACGAAAAAATAGTTAAATTGGCTAAAGAACTAAAATGCGAGGTCGAGTTCTTACAGTCTAACCACGAAGGTGAGATTGTGGAGGCTATTGGAAAAGCCAAGGGAAAATTCGACTGCTTGATCATTAATCCTGCTGCTTATACTCATACAAGTGTGGCTATCAGGGATGCTATTTCTGCCACAGGGATTCCCACTTTTGAGGTTCATCTGTCAAATATCTATGCCCGGGAAGAGTTTCGCCGGAAGTCTTTGATTGCACCGGTTGCTGTTGGCCAGATTTGCGGTTTCGGCCCGGACGGTTATCTTCTGGCGTTAAGAGCCGCAGTTAGTAGGATGAAGGAGAGGATGAAGGGATAGTTATCGGAGTCGCTCGGTAGTGTAGGGCTTT
>CAZTSA010000066.1:0-1847 GCA_964616885.1 uncultured Clostridia bacterium
CTGAGAAAAATGGCTTGGGAAAGAAAAAGGTCACTAATTGAGGTCTTGATGGATGCAGCTCTCGTTAATTGCGGGATAATACTCGCTTTTTTGGTCAGGTTTGGTGGGAGACTTCCGACAAAGAATTTTGCTGCTTATCAAAGTCTATGGGTTTTCATTACTATTATTATGATTGGGGCGTTTTATGTTTCGGGACTTTACGACAGGCGAAAAAGTTATACTATGGTGAACATCCTGGATAATACAATTAATGGGGTGACCATAGCTACACTTTTACTTTTCGTCGCCATTTATGCCGCAAGGACGAAGGTAGGTAAGTTTCCGACGACGGTTCTTATGATTTCCTGGCCGGTTAACCTTATACTAATTAGTGGCTGGAGAATAATAATAAGTAGATTTAGAAAAGTTGTGCGGCGGAGGGTCCTGGTCGTGGGAAGCGGCGAAGGGGGTCAGTCCATCTTACAGGATATAAGAAAGCGGCCAGAACTGGGCTACGAACTTGTTGGCGTTATTTCTGACGAAGCTGAAGAGAATCCAGAACCGGCAGTTAAGCATTTCAAATCCATGAGAAATATAAGGCGAATTGTGACGGGAAATAAGATTGACGAGGTAATTATATCTCTCGCTCCCGAATCCCGCAAACAAATGGTGGACATTATTTCTCAATGTCAGGGAATAGGAGTAAGATTCAAAATTGTTCCCGAGCTTTATGAAATGTTTTTGAGTGAGACAGATGGAGAGGATGTCAACGGGCTTCCCTTGGTGGAAGTGATGGCTCCACCTATCCACGGGGCCAATGAGGTAATCAAAAGGCTTATCGACATCCTGGTCTCTTCGATAATTCTCCTATTATTCTTGCCTTTGATTCTATTCATAATGGTCGTGATAAAGATGGAGTCAAGCGGTCCTGTGCTGTTTGAACAAGATAGAGTAGGTAAGGATGGGAGAATATTTTCTCTATATAAGTTTCGCTCTATGACAAAAGATGCTGAGAAATACACGGGCCCTGTAATGGCAAAAAGCGATGATAGACGAATTACTAAATTGGGAAGGATACTGAGGAAAACCCGCCTTGACGAAATTCCGCAGTTAATAAACGTGCTTAAAGGAGATATGAGCTTGGTCGGTCCTCGGCCAGAGAGACCTTTCTTCGTCGAGAGATTTAAAAGAGGGATCCCTGGTTATGTTCAGAGATTACAGGTAAGACCGGGGATAACGGGATTGGCGCAGGTTCATTCTACTTATGATATTTCTGCAAGAAGTAAATTGAGATACGATTTGCTCTATGTCAGAAATCATTCTCTATTGCTGGATTTCGAAATTATTCTGAGAACCATTGGGGTAATTCTTCGGAGAAAAGGGGCGAAATAATAAATTTCAAATTTCAAATTACAGATTTCAGATTTCAAATTTCAAATTACAAATTTCAAATTCCAAAAAGATAAATTAGTGAGATATTGTGATTGGGTGATTGGGGCGTTTCTTATCCTGTTTGTCTTTTGGTCACCGATTTCTATTACTGGAGCTCAGGCGGCAGTATCATTTGCTCTTTTGTTCTGGCTGATCAGGATGGTTTTTACAAAAAAATTTCAGGTAGAGAGAAACCCGTTCAATATGCCAATTGCAGCTTTTCTGATTGCTGCAGCTATCGGAGTAATTAGGGCAGTCGATTTTAGCCATAGCCTGAGAGGCTACATGACTTTAGGCTGGATATCCATTTTCTTTCTAACTGTAAGTAATGTTAAGGATATGAAGCAGTTTAAAAGATTAATTAGAATATTGATTTTGATTGTCACGATTGCAGGGGCTTATGGGATTTTTCAGCATCTTACCAGAATCGATTTATT
>CAZTSA010000066.1:1947-7447 GCA_964616885.1 uncultured Clostridia bacterium
ATAATTAGAGATTACCCGATTACAGGAGTGGGATGGGAAGGTTTTAGAATAGTCTACCCGAGATATAAGCCGCCCGAGGCTGGCAAGGTGGGTTGCAATGCCCATAATAATTTCATCGATGTGGCTGTGGATAGTGGACTTTTGGGATTGGGGATATTTATCTGGCTTCTGATAACCATTTATAAGGTAAGTTTTCACATTTTCAAAGAAATGCAAGATGGATATTTTAAAGGGATTGCTTGGGGATTTCTGGGGTCGTTTACGGCTTTTCTTGTAGCCGGATTGAGCCAGTATAACTTCGGAGATTCGGAAGTAGTTATGCTGTTCTATTTTCTCCTTGCGATGCTTGTGGTTATTCCCAGGATAGGAAGAGCGAAATGTATTGATTAATCCTCCCTTTCGGGAGGACTCCACTGTTGATGAAATGGACTCCAACTAAAGGGGAGGAGTCGGGGATTGAGGTTATGAAAATATTGGTGACGGGAGGGGCGGGATTTATTGGGTCTAATGTAGTTGATGCCTATATTGAGAAAGGTTATGAAGTCATTGTCGTTGACGACTTGTCCACAAGCAAGAAAGATAACTTAAATAAAAAAGCCAGGTTCTATAAATTCGACATTTGTGACACAGCACTGGAAGGAGTTTTTAAGAAAGAAAAAATTGATGTTGTTAATCATCATGCTGCCCAGGTTGATGTGAGAAAATCGATATCTGACCCTGCTTTTGACGCCCGGGTTAATATAGAGGGCTCACTCAATATTTTAGAGAATTGTCGTAAGTACAAAATCAAAAAGATAATCTTCGCTTCCAGTGGCGGTGTAATTTATGGTGAGTGCGGTAGTGTGCCTCCCGATGAAGAATCCCCTGTCTCTCCAATTTCTCCTTATGGCATAAGCAAGTACGCTGTGGAGCGTTACCTGTATACTTATAATAAAATATACGGTCTAAAACATACGGCTCTTCGGTATGGGAATGTTTATGGTCCCCGGCAAGACCCTTACGGCGAGGCCGGTGTTGTGGCAATTTTTTCAAGGAAGATGCTTAATAATGAAGAGACCAGTATTTTCGGGGATGGACAGCAAATGCGTGATTACGTCTATGTAGGAGATGTGGTCAAGGTGAATATTTTATGTCTGGAAAATGGCGATAATGAGATATTTAATATTGGCAGCGGTAAGTCTACTTCGGTGAATCAGTTGTTTTCCGAAATGAAAGAATTAACTCATTATTCTAAGGAAGCAGTGAATGAACCTCCCAGGGCTGGAGAGTTAATCAAGAGTTCTCTTGATGTGCGGAAAGCGAAGGAAAAGCTTGGCTGGAAGCCCGAAGTAGACCTCAGAGACGGGTTGAAAAAGACAATAGACTTTTTTAAGGGAAAGACCTTGACATATAGTATATAATAAGGTATCATTTCTATAAATAATAAAAAATTGTTATTTACGGAAATGAAATACAAGGAATTTAAGGACAAAATTCAGAAATATCCTGTCTTTTCCAGTATTCAATTTGCTGTTCTTACAAATAATGAACAGGTGCTCCGTAATCAGTTGGCTCGATGGCGGAGTCAGGGCTTGGTCCTGCGCCTCAGGAAGGGGTTATACGTTCTGAATAAAGAAGACAGAAAGATAAACCCCTCTCGTCCTTTTATTGCAAATCAATTGCTTTCTCCTTCATACCTGAGTACGGAATATGCTTTATCTCTTTATGGTCTAATCCCGGAAAGAGTAGAGGATGTCACCTCCGTTACCACAAAGAAGACATCCACTTTCCGAAACGTTTTTGGCACATTTCGTTATCAACATATTAATATACGCTGTTTTGTTGGGTTTAAGGAAGCCAAAGATGAAAACGGTTATTCCTTCTTTATCGCTGAACCGGAAAAAGCTATTGTTGATTTTTTATACTTGAACCTTTCCGAATTTTCTGGAGTCCATTCTGATATCTTCAGGGAATCATATCGATTCCAGAACCTATCCGATCTAAAACCACAGAAAATTAAGATGTTTGCTGAAATTTTTGGTAACAAGAAACTTCTGAATGTAGTTCAATCTTTTTCTCAATTTATGGAAGCGGAATAGCCAATGCTTGATATTATTAAATCCCATCTAAATCAAGACATGAGTCGAGAAGAAAAAATTCATCTTGTGAGAGAAGATTTGCAGTTAATCATTTTGAAGATCCTTTACGACACTGGTATGTTTAGACATTTGGCATTTGTGGGTGGAACTGCTCTGAGGATTCTTTTCGATTTGAGACGTTTTTCTGAAGATCTCGATTTCAACTTGATTCGGAAAAAGGGTTATAGCTTCAGTAGATTTTCAAGAGCCATTGAGTACCAATTAGAAAAGTACGCCTTGAGTGTTGATGTGAAAAAAGATGACTTGAGAACGGTTCAAAGAATGATGCTCAGGTTCAAAAACATCCTGATTAGTTTAGGGCTGTCGGAGATGAGAGAACAAAAATTGTCTATTGGGTTAGAAATAGATGCTCGGCCACCGGAAGGCTGGAACACAGATATATCTTTGATTAGCAAATTCTTCGTTTTCACGGTAACTCATTACGACATTCGGTCCCTCTATGCCACGAAACTCCATGCCTGTTTTTTCAGAAAGTATGTAAAGGGAAGAGATTTCTACGATCTGGTATGGTATTTAGGGAAGAAGATTTCGCCAAATTTTCCTTTGTTAAATAATGCTATAGCTCAGACAGAGAACAAGAAAGTAGTCATTACAGAGAAGAATTTCAAAGAATTCTTAATGGAAAAAATGGCCAAAGTCGATTTTGTCAAAGTCAGAAAAGATGTTGAACGTTTTCTAGTTGACAAGCGGGAATTGAGTTTACTGAATAAAGAGCTCATTAAACAATTGCTAAGTGGGTGAGAAAGGCACGGAAATGGTTGTTAAGGCAGTGATTATGGCGGGAGGCAAAGGGGAGAGATTCTGGCCTTTAAGTAGGGAAAAGGTTCCCAAACAACTCCTTCCTCTCCTCGGAGAGAGGAGTCTTTTGCAGGAAACTATAGATAGAATCCAACCACTTGTATCTTCTAAGGACATCCTTATTGTAACCAGGCGTCCCCTGGGTAAGGCCGTCGAGAGACAACTTCCGCAAGTGCCTAAGAAAAACATAATCTCTGAGCCCGTGGGGAGGAATACCGCGGCCTGTATTGGTCTGGCAGCGAAAAAGATTAAGGAAGACGCAGTTATGATTGTTTTACCGGCAGACCATATGGTTAAGCCACGCAAAAAATTTCTGGATACATTGAAAATGGCAATTGCTCTTGCTCAAGAAACAGAAAATTTAATTACTATTGGCATTAAGCCAACATATCCAGCAACTGGTTATGGATATATAGAGGCAGGAGCAATAGAGGAGCAAAAAGGGATTGGGAACAAGCCCCAGGTGTTCAAGGTCAAAAGATTTGTGGAGAAACCGAATCAGAGGAGGGCTGAAAGCTTCCTCAAGAGTGGCAGATTTTTCTGGAATAGCGGAATGTTTATCTGGAGGAAATCAGTATTTCTGGAGGCGATAGCAAAGTATATGCCTTCACTCTACCGGGGATTGGAAATGGTTTCTTCACAGAACATAAGTAAATTATATCCAAGATTACCTAATATCTCTATCGATTATGGGATAATGGAGAAAGCAAGGAATAGGCTTGTCATTCCTGCTAATTTCTCCTGGGAAGACCTGGGGTCCTGGGAGTCACTGGAGAAGTTTCTTTCCCGGGATGAAAATAAGAATGCTATTTTAGGGAGAGTCTCCACAATAGATAGCCGAAACTGTATAATGGTAAATAAGAAAGGGCTATTATCTGCAATTAGCTTATCCGATCTTGTTATTGTCTCTACAGAAGATGTTACATTGGTGTTTCCGAAGGGAAAAGGTCAAGAGATAAAGAGATTAGTTGAGAAGTTAAGAAGGGATGCCAAATTAGGCAGGTATACATAATGCGGGCTCAGTAGATTAGGCCCCCACAGTAATTGTAGGGGTTCGATTCATCGAACCCGAAAAAGCGGGCTCAATAAATTGAGCCCCTACAAAAAACTATAATATGACAAAGATTAGGTTTGGAACAGATGGATGGAGAGGAGTTATTGCTGACGATTTCACATTTGAAAATGTGAAAATTGTTGCTCAGGCAATAGCAGACTACCTCAAGCAAGAGGCGACAGGGACTAAGCACCCAGGCGTGGTTGTGGGCTATGACAATCGCTTTCTTACTGAGAAATACGCTTTGTTAATTGCAGAAGTATTATCGGCGAACGGAATTGAGGTGGTTCTCAGCAATAACTCTATTCCGTCCCCTTGCGTCTCTTTTGCCATAGTGGAAAGGAAATGCGATGGTGGAGTAATGGTCACTGCATCGCATAATCCCCCCCAGTTTTGTGGTGTTAAGTTTAAGGCGCCCTATGGCGGTCCGGCAACTGAAGAAATTACAAAAAAGATTGAGAAGAATCTTTATCATAGTAAGATTCCCGAGTTTATTACTCCTGAATTGGTGAGTCAAGAAGATCTGGTTCCAGCTTACCTTGCAAAATTGAAATCTTTTATCGATTTTGACCTTGTTAAATATGCGGGTTTGAAAATTGTTGCTGACTCTATGTATGGCGTGGGGAGTAATTATATCGAAGAAATGCTCAAAGGCACGAATTGCCATGTGTTTACTCTCCATGCTCGACGCGACCCGCTGTTTGGAGGATTAAATCCGGAACCGATAGAGGAGTATCTGGCAGAGTTAAAAAATAAGGTGAAAGAGATGGGAGCTGACGTCGGGCTGGCGACCGATGGCGATGCTGACAGGATTGGTGTGGTTGATGACGAAGGGCATTATCTTACTCCCCATCTCGTATTTCCTCTACTCCTTCTTTACCTGGTGAGGGAGAAAAAGAAGACGGGTAAGGTTGTCCAGACTATCTCCCTGGGTTATTTGGGCGAGAGGATTGCAAAGAAGTATAATCTGGAATTTCAGGAAGTTCCCGTTGGCTTTAAATATGTAGCAGATTTAATGCTGAAGGAAAATATCCTTATTGGTGGGGAAGAGAGTGGTGGCTATGGTTACCAGGGCTATATCCCGGAGCGGGATGGGTTATTATCCTCGTTATTTTTTATTGAGATGCTGGCGAGGACGAAGAAGAGACTTTCCAATCTCTTGAGAGAGATGGAAGGGGAGTTTGGAAAATCGTTCTATAAGAGGGTTGACTTTAAATTGGCGGGTACGAGATGGGAGAACTTAAATAAAGTAGAATTTGTCCAGGAACTTTATAAAAGAGTGCCCCAAAGACTATTTGATTTTCCAGTTAAAGAGATAAAGACTTATGATGGAATCGAATATATATTTGAAGATGACAGTTGGTTACTCCTCAGACCATCGGGCACGGAGCCTGTGTTAAGAGTTTACGTTGAAACAGATGAGTCTGAAAAGACAGAAAAGTTACTTGCAATCGGTAAAGAAATTCTTTATAATGCTTGAAAACAAACGAAACGCAACCTGAAGGTTGCG
>CAZTSA010000067.1:0-7411 GCA_964616885.1 uncultured Clostridia bacterium
GCTTTATGCACAGCGGTGACCTTCTTCCTGTTATTCTTCCTGGCATAGTCGAATGCGAAACGAATAATTCTCTCCGAAGCGTGCCGTGAAATTGGCTTGATACTTATTCCAGAATCATCGGAAATCTTCACATTCCTGGAAGTCTGAATGAATTTGATGAGTTCGCTGGTCTCCGGTTTTCCTCTCTCAAACTCTATGCCTGAATATACATCTTCAGTATTCTCTCTCACCACCACTAAATCGACCCCTTTATATCGCGAACTCACACCGAGATACGACTTACAAGGACGCAGGCAAGCGAAGAGGTCGAGTTGTTGGCGGAGGGCAACATTAACACTGCGAAACCCTATTCCTACGGGAGTAGTGACAGGACCCTTCAAAGCAAATTTATTCCTCTTTATGGAATCAATTACCTGGTCAGGCAAAGGCGTTCCATATTTATCCATAACCTCCGCTCCGGCATCGACTCGTTCCCATTCGATCTTTGCCCCTGTGGCCTCAATACACTTTCGAGCAGATTCCACCACTTCCGGCCCAACACCATCACCAGGAATTAGAGTAACTCTATACATAATTGCCCCCTATGAAAGGTACCAAATGACAAAATCCAAATTTCAAATTTCTAATCTCTAATTTCTAATTACGGGCATAAAGCCCTACACTACAGACCTTAAAGACACGGGATTTACAATTTGAAGCCACCGTGTTTCTGGATGTGTTCCACCAGACCACCATCGCGCAAAATGTTAACCATCACCTGTGGAAGTGGGCGGAAATTTAGCGCTATTTCCTTTTTTCTATTCCTTATTGTACCTTTTTCCAGATCGATTTCGAGCTCATCACCCTGAGTAATCTTCTCCGTCTCGCATTCCAGAACAGGGAGTCCAATATTTATTGCATTGCGAAAGAATATTCTGGCGAAAGACTCGGCTAAAACCGCCCCCACACCACAAATTTTGATTATTGCAGGAGCATGCTCGCGGGACGACCCCAGACCAAAATTTTTCCCTGCCACAATAAAGTCTCCTGGTTTTACTTTCTTTATGAATTCGGTGTCGGCGTCTTCCAGTGTATGCTTAGCTAACTCTGGCAAATTGTTTCTCAAATGGAAAAATCTCCCCGGGGCGATCAAATCCGTACTGATGTTGTTTCCAAACTTGTGCACTTTTCCTTTAAGAATCATATCTGCTCCCTTTTAGATTATTTCTCTGGGATCGCTAATTTTTCCGTTCACCGCCGTCCATGCGGCTGTAGCCGGAGAAGAAAGATATATCTCAGAATCGGGGTTACCCATTCTGCCTCGAAAATTACGATTTCCCGTTGAAAGGCACTTTTCATTATCGGCCAAGATCCCTCCCTGTGTCCCCACGCAGGGCCCGCAGCCAGGATTTAAGATGGTAGCTCCAGCCTCAATCAGTACCTCAAAAATTCCTTCCCTAACCGCCTGGAGGTAGACCTTGCGGGAGGCTGGCGCCACGATTAGCCTCGTTCCAGGAGCACACCTTCGGCCTTTCAATACCTTTGCCACAATACGCAAATCTTCTATTCGCCCATTGGTGCAGGTGCCGATAAAGACCTGGTGGATTCTAATATCTTCAGCTTTTATTTTAGAAATTGGTTTAACATTATCCGGGGTCTCAGGATAGGCAACCATTGGCTCCAATTTTGAAGCGTCAACTTCAAAAATTCT
Source organism: uncultured Clostridia bacterium (assembly GCA_964616885.1). GTDB lineage: Bacteria > UBA6262 > WVXT01 > WVXT01 > WVXT01 > CAZTSA01. The sequence goes on from CAZTSA010000067.1 coordinate 1,691, forward strand.
CTCGTATTTTGCGTCCTTATCTGCCTTAATTTCTTTATATTTGTTTTCCCTCCCCATCTCTTTGAGGTACGCTCTGGTCAAACCATCCGAGCCAACAAGTCCAGCCTTGGCTCCCGTTTCTACCGCCATGTTGCAAAGAGTGAGCCTCTCCGAAATTGACATCTTTTCTACCGTTTCTCCCGCAAATTCCAAAGCCCTGTAGGTCGCTCCATCAGCTCCAAACATACCAACGATGTTTAGAATCAAATCCTTGGCATAGACACCTTTGGGAAACCGTCCTTCAACATTAATCATGAAAGTCTCAGGAACCTTAAGCCAGGTCTTTCCCGAAAATATCGCCACAGCTACATCCGTGGAGCCCATTCCGGTTGCAAAAGCAGCCAGAGCTCCAGAGGTGCAAGTGTGGGAATCGGCACCAATAACAATATCACCCGGATTCACAAAGCTCTCCGCCAGTATTTGATGAGAAATTCCTTCGCCTATTTCCGAGAGATTTGCTCCAGTTTGCCTTGCAAAATCCCTTAACTCATTCTGCACATTGGAAAGTTCTTTGCGGGGAGGAGGAACAGCGTGGTCGAGGAAGACAAATGTCTTCTCTGGAGCAAAAACCTGGTAGTCAACCCCACTCTCTGAACCGCCAAAAGCCTCACCTCTTTTCAGTTTTCTCAACTGCTTAATAGTTAGGGGCCCTGTACCATCCTGGATCATAAACAGGTCTACTGAGACAACCACAATATCCCCTGCAGTTACCTCTTTTCCCAGGTGAGAAGCGATTATTTTTTCAGAGATAGTTTTACCCATAGTCAATCCCCAAAATCAACAAGCGATTTTTCATATACAGCTTCTATCCTTCTCAACATGTGAGCTAGGTCAAAAGTCGGATAGACCATTTTCTCGCCTTCTCTGCCCATTCTCTGAGCCAAATCCCGATCTCTAATTAACATGATTATCCTCTCAGCAAATTTTTCTATATTGTGAGGCTCGACCAAAAATCCATTCACACCATCAATAATTGCCTCTTTAGCGCCGTCTACATCGGTGGCCACAATCGGCTTCCTGGAAGCCATAGCCTCAGCAAAAACGATGGGGAGACCCTCCCAGAGGGAAGTAAGTACCAAAACATCAATAATCTGCATAATCTCCGGGACATCACGCCGCCAGCCAGTCAAAATAACCTTTTCTCTTAGTTTAAACCTCCCGATCAATGCCTCCACCTGGGGCCTCAACTCCCCATCTCCTACCAAAATAAACTTTGTGTTGGGTAGAAACTGGGTGACGCGATGAGCAAGAAATATGAAATCTTGAGGAGCTTTTTGCGGCTTGAAACAGGCAATCATTCCTATAACTGGGCTTCCAGAATCAATTCCAAATTCCCTCTTTTTTTGGTCTATATCAATTTTTATTTCAGAAAACGCTTTAAGATTAGTTGCACAATGTATTACTTCGTATTGGCTTTCTTTTCCAATCTTATTAGCCAGGCCTTTTTTTGCGTTTTCAGAAGAGACCACGATTAACTTGTCGGTAATGCGGGCAGTTACTCTCTCCACCCAGACAAAAGCTTTTCTTGTCCACCATTTCTGATAATCGTTAAATCCAAAGCCATGGTATGTGTGGAATATCTTAGGCACACCAGCTAAATAGGCTGCCCACCGGCCAATAATTCCTGCCTTGGAGGAATGGGTATGAACTAAGTCAACCCTTTCTGATTTTAAGAGCCTCCATATTTTTATTAAGCAAATTGCATCCCCTATGGGATTCACCATCCGAATCAGTTCGGGAAAAAAGAATGACTTTATCCTGGGATTATTCTTGACTTCACCGTCCAGAATTCCCCCGCAACCGGAGACCAAAATAGGGTCATATCCGTTTCGGTTAAGGTTTTCGGTAGTGTGGATGGCAATCTCCTGTGCCCCTCCAAGCTCCAACTTTGTAATAATTGTCGCTACCTTATGCTTTCTCATTTACTTATCCGTTATGCCTTTAATCCACTCTACCTCTTCTCGCAAACCTTCTCTTAAATCAGATCTGGGACTATATCCTAACATATTCTTTGCCTTTCCTATGTCCGCCCAGGTAGCGTCCATTTCTCCCTTCCTCTTTTCTATATATCTAATTCGGGCCTTTTTTTCAACTATTTCTTCCAATAATTTAATCGCTCCACTTACAGAAATATAGCTTCCTCCACCAATGTTAAAAATTTCGCCTGTGGAACCTTTTTCTATCACTAATAGGTTGGCATTTACAGCATCGTCAATATAGGTAAAATCACGAGTCTGGTTTCCATCCCCGTAGATGGTAATCTCTTCTCCTTTCAATATTGCTCTAATAAACTTGTGAAAAGCCATATCAGGCCTCTGGCGTGGCCCGTAGACAGTAAAATACCTTAAGGACACAACAGGAACCCCGAAATTTTTCCAATACGAATAACACAAATTTTCACAAGCCAGCTTGGAGACACCATAGGGAGAGATTGGTGAAAGCCGTCTATCTTCCCTCATCGGTAACTCACAGTCTCCATAAACGGACGAAGATGAAGCAAAGATAAGCGATTTTATGGAGACTTTCTTTGCCGCCTCCAGTATTCTCTGCGTAGCCAGAATATTGTTATCTACGTATGTCTCAAAGCGGCTACCCCAGCTGGCGAGAACTCCTGGCTGGGCTGCATGGTGGAAGATATAATCGACCCCTTCCAGCGACTTGTCTAAATCCATGCTTAAAAGGTCTCTTCTTATGAGAGTAAAGCCCTGTGAACTCAAAAGAACTTGCACGTTGGCTTCCTTAATTCTCTGGTCGTAATAATCTGTAAAAGAGTCTATTCCAATAACCTCAAAGCCTGACTGGACCAACTTCCCCGCCAGGTGGGAACCGATAAATCCGGCACAACCAGTGACTAAACAACGCATCTCTGTCTCCGCAATCCCCGGATAGGGGATGGACGCAGTTTATGCCGACCTCTCGGCATGCCGTCCCTGTTGGGCGGCCACTGTACGGGCCGGACTCTCGGCCGTCCTTTCCTTTGGCTGGCCACCCCGTTTCCACGGGATAAACTGCGTGCCACCCCTACAATTTTATAGCTAACTTTTCTGCGACTTCCTTCCCTTCCAAAATAGCCTCTTCCATCGTGGAATACTTCCATCCACCGTATCTTCCAACTGAGTAGATGTTTTCCCCTTTCAGATACTTCTGAATTATCTTCACATTTTCATCTCTTTCCCTGTCGTAAATAACATAAGCATAGGGTATCTTTTCCCGATGCTCCACAACGATTTCGTTCTTTGTTCCCAGAATTCCAGTCTTAAGCAGGTTCCTTTTTGCCCTGGCAATTAGTTTTTTCTCATTTTCCTGTTCCATTTCTTCGGGCTTGCAGGCAATCTCGACATAGACGGAGCTTGTGCCGCGAGGACACATATTGTGGGAAAACTTTTTGGGAAAGCCGACCCGATAGAAAACATATTTCTTCTCAGGAAAATAGACCCAGTGTCCGTGGTCTATGTTCTCCCGATTAATTCCCATATTCAAATTCAAAACCGAAGTATGTCTCAATTTAAGAGCAGCCTGCCTGATACTTTCTGGCGTGTCCTCTATTATCTCCAAAACCAACTCTGGCAGAGGAACTGTGGAAACCAGAATTTCGAAATTTTCCTTCGATTCTTCTCCATTAAAGTAGGCCACTCTTTCTCTTATATTTACCCTGGAAAGGTTTTTGCCCATTTTTAAATTCTTAATCCTGTCAGCAAATGCATTGGGTAATTCCTGGATTCCGCCTTTTCGTGGATAGTCGAAATAAACATTATATCCAAAACTTTTCTTCTGGTCTTCTAAAGCTCCAATTACTACTTCCGTTATCGTGGGCGAAGGCACGTATTTAGGGTTTACAACTAACCATCCACAGGTCAACTCTCGAGGGTGTACCGTCCATATCTTTTCATTATATGGAGTCATAAAATGTCTTGCAATACCCTTCCCAAAATTTTGCAGAATCCAGTCATAGAACGATTCCCCAGAGGAAGAACTTGGGGAGTGAAGAGAACGGTACTTCGCATCAATAAATCCCAGGACACATTCTTTCACCACTCTGGGCTCCAATCCATACGTATTCGCCTGGAATGGATACCTCGTATAGACACCTTTTGAATAGATCCAGGAATCTCTCCTATGGGATTTGAGATTCCCCATAAGGAGTTCCTTTACTAATTTTATTGTATATTGTTCTTTCAGGTGCAAGAGGTGTCCTAAGATATCAAAAGTGAACTTTCCCGTCACTCCTGGGCATCCTTTATATTCTGAGCGGCATAAGCCGCCGACCTTCTCTCTCTTCTCATAAACCGAGTAGTCTATTCCTCCCACTTTTTCCAGATGGAAGGCAGTGCTCAAACCCGTTAATCCCGCGCCTATTATCAACACTTTAACAGCCATCACTCCACCCTCACAGAAATCAAACGCGTGGCGTAAATGATAGCAAAAGCGATAATCAAGGCATACATAATGACCGCAAATTCAAATCTGACCATGGTGATAAGAAATGCTGCAAATCCTAAGACCGCCGAAAGATAAAGATTAATCAAAACGACTTTCTGTCGCTCATATCCCATAGCCTCCAGCCTGAAGGCAAAATGGTCACGGCTCCCAACAAAAATGGATTTGCCTTTAAGCATTCGGAAAAACATAACAATCAAGGTATCGTAGATTGGGATACCTAATACTAAAAAGGGAGCAAGAAGTCCAATATTGTTTATTGTGGTATAACTTTCTCCTAATGAAATAGCAGCCAGAATGAACCCTATAAACAGGCTCCCGGAATCTCCCATAAATATTCTGGCTGGTTGCCAGTTATACCTCAGGAAGCCGAGGCAGCTTCCAGCAATGGCTAAAGCAGCAAAATTGACATAAATCTTTTCGGTAGGTAAAGCAATGAAGGAAAAAGCCAGGCCCGCAATCACTGCCACTCCTGCAGCCAAACCATCCATTATATCAATAATGTTAATTGCATTAGTTATGCCTACTACCCAGAAAATCGTTAGAAAAATAGAAAGGCTAAGACTGGGAATAAATTCTATTCTGATATTGTACAAAATCAGGATGATACTGGCAATGAACTGTCCAAAGAATTTTACCCTGTAATCGAGCCTCCATATGTCGTCAATCAGTCCTAAGACCGTAATCAAAGTTCCTCCATAGAAGATTCCACGGAGGTTGCGAAGTGTGCCTGAAGGAAAATGGGTCAAGAACCTCACTGCCAGAAGAGTAAGGATAAAGGTCAGCCAGATAGCTAACCCTCCAAGATACGGAACTGGCCTTGGATGAACTTTTATATTCGGGACGGGATGGTCGAGAATTTCGACCTTGAGTGCTATTTTTCGGAATAGAGGAGTAAGAGCGTAGGACAGAAGCAGAGCAAAGAAAAATGCTCCTAAATAGGAAATCATAGTCAACCTCCCATTTGTTTATTCAAATACTTAATTCTATTACGCGCAACATCGGCCCATATGCTTTCAGGGTAGTTCATGGAAATTGAACTGTAAGCATCATTTGCCTCTCGCCACTCGCCCAATTTCTCATAGCACTGCCCGACATAGAATTGGGCGTAATCGGAATAGCCATATTGACTGTAATCTTCTATGAATTTCCCATAGGCTTTAATGGCGTCCCGCCACTTCTCCAGCTTGCGACAACATTCGCCAATCTTAAATTGGGCATTGGCCACAAATCTATTCTGCGGAA
>CAZTSA010000068.1:0-7331 GCA_964616885.1 uncultured Clostridia bacterium
AGGTGACAATAGTATCAAACCACTCAGGATTCTTAACGAACCACATACAACAGGCGTCAACAAATGCATGGTCTTTCTCCACATCGGGATACTCTTCGCCCACTTTATAGAATACTCTCTGCCAGAGGTCATGAGCAAATGTTAGAACATTCGCCTTATCTACAAGAGTTAACCTCATTTTCTTTTTTCTCTTCCTTGTTAATTCAAATGCGTATCTGATGCACCTTTCCACGCCCTTTCTAGTATTGACCATTTCCTGCACTGCGACTTCGTCTGGCGAATCCTTTTTCATGAACCCACCAATACCTAAATAGAGACCCTCCGTATTTTCCCTCACCACCACGAAATCTATATCCTCTGGCTTCTTATCTTTGAGCGGAGTTGGAACTCCTGGATAGAGAATGACTGGCCTCAGGTTGATATACTGGTCGAGCCCGAAGCGTAATTTGAGTAGAAGGCCTCGTTCCAATATGCCTGGTTTAACTTGAGGATGCCCGACAGCTCCTAAATATATGGCATCGAGCCTCTTCATCTCTTCAAATGCGGAATCTGGAAGGATTTCTCCTGTGTTCAAATACCTTTCGCCACCGAAATCATAAGTTATGATCTCGTATTTGAAACCTGTTTTCTTCGCAGCAGCATCTATAACTTTAAGGCCCTCTCTGATGACTTCCGGACCCACTCCGTCTCCGGGAATAACTCCAATCTTATACATTTAGACCCCTAAACAGTTGAGAATTAAAGTTAGCTAATTCCCTAACTCTTTAACTCCTGTCTTGCATATTTCAACAATCCGCCAGCACTTATTATCTTTTGGATAAATTGGGGAAATGGCTGCACTTTATAATTTTCCTTTTTTGAAAGATTTGTTATTTTCCCTTTAATCAAATCGACCAAAATTTCATCTCCAGAATCGATTCTCCTCGACGCTCTCTTACTTTCCAGAATAGGAAGTCCAATATTTATTGCATTGCGATAGAAGATGCGGGCAAAAGATTCTGCTATTACACAGGAGACTCCGGCCCCTTTAATAGCCAAAGGAGCATGTTCACGGGAGGAGCCGCAGCCGAAGTTCTTTCCCGCCACTATACAATGTCCCATAACCGAGGAGCGACCCAATTTTCTAACGAATTCCTCATCAACTCCTTCCATACAATGTTTCGCTAACTCTTTAGGGTCGTAAATGTTTAGATATTTTGCAGGAATAATATTATCTGTATTAATATTATCCCCAAATTTGTGGGCTTTTGCTTTAATCTCCATTTTGATTTCTATAATGCTTCGGGGTTAGCGATTTTCCCCGCAACAGCTGAGGCGGCGGCAATTGCAGGATTGGATAGGTAAATTTCCGCTTTAGAATGTCCCATTCGACCGACAAAATTCCTGTTTGTAGTGGCTATAGCCTTCTCACCTTCAGCCAATACTCCCATATGACCACCGATGCAGGGACCGCACGTGGGAGCTGAAACCACTGCTCCTGCATCAATAAATGTCTCCAGGAGACCTTCCCTCAACGCCTCCCGATAAACCCTCTGGGTAGCAGGAATTATTATTAACCTGACTCGCGGATGGACCCTTTTACCTTTCAAGATTTGAGCACTTACTCTAAGATCCTCGATCCTTCCATTGGTGCATGAACCGATGACTACCTGGTCAATATAGATGTCTCCTACACGGCTGACAGGTCTGTTATTGGAAGGTAAAGGAGGAAAAGAAACCTGTGGCTCAATTTTGCTGCAATTATACTCTATGACTCTCGTATAGCGAGCGCCTCTCTCTCCATGGATAATCTCATAAGGCCTTTCTGCTCGAGCCTCGATATATTCGATAGTCTCATCATCCGGCTCAATAATCCCACTCTTTGCTCCCGCCTCCACCGCCATATTGCACATAGTTAAACGGTCGGCCATACTCAATTGCCTTATGACAGGACCTGTAAACTCCATAACCTTGTACAGAGCTCCGTCTACACCAATATCTCCAATCGTGTACAGAATGAGGTCTTTACCTGAAACCCACTTGTTCAATTTTCCTTTGTAAACGAACTTAATTGTCTGGGGGACGCGGAACCAGCATTTCCCGGTGAGCATGGCGAAAGCAAGGTCTGTCGAGCCCACTCCACAGGCAAAGGCTCCCAACGCTCCGTAAGTACACGTATGCGAGTCGGCTCCGATAACCAGGTCACCAGGAAGAACAACCCCCTCTTCGGGAAGCAATGCGTGTTCAATCCCGGCCTTGCCCACCTCGTAATAGTGGCTCAAGCCCTGTTCTCGCGCAAAATTCCTGAGAATCTGGCATTGTTCAGCCGATTTAATGTCCTTGTTAGGAGTAAAATGGTCGGGCACAAGGACAACCCTCTCAGGGTCGAAGACCTTCGTTCCTCCCGCCTTTCTGAATTCTTCGATTGCCAGGGGGGCTGTTACGTCATTTCCCAAGGCAATATCTATTTTAGCCTCAATAAAGGTTCCCGGTTCGACGTTCTTTCTTCCACAGTGCCTGGCCAAAATTTTCTCTGCTATTGCCATACCCATAGCTAAACCATCCTACATTCTTGCCTAACTTTTCTCTCGCCACAAATCTATTAAGATGTGAAAAAGTAGCCTGTCCCTTTTTTCCCATGTCACCTTTTTCTTCTTGCAACCACTTTGTTAAGAGCATTTATATAAGCTTTGGCACTAGCTTCAATTATGTCAGTCGATGTGCCTCGGCCAGTTACTATCTTTTTCAATTCCTCAGCCCGGCCTCTAGCAACCGGTGCAATCTTAACAGTAACTTCACCGAGAGCATCCTTGCCCATTGAAACCGACCTGAGACTATAATCCAATAGCCTGCACTTAATATTTGTAATTCTGTCTATTGCCCGAAAAGCAGCATCCACCGGGCCATCGCCACAGGAAGCTTCCTGCAGGACTTCGCTTTTAGCCGTCTTCCCGCGGGCAATCAACTTCCTTAAACCCACCGTTGCCGTGGGAACGACTCTGTTCCCGGTAGTTACATTTATATGTTCCAACTTATAGACCTCAGGGATAAGAGATATCTGGTCTTCAATTATAGCCTCGATGTCTTCATCAAAGATATCTTTTTTCTTATCGGCAAGCAATTTGAATTGCTCAAATGTCTTATCCACTTCTACACTGTTCAATTTGTAACCTAACTCCTGTAACTTCTTCCGAAAAGCGTGGCGTCCCGAATGTTTCCCCAAAACGAGCCTTCTGCCTCCCAATCCAACTGACTGCGGTGTCATAATCTCGTATGTTAATCTTTCCTTGATTATTCCGTCTTGGTGAATTCCAGCTTCGTGAGCAAAAGCGTTGGCACCAACGATAGCCTTATTGGGCTGAACGACTATGCCTGTAAGCTTACTGACCAAGCGGCTTGTCTTGGCAATCTCCTTTGTCTCAATATTCGTATAGAAAGGAAGTAAATCTTTTCTCGTCCTCAAAGCCATAACCACTTCTTCCAGAGAGGCATTTCCCGCCCTCTCTCCAATCCCGTTAACAGTGCACTCAATCTGTCTAGCTCCCAGGGAAACAGCTTCCAGTGAATTGGCAGTGGCTAGTCCTAAATCGTTGTGGCAATGTACACTAATAACGGCCTTATCAGAATTGGGAACTTTTTCAATTACCGCCCTGATTATTCTTCCAAACTCTTCTGGGAGCGCGTAGCCGACAGTATCCGGAATATTGATTGTAGTAGCTCCAGCGTCGATTGCCTTCTCTACCACACGGCAGAGGAAGTCTGGGTCGGTACGGACAGCGTCTTCCGCTGAAAACTCTACATTCTCAGTAAACTTCCTCGCGTACTTTACCGCAGACACGGCTTCCTTAAGGACTTCCTCTCTCGACTTTCTCAACTTATATTTTAAATGAATGTCACTTGTGGCAATGAAGGTATGAATGCGAGGGTTTTTCGCGTACTTTATCGCATCCCAGCATACATCAATGTCCCTCTTGGTGGCCCGCGCCAATCCAGCAATTACCGGCTTCCTAATCTTCCGGGCAATCAACTTAACCGCCTGGAAATCCCCTGGCGAGGATATGGGAAAACCGGCTTCAATCACATCCACACCCAATCGCTCCAATTGTTCGGCGACTTCCAGTTTCTCCTTCATATTCAAACTTGCTCCTGGAGACTGTTCTCCGTCTCTCAGAGTTGTATCGAATATCAATATTCTGTCCTTTTTCAATGCCATACCCCCTCACCCTAATCCCCTCTCCATAATTAACCCCCCACCTTTTTTCCTCCCCCTCAAGGGGGGAGGATTAGAGGAGGGGGTAATTGGGGAGAGGGGCTATTATATGAAATTTTAGCGCTGTTTAACCCACACCAAGTGTAACCTGGAGAACCTCCACAGTGCATTGACCATACCAAAAAGCGTGTAACTAACAAAATATATAAGAAATATTATCGAAATTATACTGGTTGAAAAAAACCAGATAATTAGCGCACCCAATATAATGGTCAGAATTTTCAATGGTTGCTTTCTGGTAAGTCTAACTCTCTTGAAATTTATGTACTTGATTTTGCTCACCATCAAAAAAGATAAGACTATCATGATTAGAGGCATTAAGCCATGGAAGAGATGCGTCTCCCTCGACCAGAACGGCAGAACAAGGAAACAAGCCAGCATACCCCCACCCACAGGGATAGGCAAACCATCAAAATATGCGATATCTCTTTCTATAGCTTTGACATTGAACCTTGCCAGCCGCAAAACTCCGGCAATCGTAAACAGGAAGGCTATCAGTACCCCCCACCTAATATGTTTTAGAGCTACTAAATACATCAAAATTGAAGGTGCTAAACCAAAAGAGATTGAGTCGGCCAAGGAATCGAACTCCAAACCAAACCTGCTGGTGGACCTGGTGAGTCTGGCAATCCTGCCATCGAAAACATCTAAAATCACTGCTAGAAGTATCGCCCAGGCACTGGACGTGAAATTCCCCTCAATAGAAGAGATGATTGAATAGAAACCCAACCCTGCATTTCCCAGAGTGAAAATTCCAGGAACAAAATAGATTCCCTTCCTCACCTGAAACCTCCCATGAACATAAACAACTCGTCCCTACACAAAACCTCTCTTTCGAAAGGCCTCTAAAAAATTGTGGGCTCCCCCGATTTCATCGGGGATTCCATGGCCGGATTTGACCAGGGTCTACGGCATTCAGGAGCAAAACCTCCCCAGGATAGTCTCTCCCCCAACTACCCTATCTCCCTTCCCGACTTTAATTTCTATATCTCGAGGAAGATAGACATCTACCCGCGAGCCAAACATTATCATTCCAATTCTCTGCCCGGCATCTATATTATCTCCCTCCCCGCACCAGCAGCATATTCGGCGAGCGACGCTGCCCGCTATCTGCTTTACCAGCATTCTCTGTCCGCTAAAGCTTGACTTGTTATCCGCTTGGATCCCGATTAGATTACTCTCGTTGCTTTCAGAGGCTTCTTCTGTATAGGCAGCCATAAACTTGCCGGGCTTATATTTAATCCATTCCACCTTCCCCTTTACCGGCGACCTCTGAACGTGAACGTTAAAGATGGACATAAAGATTCTAACTACTTTCTCTCCAGGAGGCATAAAACTTTGGTCTTTAACCTCAGAGATATCTATTACTTTGCCATCCGCAGGTGACAGGATTAAGTCTTCTCCCTCCGGAATTTTTCTTTCCGGATCACGGAAGAAGAAGAGAACGAGTGAGGTCAAAATCAATAACAACAGGCCACCAATTTTCCATAAAAAGAAGAAAAACCCAGCCAACAGCAAAAGAGAAAGAATAAATTTCCAGCCATCCCTAACAATCCGCATATTCAATTTACCTCTTCTTTAGCCACGGCATCATTTCTCTCAATTTTGCTCCTACAATTTCGATGGGATGCTTCGTCCATTCCCTCCGTGCGTTATTAAATACAGGACGGCCGATTCGGTTCTCCATGAGCCATTCCCGGGCGAATTCGCCAGAACGAACTTCGTCCAGAATTTTCTTCATTTCCCTCCTGGTTCTTTGAGTAATTATCCTCTTACCACGAGTATATTCTCCGTACTCAGCCGTATCTGAAATTGAATAGTTCATCCAGCCAATACCGCCTTCCTGAATCATATCTATAATCAGTTTCATTTCGTGCAGGCACTCAAAATAGGCAATCTCAGGCTGATAGCCGGCCTCGACGAGAGTCTCGAAGCCAGCCTTGATTAACTCTACAAGCCCACCGCAAAGGACCACTTGCTCCCCAAAGAGGTCGGTCTCGGTCTCTTCAGCAAAGGTGGTCTCGATTACTCCCGCACGAGTTCCTCCTATACCTTTAGAATAAGCTAACGCCAACTCTTTTGCTTTACCGGAAGCGTCCTGATAAACTCCGATTAGGTTGGGAGTTCCTCTTCCATCCTGATACATCCTCCTGACCAGATGTCCGGGACCTTTGGGAGCCACCAATACCACATCCACATCCTCAGGGGGAATAATCTGGTAAAAGTGGATGTTGAAACCGTGAGAAAAGCCCAGCACTGCTCCCTTTTTTAATTTGTCTACAATCTCATTTTTGTAAACTGCGGACTGAACATCATCGGCAACGAGCATTTGAACCCAGTTGGCATTTTGGGCCGCTTCGCCTGCAGAAACTGGCTTCCAGCCATCCTCGACTGCCTTTTTCCAATTCTCAGTTCCCTCAAGTTCAGCCACCACCACATCCAACCCGCTATCTCGCAAATTCTGACTCTGAGCATGCCCCTGGCTACCGTAACCAATAATTGCAATCTTCTTTCCCTTCAAAAGTTTCAGATCTGCATCTTTATCGTAGTAGACTTTCGCCATAAGAGCCTCCTTCAAATTTTTATCGCGAAGCTTTGCTTCGCTACTCCTTTCAATTGCCAGTTCTACTTTTTCCTAAGGATGAAGGGATAGTTTCAGGAGCTTTAAATCCACCAGGTTTCCTGTAGTGTAGCCCTTTATGGGCGTCCCGATTTATAGGGACGGGCATAAAGCCCTACAATAGAAATTCCAAATTTCAAAATCCAAATTACGGGGACAAGCCCCTACACTACCGAGCGACTCCGAAAACTATCCCCACCACATACTAACTACCCCTTAAAAGATAGTTTGGGAAGAGCTTTCGGAATTTTAGCCAAAAAACGAGGACAACACATTCCCATTTCAAGCAAAAATTTGTTCGAACCCCGATTTATCGGGGTGAGTTTATTTTTGCGCCCTGCGGAGTCCCAAGCTTTTTGGCGTTAAGAAATTCCTTAGCGATGAACAAACTATCTTTTGATTTTCCGACCGAGCGACTCCGAAAACTATCCCACCTCTAGTACTCTCGAGGATGAAGGGATA
>CAZTSA010000069.1:0-7299 GCA_964616885.1 uncultured Clostridia bacterium
TGCCCTCATCGACTAGTGGTTAGGTCGCCACCCTCTCAAGGTGGAAACAGGGGTTCAACTCCCCTTGAGGGCAGGAAGTTTTTTGAGAAGAGATCATGGGGTCCCTGGCGTTAGTTCCAGGGATTTTTCTTAAGAAAATGGACATTCTATTTGAGCCAATAACAATAAATGGCATGGCTTTGAAGAATAGGTTCGTGAGAGCGGCGACCGCAGAGAGAATGTCTCCTGAAGACGGAAGATTTACTCAGGAAATGATAAGCCTTTATAAGAGGCTTGCCCGGGGTGGGGTAGGACTTATCATAACAGGCCATGCCTATATACATCCTCTGGGCAGAGCTGAGCGGAGGATGACGGGTATCCATAACGATGGTTTAATTCCAGCGCTCAAGAGATTGGTTGGTGAGGTTCATAAACTTAAGACGAAGATAGTTATGCAAATTAACCACTCCGGCGGAAGACGAGACAAAGATGTGGGAGAGGAGACTCCCATAGGACCTTCGACAATCGAATATACACCATTGGAAATCATTTCTCGAGCAATGGAGCCAGAAGAAATCGAAGAAGTAATAGACCTTTTCGCTCAGGCTGCGCGGAGAGTGAAGAATGCCGGATTTGATGGCGTGGAGATTCACTCTGTTCATGGATATCTTATAAATCAGTTCCTTTCACCTCTAACGAATAAGAGAGGGGATACCTGGGGAGGAAGCCTGGATAATAGAATGCGTTTTCTTCTGGAGGTATACAAACGGACTAGAGAGACAGTGGGGAAGGATTATCCGATTCTGGCAAGGATTCCAGCTGGAGATTTCGTTGAAGGTGGGCTTACTGTGGAAGAAGCGCTTGAAGTAGCCAGGAGGCTCTCTGAGCTTGGAATTGATGCGATTGACCTTTCTGGTGGACTTGCAGGGAGTAGATACAGGAAAGGTAGGAAAGACCTGTTATGGATGAAAAAAGAAGCATATTTTAGACGCTATGCAGAAATGGTAAAGAAGATCACTCGTGTTCCTGTCATTTTGGTGGGTGGACTCAGGAATCCCGAGACTATGAGAAAAGTATTAGAGGAAGGGACAGCTGACCTTATAGGCCTTGCCAGGCCCCTTATCAGAGAGCCAGACTTTCCGAATAGAATTAGAAGGGGAGACCTGAGGAGAGCCGAATGCGTCTCTTGCAGTAATTGCTCAGGTCGTTCAGGCAGGGAACCAACTAAATGTCGAGCTAAAGCCTAAGAGTTGGTATTCTTCAAATAATTGCAGAGGTGAATGAACCAATATAAGATGAAGCAAATTCTATTTGAAAAGGAGAATATGTGTGGTTTTTGTATTTAGATGAAAGTGGCGATTTAGGATTCGATTTTGTAAATAAGAAACCCTCCAGATTCTTTACTGTAACCATTCTTGCAGTGAGCGAGGCATCCCGTAACCGTGCAATTATAAATGCAGTAAAGAAAACACTGAAAAGAAAGTTGAAAAAGAAGACGGTAGAAATAAAGGGAAGTAAAACTCTTTAGAACTCAAAAGATACTTTTATAAACAGCTTAAAGATGTTAAATTTGGTTTATATAGTTTGACATTAAACAAACGCAGAGTTTTTGAAGAATTAACCAAACAGAAGGCCAGGGTGTATAATTATATTTCCCGCTTGGTACTCGACCAAATTCCTTTTGAGAAAGCTATTAGTAGAGTATATCTATTTATTGACAAATCGAAAAGTAAGCCCGAAATTGCGGAATTCAATTCTTATATCATCAGGCAGTTACAAGGAAGACTCGATCCTAAAGTACCATTGGAAATTTCTCATCCTTCATCAAATGAAAATAAAGCTTTGCAGGCGGTAGACATGTTTTGTTGGGGGATATTTCGTAAGTACGAGAGGCAGGATACTTCGTGGATTGATACTTTTAAGGATAAAGTACTTTTTGACCAGATATATCTATAAAAAAATGAGCGGGCCTTCCGGGCTTGTGTCTTTGAGGCTATGGCCAACACGATGGAAGGGAACACCTCAAAAACCCGAAACGGTCTTACCGCTCAAGATGAAGTTTACTATATACATGAAATTTTGTCAAGTTTTTTTTGATTGATTGCGAAAAAGCCCAGAATGTGCATTTATATAGGGGTTCAATACATTTGAAGAAGTTCAGGAGGGGTAAAATGAGCCTTTCCCCTTCATCCCTGGCCCTTTCGGCAGAGGGGAGAGGGTAACGAAGCGGGTTCAATAAATTGAACCCCTACAAAAGAATATATTTTTATGAGGAATAAGAGAGTTTTACTTATCAATACGAATAAGATGAAGCCGGCTATAGCCCCGGTGGGCCTTGATTATCTGGGAGAGGCGCTGACCGGGAAAGGGTATCGCGTGGATCTACTCGACCTGTGCTTCTGGGACGATTATAAGAAGGCGATAGATGATTATTTCAAAAGGGAATCTGCTTTTTCTATAGGAATTACAGTCAGGAATACAGATGACTGTTATCTTTTGAGCCAGGACTTCTTTCTTCCCGAGATAAAGGAGATAGTCGGGTATTTGAAAACAAAGACAGGTGTTCCCATCATTATGGGAGGAGTCGGTTTTTCAATAATGCCAGAAAGTATTCTAAAATATTGCGAACTGGAACTGGGAATAAAAGGAGATGGAGAGGAGGTCTTGCCCATCCTTCTGGAGAGGATAGCCGAAGGTAAGGATTATAGAGACCTTCCTGGGCTGGTGTACAAAGACGGTGGAGGTTTTGTTAGCAATCCGCCGGAATACTTCGATTTGGATAAATTATTTTCGAGGCGAAGAACGCTGGTAGATAACAGAAGATATTTTAATGAAGGAGGTCAGGGGAACATTGAAACGAAACGCGGGTGCAATAAGAACTGCATCTATTGCGCTGACCCTGTGGCTAAAGGGAGGAAGATTCGGCAAAGGAATCCAGAGCAAGTGTTAGATGAACTGGAAGCCTTGCTTGAAGAAGGGGTCAACTATTTCCACTTCTGCGATAGCGAGTTTAACCTTCCGGAAGAGCACGCTCAAGCGGTCTGTGAACAGATAATCAGTCGAGGAATTGGAAAGAATATAGATTGGTATGCATATTGCAGTCCCAGTCCCTTTTCTGAGGAACTGGCGAGGATTATGAAGATGGCAGGCTGCAGGGGAATCGACTTCGGCGTAGATAATGGAAATAGGGAAATATTGCGCAATCTGGGCCGGGACTTTGGAAAGGATGAGATAAGAAATGCAGCGAGACTCTGCCACAGATATGGCATCACATTTATGTTCGACCTTCTTCTGGGAGGGCCCGGGGAAACGCGAGAAACGGTTAAGGAGACGGTTGAACTGATGTGGGAAACGGAGCCCGATAGAGTGGGAGTGATGGTCGGTGTGAGAATATATGCGGGAACTGAACTGGCGAATATCGTCTTAAAAGAATGTCTAATGGAGAAAAACAGAAACTTACAGGGTAAAGTTGTAGGCAATGACGATTTCTTTGAGCCCGTATTTTATGTTTCTTCAAGACTTGGCGAAGACATCCACGCCTATATAGCTGAATTAATCGAGGGTGACGGGAGATTCTTTTTTTCCACGAGGGACGACCAGGAGAGTGGATACAACTATAATCAGAATCGCGTCCTGGTGGAGGCAATCAAAAGAGGATACCGCGGAGCATACTGGGATATATTGAGGAGGTTAAGCACTGAAAAGAGATAAGTTAAAGTTGCGACCGCACCATCTTCTATGTGTCTACGGGTTTCGGGGTCTGGGATACAGTAAAGAGTTTGTGGAGAATATGCAAAAAATAGTTGACAGAATAAGAGAAAATCCTTCCATAAAGGTTGAGTTGGTTAAGGGTGTTGATGATATCTGCTCAAAGTGTCCCCATAATGTCGAGAATAGATGTAGTAAGCCTGGGAGCAACGTTGGAGAATTTGACCAGGAAATCGCTGATAGACTTGGGATAGATGTGGGAAGAGAAGTGGAATCAATAACGTTGTTGAATTTGGTAGAGAAAAGAGTTCAGCCGGAAGAACTCCCCTCGATTTGCCATGGCTGCGAGTGGCTTGAGTTGGGCTTTTGTGAGCAGGCTTTCCGTAGAAAGAACTGGTGGAAGCGAAGTTGAAGATTTCAAGAGAGATATTTCTACTTTTCCTTCTGCTTGTATTTGTCCGGGGTAATCCTTTAGCTTCGTTTCCGGAAGAGGAATCTTGTCTCGGCGATTTAGGCACAGTGGTTATCACGGGTACAAGGATTCCACAACCTGCCTCCCTTATTTTGCGAGATGTGACTATCATCGATGCTAATGAGATTATTTCCTCTCCCGTCCATTCGGCTATCGAGGTTTTAAAATACGCTCCCGGTGTGGACCTCCGGGAACGGGGCCCTTACGGCGTACAGGCCGACCTGGGCTTGAGGGGAGCTAATTTCCACCAGGTTTTGATTCTCCTCGATGGAGTGCGGATGAACGACCCGCAAACTGGACATCATAATCTCGACTTGCCGATAAATATGGAAGACCTGGAAAGGATTGAGGTTCTTTATGGACATGGCTCCTCTGTTTATGGTCCCGATGCTTTTGGAGGGGTTATTAATTTTATTACAAAGGCTCCACAAGACCACAAAGTAGATTTTGAGGCTTTCGCTGGTGGAAACCAGACGAGAGGTGGGGCTTTTTCTTTCTCTGATAGGTTCGGAGATTTTGGCACTCGCTTCTCTCTGGGGGGGAAGACGTCCGATGGTTACCGTTTTGATACCGATTTCAAAGACTTCTCCTTTTCCAGCAATTCTATATTAGATATCTCGAAGGGCTCTATCGGCTTCTCCCTTGGTTATTTAGAAAAGGAGTTTGGAGCAAACGGCTTCTATGGAGATTGGCCTTCTAGGGAGTGGACAAGTACCATATTGGGGAGCGTAAGAGCACGAATGGAAAAGGGGAAAAATTTAGTAGTGGAGTCAACACTATATTACCGCCAGCATGATGACAAATTTATTGGGGATGTTACTGACCCTGATTCTTACGCGAATTTTCACACTACCTACCTTTACGGAGGTGAAGTCCAGCTCAAGACCCGGTCAAAAGCGGGAGGAGAATTTGTGCTGGGAGTAGAAGTGGCGAATGAGGAGTTGGAGAGCAGCCGGCTGGGCGACCATTCGAATTTCAGGCAAGCGAGCTATACGGAGTACGAGTGTTCCCTTGTCAGGAGGCTCAGCATCAATCCAGGAGTTAGAATAGACCACCACTCGGAATGGGGCTGGCAGTTTTCTCCAGGAATGAATGTAGGTTACCATCCTTCCCACAAGATCAGGCTTCACTCTTCTTTTGGGAGATCGTTCAGACCTCCTGATTATACGGAGCTTTATTACTGGAGCCCGAAGAATGTAGGTAATCCGAGACTGGTAGTTGAAGAGGCGTGGTCGTATGACTTGGGAGGAGACTTTGAGTGGGATACTTGGCTACATTCCAGAACTACGCTCCTCGTCAGAAAAGAACGGAATCTAATTGACTGGGTGAGGAGAGACTCTCTGTCGCCGTGGGAGGCAGTGAAAATTGGAAGGGTCTTAACCTACGGAGTGGAGTCGCTTTTGGAAGTTGGTTTGCGGAGTTCAACTCACCTGTCCCTGGGGTACACTTTTCTTAAATCGGATTCGGAAGAGTTGGAGGATTATATTTCGAAGTATGCTCTTAGTCATCCCCACCACCAGGTCTCCTTAGGAATTGGCTTTTTTCTCCCTTGGGGAATTCGCCAGAATATAAAAGGGATATACAAGCAGAGAAGTTATAAAAGAGGATACTTCGTTCTCGATGGTAAGCTATCGAAAACCCTGGGACAGTTAGAATTTCACCTGGGGGCTACCAATCTACTGGATGTATCCTATGAAGAGGTCTCGGGAGTACCTATGCCGGGAAGCTCGCTTAATTGTGGTATTAAATTAGAGTTTTAAGAAGATTTCGCTTAAGAGCCAGGTTTTTACTTTTCAGGAGCGGAAGGTGTTGCTGAAAACGAAAGGCATGATTTTATGTGCTCTCTTCGCAGCTTTGACTGGGGTGGGAGGACTGATTGCTATCCCTTTACCTTTTACTCCTGTTCCCATCACTCTTCAGATATTCTTTACTTTATTAGCAGGGGCTCTACTGGGGAAGTATCTGGGGGCTTTGAGTCAAGTGATTTATCTTCTCCTGGGAGTTGTCGGACTTCCGGTCTTTGCTAAAGGTTCAGGTGGAATTGGCGCTCTTCTGGGACCCAGTGGAGGTTACCTGGCGGGGTTTATTCCTGCTGCTTTTCTGGTGGGTTATATATTGGAGAGAAGGGAGAATCCTCCGATTCAATTAGTATTTCTGGCGATGATGTTGGGCCTTATTGTCATATATCTACCGGGAGTGGCCTGGTTGATGTGGGTGGCTAAGATAAATTTAATAAAGGCCTTATTTTTGGGAGTTCTACCCTTTTTGCCCGGGGATGCAGTCAAGGTTGTAATGGCCGCATTGATTATCAGAAAATGGGGACAGCGACCATTTTTCAATTTTTCTTGACAGAAGGACGGAATTCTTATAATATAATCTAAAATGTTCTCCGAGCCATTCCACCTAAGTCTATGAGATATGGTGAGTGGCCGATAGAGTGCGCTGAGAAATTGGTGTGCTTTCCGTGCTTGAGAAGGAGAAAAAAAAGTCCAGTATTTTGCAAGTGCGGAATGCTGGATTTTTTATTTTTGAAGCGGATAAGGAAAAAAGTAGCCTGTCCCCTTTTTCTGTATTTTGAGGAGAAGTGATGCAGAATATTCTTAGTGCCTTGAGTAAAGCTCTAAGCTTAATTTTATCCTTGGATAGAGAAGTCTTCAGTATCGTTTTGCTTTCTTTCTTGGTCTCACTCACTGCTGTGCTTTTATCTTCTTTATTGAGCCTCCCGTTGAGCCTGTTACTTGCCCTAAAAAAATTTCCCGGGAACAGGTTCATCGTAAATACCGTAAATAGTTTGATGGCAGTGCCAGCAGTAGCCATTGGGCTGGTCGTCTATCTTATCATCAGCCGGCGCGGACCTTTAGGAGTTTTTGGGTTGCTATATACGCCCTGGGCTATGATTATTGCCCAGGCTCTTCTGGCTACTCCGATTATCGCCAGCCTTTCCCATCAAACTCTGAAAAGAGTTGATTCTATGGTTAAGGAGACGGCTGTCAGTTTGGGCGCCAGTGGGTGGCAGATTGTTATTACTGTGCTCAAAGAAGCGAAGAGCTCCCTTACGGCTGCATTTATTGTGGGTTTTGCCCGCGTGATTGGAGAGACTGGTATGACTATGATGGTGGGAGGAAATATCAAGGGAGCTA
>CAZTSA010000070.1:0-7265 GCA_964616885.1 uncultured Clostridia bacterium
GTCGCTGGAATTTCTTGCTAACAAAATCTATTGCTCGCTTCACTAAATTTCAAAACTCCCCCGATAAATCGAGGTCAAACAATTGAAATTTCACTATTTCGCTCGCAAAGATTTAGTAACGCAAGAAATTAAGAGCTTCTCGCAAACCAACTTTTCGTAGGAGGTAAGTCGCGTAGGGGCCGACCTTGGTCGGCGCGATTGTCATCCTCGTTTTTTGGCTAAAATCCCAGAAACTTTTCGCAAACTATGTTTTACAGGGTACGAGGGAGTGGACTGGAGTCCTCCCGAAAGGGAGGTATTAATGGTGGAAAGAGATGAAAGTGGAGTTGGTTTCTGTTGGTACCGAGTTATTGAAGGGAAAGATTAACACTGATATTGCCTATTTAGGTGAAAAGTTAGACAGCATCGGGTTAACCATAGAGAGGGAGACCACGGTTGGGGATGATAGAGCAAAAATCGAAAGTGTCTTTGTGGAGGCTTTAAATAGGTCCGATATCATAATCACTACTGGTGGGTTAGGTCCAACATTTGACGATTTAACCCGAGACGCTATGGCTAAGGTTTTAAAGAAGAGATTGATCTTCAATAGTGAAGTGATGCATGAGATTGCTGCCCATTTTGCAACGAGGGATCTGGAGATGCCCAAAGATAATGAGAGGCAGGCTTACATTATTGAAGGCGCTATAGTCATTCCCAATAAGATTGGCACTGCTCCTGGAATGATACTGGAAAGAAGAACCAAGACCGGTGTGAAATCGAAAGTTAAGAAGGCGAGTGTAATCATGCTGCCCGGACCTCCCCGGGAGATGAGGCCGATGGTTGATGAGGTTGTGTTACCATATCTCAAAGAGAAATATGAGCGAAAAATAATAAAGAAATGTGTTCTTCATATTTCTGGGTTAACGGAGTCCGCTGCATATGATAAGATTAAAGAAGTTGTGGAAATTGAGCGTAGAATGGAGGGTGGAACCCTGAGATTTTCTATGTTAGCTCATCTTGCAAGGGTAGACGTGGAGATTTCAGGAGAGGGGGAGAACGAGTTACTTGTTGATGAAATGCTTCACAAGGCAAGGCAGGAAATTTATGACTGTCTGGGTGACTATATTTATGGGCAAGACGAAGATACTTTACAAAGTGTGGTGGCGAGGTTGCTTCTTAAAAAGAGATTGAGACTCGCAGTGGCTGAATCTTGTACGGGTGGAGCGATTGCCGACCGAATTACAGATGTTTCTGGAAGTTCGCTCTATTTCAGAGAGGGAGTTGTTGCCTATAGTAACGAAGCAAAAATGAGAATATTGGGGGTTAAAGAAGAGACCTTAAATGAGTTCGGCGCTGTTTCCAGAGACACAGCGTTGGAAATGGCGAGAGGAGCGCAGAGAATTAGTGGGACGGATATAGGGTTAGCAACTACTGGAATTTCCGGACCCACTGGTGCGACTCTCGAAAAACCAGTGGGTTTGGTTTATATAGCTTTTGTGTGGCCTAAGGCTGGTGTTGAGATTTGTAATGAATTTCACTTTACTGGTCAAAGGAGAGAAATAAAGGAAAGCACAGTGATAAACGCGCTGGACATTCTGAGAAAGGCTTTACAGGAGAAGGATTAAATGACGCTATTCGAGAAGGAGAATGGCCGTGAAAACAAGGACTAAGAAATTGGTCAAAAAGGACCTATATTACAGCAAACAAATAGAAGCTCTTTCCCGAATAAGTAAAGCGATCTGCTCTGAACTCTACCTGGAAAATATTCTGAAATTAATTGTAACTGTAACTGCTGAGGTGATGGGATCAAAAATTTGCTCACTGATGTTACTCGATGATGATAGGAAAGAGTTAATTGTTCGAGCGACGCAGTCGGTCAGCGAGGAGTATAACAAGAAACCGAATCTTAAGTTAGGAGAAGGCATCGCAGGGAGGGTTGCTAAGGATAATAGACCGATTAGCGTTCTGGATGTAAAAAAGGACCCTCGCTATATGAATGCCGAGATAGCTAATAGAGAGAACTTATGTTCTCTGTTGAGCGTGCCGCTCAGCGTAAGAGGAAAAGTAATTGGAGTTATAAACTGCTACACTTCCACATCGCATCAATTTACCCAATCGGAAATAAATGTGCTCACTACAGTGGCCAATCAGGCTGCAGTTGCTATTGAGAATATGGAACTTATGGTAAAGTCCAAAGTTATTCAGGAGGAACTTGAAGCTCGCAAAATCATAGAGAGAGCAAAGGATATACTGATGGAAGAACTGCAAATATCCGGGGAGGAGGCATTCCGAAGAATTCAGAAGCAGAGTATGGATACTCGCAAGCCCATGCGGGAGATTGCGGAAGCCATAATTTTAAGCAAGGAGATAAGAAGAAAATAAGAATTGGCCTATCAAACGAGGGAAGCTAACTTTTGCATGGTAATGGAACACGGATTCCTTATTTTCCCACTCGGCGTCGATGTCTTTTGCTCTTATGACCGGGCAGAAGACATTTTTTTTACACATTACTTTCCCTTCCCCGTGGGCGAGAAACAAGGTGGGGACGAAAGGTACAGACCGAAAATAGTTTATGGCTGAGTTAAAATTACAGGATAAAGAATATCAAGTTATTGTTGTGGGTGGTGGCCACGCTGGCTGTGAAGCTGCACTTGCAGCGTCGCGGCTTGGTTGCCAAACTCTTCTTTTGACTATGAATTTGGATACTATTGCCTTTATGTCCTGTAATCCAGCAGTTGGTGGGCTAGCTAAGGGGCAGTTGGTCAAGGAGATTGATGCTTTAGGTGGAGAGATGGGCAAGAATACTGACGCCACGGCTATTCAGTTTCGGCGATTGAATATGGCGAAGGGCCCGGCTGTCCGCGGCTCCCGAGCGCAGGTAGATAGACAAGCCTACCGCTTGAGAATGAAAGAGGTTTTGGAAGGTCAGGAAAATCTGGAATTGAAACAAGCTCTGGTTGAGGAAATTCTGGTAGAGAAAAAGACTGTTGTGGGAGTAAAGACAAGTATTGGTGAGCGGTTTTATGGTAAAGCAGTGAGTATTACTCCAGGAACTTTCTTGAATGGATTAATTCATATTGGTTTGACCAATTTCCCGGCTGGGAGGATGGGCGATTTCCCCGCACTAAGACTTTCGCAAAATTTGAAAGAGCTTGGTTTTCAAATAGGTAGATTCAAGACAGGAACCTGTCCTCGCCTGGACGGGAAAACCATCGATTTTTCTAAACTCAAGACACAAGAAGGTGACAAAGTTCCCATTCCTTTCTCTTTCACTACCAGAAAGTTAGCTCGGCCTCAACTCCCCTGTTATATTACCTATACCAATCCTGAAACGCACCAGATAATTAGAGAAGGCCTAGACCGTTCGCCTCTGTACACGGGAGTTATCAAGGGCACAGGAGTGCGCTACTGTCCCTCCATTGAAGACAAGGTAATGAAATTCCCAGAAAGAGAACGCCATCAGATTTTTTTGGAACCGGAAGGTCTCAATACATTCGAATTTTATCCCAATGGCTTAGCAACCAGTTTGCCGATAGATATTCAGTGTAGAATGTTGCGAACTATAGAAGGACTGGAAAGAGTAGCAATTATGCGACCCGGCTACGCCATTGAACACGATTACGTTGATCCCATGCAGCTTAGGCCAACATTGGAAACTAAATTGATAGATAATCTTTACTTCTGTGGCCAGATTAATGGAACCACGGGCTATGAGGAGGCAGCGGCACAAGGACTAATCGGTGGAATTAATGCTGGCCTGAAAGTGCAGAATAGACCGCCATTTATACTTGACCGTTCAGAAGCCTATATCGGCGTCTTAATCGATGACCTGGTAACCAGAGGAACTAAAGAACCTTACCGGATGTTCACTTCACGAGCCGAATACCGACTAATTTTGCGAGAAGATAATGCGGATTTGAGATTGTCGGATAGGGCATACAGCATGGGAATGGTCGGAAAAGAAAGGTACCGCGAAGTAGAAACTAAAAAGAAAGCTATTGAGAAAGAAATTGCTCGATTGGGAGAGGTAAAGATTTTTCCCAATGGAGGCACAAGTAGGAAATTTTCAGAATTGGGATGGGTAGCTCCTAGGGGTCCAGTTAATTTAGCTGAACTACTAAGGCGACCTGAAATTTCTTACTCTCATTTGAAACTTTTTGATAAGAGTAGCGGTGAGGTTCCACGCGAGGTAGCTGAGCAGGTCGAAATTCAAATTAAATATGAAGGATATATTAAGCGGCAGGAACAGGAGGTAGAAAAATTTCGGAAATTGGAAAATAGAAAAATTCCGGAAGGAATCAACTACCAGGAAATTGTTGGTCTATCCAATGAAGTCAGAGAGAAATTGTCTAAGATAAGGCCAGGTTCTCTAGGCCAGGCTTCTCGCATCTCAGGAGTTACTCCAGCTGCAATTGCTATCTTAATGGTCCATCTCAAGAGGATGGGAGCCCAAAAGGATATGTGATATGGATGAGGAAAAAGAAAACTATTCTCAATTAAAAGAGGTTGCCTTGGTATTGGGAGCTTCCTTATTTGGAGTCTGTGACCTTTCTAGGTTAGAGGGAAAAATTTTAGATTTATCCCCAGGAGTCATTAAAGGATTACATAGGGGAATCTCATTAGCAGTGAGGTTGTCTGATAAGATAATTGATAGTATCGAAGACAGGCCGAGTAAACTTTACTATTACCATTATCGCCAGATAAATTATTTTTTGGACCGGATAGCACTAGGAGTAACCCAGTTCATTCAAAATAGAGGATGGAACGCCTTACCAATACCTTCTTCCCAGACCATCGATTGGGAGAATCGGAGAGGGCATCTTTCACATAAAGAGGTGGCTCAACAGGCGGGCTTGGGCTGGATTGGGAGGAACAATCTGCTAGTGAATCCAGATTTTGGGTCTCGGATTAGATTGGTTACTGTTTTAACCGATTTTCCTATTCTCTGCGACAAAACGATAGAAGACGGTTGTGGTGAATGTGCGGACTGCCTGGGAGTCTGTCCCGCAGGAGCTATAAAGGATAGGGTGGAAGATTTTGATCCGCTTGCCTGCTTCAGGCAACTGGATGAATTTAGAAGGATTTGTAAAATAGGCCATCACATCTGCGGAATCTGCGTCAAAGCCTGCCCGGGCCGAAAGAGATGAGCCTTTTGCCACCTTACGGGTTGGCAATAAACGGCCAGGCGTAGCACAAGTATTTAAGTCGTCGATTATGTTAAAGTGCGGTTTTTCTGATATAATTGATATTAGCAATCTGCCCAATGGAGATTTACAGATATCAGCCTGGACTGTCGACACTGATAAAAATATTGCTTATCAAATTACTAAGACATATTCTATAAGAAAATTATGATTGACCTTAAGAGCTGGCCAATCCTGTCCAAGGACTCCATGCGTATGAACGCCAAAGGGACAATAATGTTACCCAAGTGTTGAATCAGCCATTTTTTGTTGATTTAAATCTTTACAAATGGTATAATTAAAATAGTAGGAAGGGAAAAGGGAACGAATTTCAAATTCGCCAGAGTCGCGAGTGTAAATGAAAAAAAGTTTTCCCAAAATCCCGGTTCCAACTCTTCTATTTCTTGCTTTCCCCGTTAGACTATTGGGCGCAGGAGACGCCGGTACTCCGGGTTCATTCCTAAATTTTGGCACTGGCGCCCGTTCCCAAGCAATGGGGAGCGCTTTTACCGGCCTTTCCGACGATGCCTCTGCTATTTATTGGAACCCTGCAGGCCTTTCAAGACTTCCCAGAAATCAACTGACATTCTTTGACGCCCCGCTCTGGGAAGACACGAATTACTTCTTTGTGGGATATGGCCACCCAACAAAAAAACTTGGAACGTTTGGAATTGGATTTATGAATCTGCAAAGTAGTGCATTCGAATATAGAGAAAGCATTTCAGCCTACCCTGAATATAATTTCGATATAAGTCAAATGGCATTCCTTTTAGCCTATGGCCGTAAATTTCTCCCGGTTCTCTCGGCAGGCCTTGGCTTTAAAATTGTACAGAAGAGAATGCCGCTGGCAGATGAAGAGTACTATGGTGGCGGATTCGGGATGGATTTAGGGTTTCTCTACCACCCGCAGGATATAAAAGGTGAAGGCTTTTTCTGGCAGCAATTAAGAAGGCTTTCGTTTGGCGTTAATTTGCAGAATTTAGTCCCCCCCAAGGTTCAGATGAAATCAGATGGAATTTCTCGTGCCAGGGAAACTTATGGCTTAAACCTCAAATTTGGGACATCTTATAATGTAAGAAATTTAATCCCCCGCTGGAGGGATAGATTAATAATAAATGTGGATCTGGACAAGCCGTATCTTAGAGGCGTAAAGATCGCTTTGGGAGGAGAATACTGGTTCAAAAATACGATTGCTTTTCGCCTGGGATATGGAAAAGATAACCTAAATTTTGGTCTGGGATTTCTCTATCGCTGGGTGCGGGTGGAGGATGGGTTTACTCCTCACGATTTGGGGCTCAGTCACAGATTTTCCATCACTCTTAAATTTGGCAGGCAGATTATTGAGATTGAAGAGTTCACAAGATATAGAGCCAGATTACAGGCGGAAGAATACTACAAGTTAGGATTTGAGCATTATCGGGCGGGAAGACTGGCGGATGCCCTGGCAGAATGGGATAAAGCCTTAATCTGGCGGCCGGATGACCTGGAAATTCAAAAGAAAGTGGAAGAAGTTTCCCAGGAAATGGAAATTACTGTAACCAGGAAATTGATGGAAAAACATATTGGCCAGGCATATTCATTCTATGAGGAAGGAAAGCTTACTGATTCGCTTGATGAATGGAGAGAGGTTTTGAACCTTGACCCAACAAGCATCAGGGCAAAAGAATATATTGAGAGAATTGAAGGAAAACTTTCAAAGATAGAGAGAGAACAATACCTGGAACGGGTAAAAGAGAAGGAGAAAACTGAGATTGCAAAACTTCTGGGAAAGGGAGACAGACTATATGAACAGGGAAAATATGTTGAAGCTATTAAGGAATGGGAGAAAATCCTAAAGATAAATCCAAAACATAATCTGGCAAAAGAGAATATCGACCGGACAAAAGCAAAGATTGAAAGGTTAATAGAGATTCACCTTTCCCAGGGAAAAGAATTCTACGATAAGAAAGATAGCGCCAGCGCCATTAAAGAATTTAAGGTAGTACTCGGTTTTGACCCGGATAATAAAGAGGCGAAAGAATATATAGAGAAAACGAAGGAACAGGCTGCCGAAGTAGTTAAAAAAGTAAGCCGAGCTGAGATTGATGCGCTTTATTATGAGGC
>CAZTSA010000071.1:0-7260 GCA_964616885.1 uncultured Clostridia bacterium
AACCGGTATATAACAGAGGAGTTGCTCGGTGAAGGTTTGAAATGGAAAATATTCCGTAACCGCTATTTTTCTACAGCAGTTGTCATTTTCTTCGCAGCATACTTAGCATTTGGCAACTGGAGGGCAATCTGGCCAATTTTTGGCGCTTCAAACCAACTAGTAGCAGCATTGGCTCTTCTGGTAGTTACTATTTACTTCTGGGGAATGAAACAGCCAACAAAATATACAATTTACCCAGGGATTTTCGTCCTCCTTACGACCACAGGAGCCCTAATATACCAGGTCAAGGGTTTCATTGATAACCAGAACTACTTGCTAGCCATAATTGGCACTATTTTGCTCATTTTAGCCATTTTTATGGTCAGAGAAGGGATATTAGTGGCTCGGAAAGCAAAAACAGGCTTAAGAGTTTAAGAAATAAGCAATTTCTGAAAGCCTTTTGAAGAGGAATACTATGGGAGAAGAATGTGCGATTTGCGGAAAAGAGGTAGAGAAAACAGTCAAGTGTCCGTTGATAAATAGAAGCATTTGCCTTTCCTGTTGCTTTGCCCTATCCTCCGGTAGAGCCGATATGATTCAGAGGATAAGAAAAGAGTACGAGCTTCAAAAGGAAGAGATCCTGAGAGCATGCAGTAGCTGCCTGGAAAAGGCTGGAGGACTGGGTAAATAAAAGCAAAAAGGGGTCAGAGTCATTTTTCTCGCAAGATGTATTTTCTTCCAACGATGGTCTTAAACAAAGGGGAAGGAGAAAATCACTCTGACCCTTTTTCTTTTTCCTTTAGGGCCCACCTCGCTCCCCAACCTGAAGAGACTATTCCTTAATCAAATTCTTGCCACCACTTGCTACAAACCAACAAAACCCGGAGTAAAATTTAAAGTAAATTGTAAGAATTTATTAACTTTGACCTGAAACTGTTTCGTTTTCTAGATAAGTTTAATAATTTGATTTAATATAATATTTTCGGCTAAAGTTAACATAATAAATATTATATGTACCAAAAGACCCCAACATTTCGAAATATCCCATTACTTTTGTATGTAATCCGCTCTGACATTGGAGATATTTTAGGGATGGGTTTTTGGGTATTTGTTGGAATGCCACTATGCGGAGCGACCCGGCATCGGATGAGGGTCCTTGTGGAACGAGGAACCTGTTGGGGTCAAATATACTCAATGCGGGGATTGTAAGCGGGTTAGCTCAGCTAGTGCCTGCTTTTGGGAGCAAAACGCCGGTTAAATGGGTCTTAGGAATATATTGTGTGAAATAAGGCCATTAATTGCGTGAGGGAATATTTTTCCCCTTGGATTGGAAAAAAGGGGCCTAAAACGCAAATTTAGGGGGCTTTTTATGGTGTTTGACGACATAAATGGCACTTTTTTGGCTAAAAAGGCACCGTGAACGCGAAAACGGAGAAAAGTAGCCTGACGACAAGTATGGTCAGAACAACCAAGAGGATGTAATAAACGATAATGGGTCCGAGTTTCTTGTTTTTGCCGTACTCCCTGAGTGCAAACAGGGCACCCAAAATAAGAAGTAGTGCTAGTAGGGCCATAACTGCCCAAAATGCCCAAGCCACCATGTTTCTCACCTCCCTGATTCAGGAAAAGTTATTACACCGACCAATATTTGAGGGCAAAGTCTTCACCTGGCACGGTTACTCTCACCGTGCCCCGGGAAGGCCATCTCTCGAGTTCGATATTGTTGCGTTCCAGAACTATTACAAGGTCTATTGCCTGTCCGGTCTTTACCCTCAAGTCAACAAATGGTATACACAATTCTATGATTTTTTGATAGCTGATAGAAGTCAAATCTTTAATTTTTTGATAGCTTTCTCTGTCCTCAACTTGCGCCACATCAAAAAGAGAAAGACCCAATCTCTCCTCACCAAGCATTTGAATTGTTGCCTGCTGGGGAGATTCTTTAAGGAAGTTGATTTTGATTACCATGTCTCTCAAATTTTCGTGGGAAAGTTCCATGTTTGTGTCGAGGCGAAGATACAGATTGTTCAGGTCAAAGCCATAATAGAAACTTCTAACAATGCTTGCCCGACGGTGCATCGGTCCTATAGTTTCCGAGACATCGTACTGTCCTGCTCCCTGCCATTCAAAATAATCCGTTACTTTACCATCCAAAATAGGGTTTATGAAGTCGACAGGCTCCCGTTTGGGACGGGCTTTCTCCTGCCCGCAAATAGCAATGTGCAGCCAATCAGGCACTTTTTCTCCGAGGAAAGTATAGACATTCATCAGGTGTTTTCTGTAAAGATTATCGAAAGCGGAACTGGTGCCAGAGTGATAGTTATCTCCATACCACCAGTTCCAGTCGCTTCCCTCGGCGACATATATCTCTTCCCTTGCTTTCTCCACCTCCTCTTTGTATTTTCCAGGATGTCTTTGTTCAAAATTGGCTAACATCCTGCGGGTTCTTGCGAGATAGTCCCAGGCAAGATTATCCTCCTCATGGCCAATCCACACACCAAAGTTGCGATTTATCCAGGAGCCACTCCATAATTTGGGAATGGGAACTGGCTCCGTGTAGTTTTCTATAAATTTGCTTATTGTTGTTGGTTCCAGCAATGGGTCGTCTTTGATTGCTTTGTAGATTCCGACGAGAAAATCGCGACCGTCGTTCTTGTAATACTCCCAGCAGTTTTCTCCGTCGAGGATAATGCTGAGAAGATGCGGCCCTGGGAAATAACTCACTCGTTTCTGAATGTTGTGAAGTTCATGAATGAAATGTCTAACCGCCTCTTCGGGTGGAACCTGCCCATAAGTAAAACCAATCAAGTCAGACAATTTCTTGTTTCTGAAAATAATTTTCAGGGAACTGTGATCACTTTTAAATTGATAGACTTTGTAAAGAATGTCGTCCTTATGGGCCGAAACGCCTATTGAGGAGGCTAGAATGTCCTCATCTGTGGCCATCCACTCTATCCCTGCATCCGAGATCAAAGGGACGATTGCTTCTGAAACCGCACCCTCAGCGGGCCACATCCCTTTGGGCTTCCGCTCGAAGAACTTCTCATAGCAGAGCACTGCCCGCTCAATCTGAGCTTTTGCATCTTCTTTGTAGCGAAACCTTTCCTTGGGTAGCACGATTTCAGGAGTTGCCATCTTTGCTGCTTCAATGTCAATTATGAGAGGCAAAATTGGGTGGTAGTAAGGAGTAAGGGAAATCTCAATCTGGCCCTGGTCCTGTTTCTCTCGATACTTGCCAATTATTTTCTTCATTATTCCCAGTTGCTTATCTATCACCAATCTCTTCTCTTCCTCCGTGAATCCCTTCCCTTTCTTCTCCAGTCCACTAAGTTCAGGATCCTGCTTCCGCAGATAGGGGTCAATCCAGGTAAGGTTAAAAAGCACCTGTAAATCCAGAAACTCACGGGCGCTGAGCCTCCCGTGAATGTCCTTTAACTCCTCTAAAGCTACAAACCTTCCTCTCTTTGTCAGAAGGTCCCAGTATCGGCGAAAAGGCCTGATCATATTTTCCCAGTTTGCCGTGAAGAAGTTTTGGAGGATAAAAATTCTCTCTTCTGCGGATAACTCCTTGGCGGGTTTCAAAGTTAAATCCAAAAACTGGTCTGTCACATTGTTGTTTACATAGTCGTTTATTTGGTCTATTAACGAAGGGACAAGATTGAAATTTGCACGAATTTCAGGAAATTCGTCCAGATAGGCGACCATGTCATAGTAGTCTTTAACCGCATGGAGCCTTACCCAGGGAAGGACAAATTTATTCTCCACAAGGTCCTTATAATATGGCTGGTGCATATGCCATAAAAACGAAATATAAAGAATTTTGTTTTCAGCCATGATTATTTCATTATTTCTTTTTGGCAGGCGTTACTTTTTCCTTTTTTGGCTTTTCAACCTCTTTGGGACCACCACCAAAGTAATAATGCATAATTAGTCGACCAAAGGCCGTTGCGAAAGCCGAATCGGCACTCTGATAATAGGCACCAATTTCTCCCCCGAGACCTAAATTGGGAAGTCCGGGAATGAAGAACTCAGCTCCAGCAAATGGCCCTACTGAAAAATTGTCATCGGCATTCTCTCTCAGGTCTACTCCAATTTCTCCACCCAGATATAAATTCATGCTGTTTTCATCTTTAACCTTATAAATTACTCTTCCTCCCAGGAGAAATTCGCTTGCATCCGTCTCGAAATGGAAACCAGTGACCAGATTTACAGCAAGATCTTCTGTCAACCAGTACCTCACGGACCAACCCGATAAAGGTGAGAGAGCAGAATAACCGACTCCTAATTTCCCTTTAAGATCGACTGCTTCACCTCTGAATGGCAAGCTGAGAAGAACGCTCACCGCTACCAGACCTACCATTACCTTTTTCATTTTACCTCCCTCGATAAGCAAAACGACACACCAGAAAACTCCTTACCTAGGTCGTCTGCGAGAAATAGGTTTCACACCCATCCCGGGGACATCTCCCGGGTTAACATCAGAATTTCACCATCACCTCCCCCAGAACTTTATTTGCGCTATCCTCGGCAATCTTTCCCGCCATAAAGATGGCATACATTAGGCGGAGCGAAAGATTTTCTGAATACTTGTACTTAATGGATAAGTCAATTTCATCTCCTATACTACCTTTAGGAGTATATGAATTGTAGATGAAATAGTCAAGGCCGGTTCTCAATTCAGGAATGGGGAAGACGGACACTCCCAATTTGAATATCTTTAAGTTCGTAATCGCGTAGTCGGGATCTCCGTTCCTCACCTCGCTTCGATTTTCCATATAATATTCACCATACTCTTCTTCCGAAAGGTGAGAATAGTCTGAAATGAAATTTTCGTCCTTCCCAGTAATGGGAACTCCTTCTCCACTGCCAGCAAAATATTCACAGATAAGCATCCCTGTGCCGAACTTGGTATCGGCTTTCAATTCGCCACCCAAAATATAAGCCAAACCTTGGTAATCCCTCCCTCCCCCCTTTCCCGACTGGCTGACTATGCCTCCTCGATAATCCACTCCTTTTCCTAATTCTCCACTCAAGTAGAGACCCAGAAAGTTCTTATCAATACTGTTACTTCGGTCTCTTTGCCACAAACCAGAAATCTGTGGAGTAACCCTTTTCCACTTTCTTCTTAAGAATAGGCCATAAGCGCTCTTCTCCTTCCAATTGTAAGGACTAACTCCATTTGCCTCCGTAGGCTTCAGCATTATTATTTCGCAATCGACCCGCAAGGGCAAAAAGGCCGATAATTTAACGGCATCATAACCTGATGCATTGTCATTGACCAATAACCCATTTCCGTATTGAACGGGTTGCCTTCCAAAACCTAAATATAACGGAAGTCCAAAAAATTCGTCGACGTTCATATAGGCATTTTCAATCCATGGTAGCATATTTTTGCGAGTCAACCCCTCGATGGTTACTGTTGAAGTATCAACGCCCCAGAAACCTCGGGATTGTAACTTTATGCCAATGGTTACTCCTTTCGTCAGGATTCCTTCCATAAGAAGCCTCGTCCTCTGATAGAAATAACTATCATCTGTATTGCTTACCGGAACCCATCTTAACCTCACCTCTTCTCCAACCCTCACGCCCGCAAGACAAATTTGAATAGATATTCGGAGGACGAAGAGTAAAGCAACGAATAGAGCAACTCTTTTCAAACATTTTCTCCCTATTTGCAATCCCCCGATGAAATCGGGGGTATCCCTCCCTTTCGGGAGGACTCCATTTTAAATCTTGCCTGGTGGGCAAAAATATTCAAAATATTTTAGCATACGTTATAAAAAAAAGAGGAAAAAGTCAAGAAAAAACTCGAATTTTCCTCTTGCAACAGTTCAACTTATTCTTTGGATTTAAGGGGTTGGCGACAATGCCTTTATTTTCGCCTCCGCCATATCCTGCCAGATCCTGCCTGAGTAAAAACGAGACATCTGTTGGTAAGTTTTAATTGCTTCCTGTTTATCTCCCAGTTTCTCGTAGCACCTTCCCAGACCCTGGTAAACGTCAGGCAAAAGATAATCTTCGGGGAATCTATCCAGAAAATTCTGATAGATTTCCTTAGCTTCGTTGAATTTTCCTTCTTGTTCCAGACTCTTACCCAGACCTATCAGGATTTCCGGCGTGAAATTCCTCCTTTCATATTTATCAAGATAACTTCTATATACAGAGGCAGCTTCGCCATACTTTCCCATTTCGTAGAGGGCGTTGCCTTTATACAGGAGTAGGAGAGGAATAGCCTTTGACCCGGACATAGCCAAAGCCTGGTCATAGAAAGAGATAGCCTTATCCGGTTGATTGTCAAAATATTCCTGGTCTCCCCTCGCTAAAAGGCTAAATGCCCGATCATTCATCTTAGCGCGATGGGATAGCGAAAAAGGAATCAAAATAGCAACAGCCAGAACGATTATTCCACCAATAATGGCATTCTCCTTATTCTGGTTGAGCCATGTAACCGACTTTTCCACCCAGCTCGCCAAATGGTCCTTTTTTAGCTCTTCTTTAACCCATCGACGTGGCATTTAGCCTCCTTTGGTTACATTACGAATTAATAACCTGGCGTTTTCGAACATCATATCCAGGTCTTTTTTCGCCATTCCCGCTTTTTTAACGACTGCCAGTGCCTCTTGGTCATTAATCAAGTCTACAGGTTCGTGCGCATCGGTATTAAAAATCAGTTTTGCTCCCCTCTTTTTCGCCAGGGTTCCTACATGTCTATTGGTCAGAGAATGTCCCTTGCGCGAGGTAATCTCAAGAAATATACTATTCTCTTTAGCCAGTTCTACATCTTCACCGCTTATCTTACCTGGATGAGAAAGTATATCTATTTTGCTTGACAGGGCAGCCCGGTTAGTCCCCGAGGGCACGGGTTCTACTGTGGTTTCTCCATGCACCAAAATGATTTTTGCTCCTAACTCTCTACATTGTGCAGCAATTTGCGAGATTAAGCGGCAAGGGACATAAGTGAGTTCTGCACCTGGAATGACTTCTATCTCACACTCAGAAGTTAGAATAGATGAGACCTTAACGATACGCGGAATTATAAAATCAAAATTAGACATATCAACGTGGTCGGTGATAGCTATTGCTTCGTAACCCTTGTTCTTGGCACGAAAAACGAGTTCCGAAGGAATTAATGAACCATCAGAAAAGAAAGAGTGAGTATGAAGGTCAATCATCTATTGATTTATTTACTGGTGCCCCCGGGGTGACTCGAACACCCGACACGCGGTTTAGGAAACCGCTGCTCTATCCATCTGAGCTACGAGGGCGAAACTTTTTATTGTA
>CAZTSA010000072.1:0-7029 GCA_964616885.1 uncultured Clostridia bacterium
GGGCTTTATGCCCGTAATTTGGGATTTGGATTTTGGGATTTGGAAATTGTATTGTGGGGATAGTTTTGGAGTTGCTCGGAGAGAAGATTAGAAGTTAGCTTGCTCGTCGCTAGGATTTCTTGCTGACAAAATTTATTGCTCGCTTCACTAAATTTCAAAAACTCTGCCGATAAATCGGGGCTCGGACAATTGAAATTTCACCGTTTCGCTCGCAAAGATTTAGTAACGCAATAAATTAGATGCTTCTCGCAAACCAACTTTTCGTAGGAAGTAGGTCGCCCAGTAGGGAGGGCATGCCGAAAGATGGGCATAAACTGCGTCCGTTCCCTACAGGTACAATCTTCGATTTTTAGCTGAAATTCTAGAAACTGTTCACAAACTATCTCTTAAAGGAAGGATGAGAAAGGTTAGGTTATGAAAGTAATAATAGGAATTCTAATTCTAATATCTGTTATCCTTTCTGGTATATTACTCGGCTTTTTTTCTGTTCAACAGGATGTAAAGAAATTTGTTAAGATCGTTCTAGCTACTTTTGGGCTTATAATACTCGGGATTCTCATTTTCAACCAATTAATGGGCGTGGTAGTTCACCAGAAGAAAGAAGTTATGGTTCCTGACCTGACTGGGAAGACTGTAGGCCAGGCTCTTCAGATTCTGAGTGACCAGGAAATATACATCAAGAAAGTCGGTGAACAATACAATGAGAATATACCAGACGGCAGCATTATTTCCCAGGAGCCACTACCAGGCTCCCTGGTTAAAGAAGGAAAGATTATTAAGGTTATACTTAGTTCTGGTGGTCAGGTTGTTTTGGTTCCCCAGCTCGTGGGTAAGTCCTTACGCGAGGCAAAGATTCTCCTCCGTCAGGCAGGATTGGTTCTGGGAGAGGAGACAGGAAGTTACTCGGAGGAAATAAAAAAGGAGTTTGTAATAGCGCAAGACCCTTCCCCTGAAGAAATCGTTACTAGAGGAAACATGATTAACCTGGTGGTAAGTCTCGGCCCGGCTGGAGAAGCAGAGGTACCATTAATGGTCAATCTGATTGGGCAAAATATCCGCAGTGCCCGAAAGATATTGAGGGATGCCAATTTACCTTTAGGCGAAATCAAAGAAACTGTTAATGAGAGTGTCCCTGAAGGGACTATTTTAAGGCAAGAACCCGACCCGGGTGAAATCATCGATGTAAATACTATTGTGAATTTAACTGTGGCAAAGAAAACCGAAGTGCACAGAGTAATCCGCGAAGCAACAGTATATTACGAAGTTTCCCAGGGAGTTTTAGATAAAGATGTTCTCATTGTGATAATTGATGGGCAAGGCGAAAGGGAAGTCTACCACAAAATGCATTCTCCGGGGACGAAGATTTCTTTACCTATACAAGTTTTGGGGAAAGCAAAGGCAAGAATATTTGTCAACAGTATTCTGGTTAGGGAGATTGAATTGTGATTAAAATTGCTCCTTCTATTCTAACCTGCGATTTTACTAACTTAAAAGAAGTCATTCGGTTAATTGAACAAGCGGGAGCCGATATGCTTCATCTCGATATTATGGACGGACATTTCGTCCCGAATATTTCTTTTGGGCCCGTGGTGGCGAGTTCTATAAATCGGATAACCAAACTCCCCCTCGACGTGCACCTGATGGTAGAGAATCCTGTGAAATTCATATCCGTCTTTGCCGAAGCTGGAGCAAAAATTATGACGGTCCACTCCGAAGCCTGTATTAATCTTGGAGGGGTAATTGGAGCGATTAAAAAGGAGGGGTTGGGAATTGGAATCGCTCTCAATCCCCAAACGCCTCTCGACCGTTTGTTGGATTATCTGGAGCAAATCGATATGACCCTGTTGATGACAGTAGAGCCTGGCTTCGGGGGGCAGAGGTTCATTAGTTCTGTTTTGCCCAAAATTGCTGAGCTCCGGAAATACATTTCAAAAAATCGGCTCGATGTGGATATTCAAGTTGATGGCGGAATCGACCTTGAAACCGGGCAGTCGGCAATAGATAGCGGCGCGAATATTCTGGTTGCCGGTGAGTACATTTTCAGTTCGGCCGATCCCCGAAAAGCAATTGAGGATCTTCGGAGATTAGGCGGGCTCTGTGAAAAGAGACATGGCAGTAAGCTCCGTTAGAAGCGACACACTCCTCGGGTTAGACTCATCTAATGGAGAGTGCAACTCGCTTAGAAATCCTTGATTTGTAAAAGGATGGAAAAGTTTCCTGACGGGAAACCAGATGGTGAATAAAGCTGTAATTTTTGATTTATGAACTCAGAAGGAGGAAGCATGCCAACAATCATTAGATTGAAGAGGATTGGGACACATAATCGCCCCGTTTACACTATTGTGGCAGTGGATTCGAGGAAGAGAAGGGATGGTCGAGTACTAGAAATTATTGGACATTATAACCCACTTGCCGGGAAGGAAAAAGTTACTTTCTTTCAAGAAAAGATTGCGGCCTGGATGGACAAGGGTGCGTTACTTTCGCCAACAGTAAAAAGTATGCTGAAAATTCAAAGGGCAAAGAGACAATTGCCAAAGATTAAACCCTGATTGTTATTTAGTTATTGGAGAAGAAGTTGAAAGAATTGGTTCTTTATATAGTGAAGAAGTTAGTAGATAATCCTGAAAAGGTCAAAGTTAAGGAAGTAAAAGGAGAACAAAATATAATTCTAGAACTGTCCATAGCGCAAGAAGACATAGGTAAAGTAATTGGCAAACAGGGAAGAACAATTAAAGCACTTCGTACATTGCTTAATGCCGCCTCGGTGAAGTCAGGGCAGCGAGTCACGCTCGAGGTCATCAAATAATGGAAGAGAATAATAAGGATTTAGTTTTTTTAGGAGAAATTGTAAACACGCAAGGGCGTAAGGGCGAAGTTAAAGTCATTCCCTATATGCATCAATTAACTTTCGTCAGAAAAAATGGAACGAATGTCGTAGAAAGTATGAGGGATGTCTATTTAGTGAGCCGGGATGGGGAGAAAAGGGAAGCGCGGATACTTGACATGAGAGAACACAAGGGATTTATCATCTTGAAATTTGCTGGCTATGATAGTATTACCCAAGCAAATCAATTGAAGAAGTATAAGGTCGCATGCAAGAGAATTCCATTAGTCAGCGGAGCCTATTACGTTCAGGACTTGATGGGAATGGAAGTTTTTGCTATGAATAAAGGTGGACTTAAGAAGCTTGGAAGAATTGTGGATATTTTTGGAACAGGTGCGAACGATGTCTATGTAATCAAAGAGGACACTCGAGAAATTCTCTTTCCGGCTCTAAGAAAATTGGTTAGAAAAGTGGACATTAATAAGAAGATAATGGTAGTTGATTTTCCTGAGGGATTATAATTGAAGCCAAAATTGCAAATTGATGTAATAACTATATTCCCAGGAGTATTTGAAGGAGTAATTCAGGAAAGTATCCTGAAACGGGCGCAACAGAAGAACATCGTTAAGATTAAGACCCATAATTTACGCGATTTTACCGTAGATAAACACTCCACTGTGGATGATTATCCCTATGGGGGAGGGGTGGGAATGGTTTTGAAAGCAGAGCCTATATTTCGCGCTGTAGAAAAAATCTTAAGGAGGGAAAAGGGGAAAAGCAAAGCACGCATTATTCTTTTGACTCCTCAAGGGAAAACCTTTAACCAGGCGAAAGCAAAGGAACTTTCAAAGCAGAAGCATCTAATCTTAATCTGCGGGCATTATGAGGGAGTCGACGAGCGAGTCAAAGATAACTTAGTTACCGATGAGATTTCAATTGGTGATTATGTCTTGACAGGTGGAGAATTGCCGGCAATGGTAATTATCGATTGCGTGGTAAGGCTGTTGCCAGGGGTTTTACATAAAAGGGAATCTTTTGAGAACGATTCTTTTTACCAGGGACTGTTAGACTATCCACACTACACGCGGCCACGGAAGTTTAAGGGATTGTCTGTTCCGGAACTCCTGCTATCAGGCGACCATAGTAGAATTAGAAGGTGGCGAAGACAAAAGGCGCTAGAAAACACTCTGAACAAGAGGCCGGATCTTCTAAAGAAAATAGAACTTTCTCTGGAAGACCGAAAAATCCTGGAGGAACTTGGAAGGAAGTGAAAGTGATATGAATGATTTGTTGAAGAAGGTGACTGAAGAGGTGTTAAGAAAAGACTTACCGTA
This sequence comes from uncultured Clostridia bacterium, assembly GCA_964616885.1. Classification (GTDB taxonomy): domain Bacteria; phylum UBA6262; class WVXT01; order WVXT01; family WVXT01; genus CAZTSA01. Next base: position 4,159 of record CAZTSA010000072.1, read on the forward strand.
CTTCAACGTGGGCGATACAGTGCAAGTCATTTCAAAGGTCTCGGAAGGCGGGAGTGAAAGAGTTCACGCTTTTGAAGGGGTGGTCATTAGCCGTTCAGGAAAAGGTATGGGCGAGACTTTTACCGTGAGGAAGCTTTCTTATGGCATAGGGGTAGAAAAGATTTTTCCCCTCCAATCTCCCCAGATTGAAAAGATTAGCGTTATTAAGAGCGGAAGAGTTCGCAGAGCAAAGTTGTATTATTTGCGTAAAAAGATAGGTAAAGCTGCTCGGGTTAAAGAAAGGAAAATAAGTGAGCAATGAAAGAATAGATTTAGGTAGAAGAGGAGAGAACGTATCTGTAAAATTCTTAAAGAACCAGGGCTATAAGATTATTAAAACAAATTACCGTTGTTCTCTGGGTGAGGTCGATATCATTGCTAAAGACAAGAATGTCCTCTGTTTTGTGGAAGTCAAGACGAGAAAATCGGAGGAATTCGGCTTGCCTGAAGAGGCAGTTGACTGGCGTAAACAAAGGAAGCTTGCTAAAGTGGCTTTAACATATCTTAAGGAAAAGAAGATTTGCAGGCAAGACCTTAGATTTGACGTAATTTCCGTCTATCCGGGCCATATAAAACTTATTAAGGATGCCTTTATCGTAAGGATGGATTATTATTACTAATGTGAGCTATAGCTATGCACCTTTTTGGGAAAATGAACGAAGTCAAGAGAGGGCAACGACTATTTGAGCTGGGAATTTTTGATGAAGCCATTAGGCAGTTTTCAGTGGCGATTTCAAAAAGAAAAGACATTAACACCTACTATCTCTTGGCGGAGGCCTATTTTAATAATGGGGACCTTACAAATACAAAAAGGGTCCTTAGAGAAATCATTGCCCTGGGCCCGTCAGAAAAGATGATTAGAAAAATTTGTGAGTTGACAGGTATGAAAAAAATTGTAAGTGATGAATATCACAATGCCTTTCCAGCATTTTCTCGCGATGGCAAGAGAATAGTCTTTTGTAGCATTCGCAGAGATACTAATGGCGATGGCGTCCTTGACCAAAAGGATAAATTTGGCATTTATATAATTGACGCAGATGGAAAAAATGAAAGGCAAATTGTAAGCGATGACCATCAGAATACCTATCCCCGTTTTTCGTCAGACAGTAGCAAGGTAGTATATTTGAGCAGGCGAAGGGATACTAATGGAGATGGCAAGATTGACCTGCTTGATAATCCCGGAATATATGTAAGAGATTTAGACACAGCGTATGAAAAATGTATAGTTACTGACGAGTACCATAATAAATTTCCGTGCTTCTCTCCCCAAGAGGACAAGATTCTATTTGTGAGCTGGCGAAAGTACAATAGCGGAATTTACACAATAGGTATCGATGGCTTGAATGAAAAACAAATAGTGAGTGATGAATATGATAACACTTTTCCTTCCTTTTCGGCTAATGGTCAAAGAATAGTTTATGCCAGTTGGAGAAGGGATACTAACAGGGATGGGCAGATTGATTTGCGTGACAATAGCGGTATATATATTATAGATAGTGACGGCAAGAATGAAAAGGAAATTGCCAGTGATAAATACAGTAACTCATTTCCTGTTTTTTCTCCGGACGGCACCAAAATAGTCTATTTGAGTAGGAGAAGGGACACAAATAAGGATGGTAAGATCGACTCACTGGATAATAGTGGAATCTACGTATATGACACTAAAGGAAGAAATAAAAAGTGTATCGTTAATGATAAATCCTACAACAAATTTCCATCTTTCTCTTCAGATGGGCAGAAAGTACTATTTTTAAGTAGTGGTAAATCTCATCGGGCAAGGCCTGGCGAAGGATTTTTCGGCTGGAAAGGAATCTATGTAGTTGATATAGACGGTGGAAATAGGAATGAGATTTTAGGAGAAAAATACTATGGAAATACAAGCCCTGTGTTCTCACCTACTGAGGACAAGATATTGTATATAGCCTGGAGGAAAGGAACACAGCGCGGAATCTACCTGGCTGATGCGAATACCCTACCCAATTTGCAAGAGTTGAAGGACCTGATAGAAAATAATCTCAAATAGAATTTTATTATGAGCCGATAATCCAAACTTTTCTATGATACCTAAATTTTACAACTAACTAAAGTGAATATAGAAATAGGCAAAATTTATGTGCCGGGAAACTTTTCTTGGTACAGGAATGGGAGGCTAAGATGAATAGAAAACTGCTGGTGGGAATAATTCTGGTTCCGGCGATTTTTCTTATCACTGGCTTTGTATTGGGGGGCAAAGCTAAGTGGGAATATAGGGTAGGATTCCTTATGCCCGAGGCAAAAGCACAACTCTATACCAAGGCTCTTCAGGAATGGAAAGAACTGGGAGTAGAGAGTGAAGAATTCAAGAACTTCTGTAATAGATTCTATCCCCAGGGACTTAGCCCCGGGACTGAGTTAGAAGCGTTGAAATCATTTAAGGACTTTGAACTGGACAGAATAAAGAAAGGAGGGATGCCCACCTTTGCTGAACAGGAAGCATTTATTAGAAGTCTTGAAAAAGATGACTGGGAGCTTATCGCTGTTGACACCGACGAGGAGAGTGGCTTACCTGTAGGCTATTTCAAGAGGAAAAGCAAGGGTGGAGAAAAGAAGACAGGTGAATCGGAGCCTGTTACTCCCTTCGAGTATCCCGACCGGGCAGATTAAGTTTTCAAGAGGAAATAGTTAGAGACCTAAATCCAAATATTGAAACAATTTTATTGAATCCGTATAAGACGATCCGGGAATCTTCTTCTCGTTTACTTAGCTCTATCTTCGCTTGAACATGGCAGGAAAATATCTATGTTATTAATATGTCAAGATGTTAAACTTTTAATTTTTTGAAATGTTAAATTT
>CAZTSA010000073.1:0-6872 GCA_964616885.1 uncultured Clostridia bacterium
GCACATGGCTGTGGCCCATGTGGTTGCGGGTTCGAATCCCGTCATCCACCCCAAAATTTTTGGGACGGCTTCGGCTACAGAAAGCAGAACTTTGAATATCGTTGTTAAATGGATTTGATATGTTTACAATTATTTTGTGGATAATTGGTATAACTGCCTTTACTCTTTTTGGTTCCTGGTATGCAAGGAGATATGAGAAGCCGGACGCAATCATTGGGTTATATGTTGCATTTATTCTCTTTAGTAATATTGTAGCGTCAAAAATTGCTAAATTTGAGTTCGGCTTTAGTGGTTTCTTCGCACCATCAGCTGTAATCATTTTTTCAGTTACTTTTTTGATGACCGATATTGTAAATGAAAAGTTCGGTAGAAAAGAAACTCACCGAATGATCTTTATTGCATTCCTTTCGCAGGTAGCGATTTCATTTTTTACCTGGATAATTCTATCCCTGAATCCGGCGCCCTTTTGGCAGAATCAATCGGCTTTCGAATCAATACTGGGTCAAGTTCCACGAATTATCGTAGCCAGTTGGATAGCCTTCCTGGTAAGTGAAAATCTGGATGCCTATATTTTTGCCTGGGTCAAGAAGCTCACTAAGGGAAAACATTTATGGGCTCGTAATGCTTTTAGCTCATTACCTTGTATGGTAATTGATTCTATGTTATTTGTTTCCATCGCATTTTACGGACTACAGCCAATTAGACCTATAATTATAGGGCAGATAGTAATAAAATGGCTTGTTGGACTTATAAATGTTCCTTTTATGTATTTGAACCGTTGGGTCATGTATAGAAAATAGCTCACGGAGTTCAACTTCTTTGTTTTTACGAGGATTGACCGCTGAACGGCAAACTTAAGAATGCAGGGACAACTCTGAAAAGTCGAAGCGAGAAAATTGGACCTGTCCGTAAATTTGAAATCGTGCAATAGGTGTTCCGGAATGGATGAAGAGAAGGAATACGAAGCAGGACCTATAGTGGAAAAAGGTATCAAAGAGTTAAGCCTGGCTATCAAGACGATGGCTATTTACCCTTCGGATCATCCTGCTATTAAAGCTTCTGTAGAGCGGCTACATGCCACTATTCAGGGTCTTCTTAAAGAGTCTCGGGAACTTAGGTTGGAAATAGCTCAAAAGAATCTTCTGGTAGATGGTCAGTTTCTGGATAAGAGTAATGAGATATTTACGGATTTTGCCTTCCAATTTCACAGGCGGGGAGTTGCCTCCGTTACCTTTAAGAAAGGTTTGAGTGCGGAGGAGCTCACGACGTTTCTGGAGGTCGCTTCTACAGAGCCAAAAATGCTTCAGAAAAGTGGAGGATTTCTACGACTCTGTCAGGAGAAAGGAATTTCTAATATCGATATCGTAGAAATTGACTACGATAAGGTGTTAGGGGTTACAGAAGAGATCAAAGAAGCGGAAGAAGAGGTGAAGGTTAGAAGTGATGAGGAGATATGGATTGACTTGATAAGGAGCCTCAACTTGTATAGCGGGTTGAAGTTAGGTGAAGCGGAACATAATCTTCTCCTACGTCTGGAAGAGGAACCGGACAAAATGGTTGCCTACCTGGAAGGTGTAGCTTTGAGAAGTTTTCCAGGCATGAGAGATTTGGGGGGAGCTGCTATAAGAAGAACTATCAATAACATAGGGAACTATATTCTTAAAAGCGTTCCCGAAGAGAAGGAAGTTCATAGAAAGAGATTGGCCGAGGTCGTATCCCGACTCGACTTGAAATTGAGACTTCAGCTAATCGATGCAGATATTGATATTGAGCCCGATCAAATAGATGTTGTAACAGAGATAATTCCCCATTTATCAAACTCTGTGATAGTGGAAATGATGACTCTCGTTGTTAGTACTGAGGGCAGGGTTACAGAGCGTCTGGTAAAACTTTTTCACAAAATTGTGCCTGAAGAGGAAAGGAAAAGAGAAGTGATTGCGCTTTTTGGAGAGAGTTTGTCTGATATGTCTGGACAGGAAGACTCCTTGTATATGCGTCGGCTGATTGAGAATCTTTTTCTTTCTAAACCCACTGAGGAGTTTATTTCGGAGACGTATAGAAAGACACTTAATGAGTTGAATGAACATATCGCCTCTCTTGGTGAAGTGAAGGAGTATATGGATTCCTTTAATGAAAGAAAGATAGAGGAACAGGCATCCACTGTCCTATTGGACTTGATCAGGTTAGAGACGGAATCGCGTGACTATGTAGAGATTGCTAAAAATTTGGGTAAGGCGGCTATGGACTTTCTGCTTACTGGAAGATATGAGAAAGCAAAGGAAATTATTGAAGTCTTGGTGGAGGAGGCTGGTCCAGAAAAGAAAAGAACCGATGAAGAACTTAATGCTTGCAAGGACGCTATGGAAAAACTGAGAGATATTGCTATTGTGCACGAGCTGGTTGCGGCGCTTCGCGATTGGGGTAAAGAAAAATACGAAACAATCCATTTCATTCTCCTTAACATGGGTGAAATCTCTGTGGCACCTCTACTTGACGCACTTGCCAGAGAAACCGATAGGTCACTTAGAAAGAAGATTATCTCTATTCTGGTGAGTTTAGGGGAACAGGCAATTCCTGAAATCGTCAGGAGGTTTTCAGATAAGAATTGGTACGTGGTGAGAAATATGGTGAGGATACTCAGGGAGATAAGGAAAGAAAAGGCGGTCCGTTATTTTAATTTACTTCTTAAACATGAGGACTCGCGGGTTCGCAAAGAAGTTATCTATGCTCTGAGTACTATAGGGGGCGGGGAGGCATATAGAGTAATTTATAGTATGGCTGATGACCCGGATGAAGGAGTTAGGGGAAATGCTATCAAGTATTTGGGCGCTATGAAGAATAAAGGAGCTGTTCCTCTTCTACTGGAGTTGATTCATAGACGAAATCCCTTTGGACGTGACAATTCTTTGATCATATCTGGGATTGAGGCTCTGGGAGAGATAGGTGCTGAGGAGGCGGTTCCCGGTCTGATTCAACTGCTTCGGAAATCGACTATTTTTGCCAGAAGAAAAAATGATGAGTTAAGAATAGCGGCTGCCACTGCCCTGGAGAAGATAGGTAATAAAGAAGCTATGGAAGCCCTAACGCGCGGGAGCACATATAGGAGAAAGATTATCAAGCAAGTGTGCGAGAGATTAATTCGAAAGCATCAGGAAATTGAGAAAAAGGGCCAATAAGAGAATCCTATGAAAGAGCAATTAGCAGAAGATTTCATAACTTATTTTTCTAACACAACTCGAAATAGAGTTATCTATCCTTCAGGCCATCCCATAATAATGCGTTCTTCCATGAGGACTTTCGAGATTTTAGAGAGCCTTTTAGAAGAGAAGGATGCGATAAACATAGCAATTGTGGGAGATGAGCTGATATTTGAGGGGATACCTCTTCATGAAGCCAGCGTAGCCCTCTATGCCTTTACGAGGGATTTACGCCAGAAAGAAATAGAGAAAATTACGTTCCTCAAAGGATTGAAAAATGGCGAATTTTTGCGGCTTATTGATGTTCTAACTATGACGCCGGATGAGTTAAGAAATGCTGGCGGTGCAATTGAAATGTTAGGCTCCAAAGGGATAAAGAATATAATTTTGGGGAAGATCGGAACTCCGAAAGAGGTGCGAGCGGAACCTGTATATGGTGAGGGCGAATTCAAATCCCAGGCTAAGGGATTTTACCGCGACGCTATTGAGGCAATAAAGAGAGTGGTGGAGGACATAGAATTCAGTAGGAGAATAAATCTCGAGAAGGCTAAGTCTGCGATAAATAGTATGGTGGCCAGCATTCAGAGGAATAGGACTCCACTGATTACCCTAGCTTCCCTTAAGGCTCACGACGAATATACTTTCAGCCATGCAGTAAATGTTGCTGTCTTGGCGCTTGTGCAAGGTGAGGCATTGGGTCTGGACAGGCAAATTTTGAATGACCTGGGGATAGCTGCTTTGTTACACGATGTAGGCAAAATTAAAGTTCCAGAGGAGATTCTTAAGAAACCTGACAGGTTGACTCCGGAGGAGTTTGAATTGGTAAAGAAGCATCCTGCTGATGGTGCAAAGATTTTGATGAAGATTCCTGGCACAAGTAAAATGGCATATGTGGTTACATTCGAGCATCATATAAGATATGACCTTGGTGGCTATCCTGCCGTGTCTCGAGAAAAACGAGAGTTGAATTTAGGTAGTTTGCTGGTTCGTATAGCTGATACATACGATGCTATGAGGAGTAACCGCTACTATGCTAAGGAGAAGCCACCTGAAAAGACGATAAAAGAGATGGAAGAGGCCTCGGGAAAAGAATTTGAACCTGTTCTTTTGAGGAAGTTTATTAGACTGATTGGCGTCTACCCTCCGGGCACTCTTGTCAGACTGGACACAAATGAGATATGTTTTGTCTTCCAGACAAATCTATCCGACCCTTATCGCCCCAGGGTTAAGATGGTGATTGATAGTAATGGCTCTAAAATAGAGAATCCGCAAGAGGTGAATCTCGAAGAGAAAGTTCCTGAGACAGGCAATTTCAGGCGTTCAATTAAGGAGTCTGTGGACCCTGAACAGTTTGGGATTCTACCAGAAGAATATTTCTAAACCCCGTTAGAAATTTTGCTGGTTTGGTCTGTGTAAGGTCTGCTGCAAAGATAATTTCTAATGGGGTTTAATATTTTTGAAGCAGTCTGATTAGAATGGGTTCGAATTAGAAGTCTCTGGGTATTTTTTCAGAGACTTTAAAAATGTACTTGACAAATTCGGCAGAAGTGACTAAAATACTAATATAGTCAATTAGTTCTAACAATGGAGAGGATTTTGGGTGAAAGATGAAAAGGCTAGTCTAATTCTAACTTCTGCTCGAAGACTATTCGGCAGGTATGGGTTACGGAAGGCAACGGTTGATGAAATTGCCAGGGAAGCCCGCGTTGGTAAAGGGACTATATACATTTATTATAAGAGCAAAGAAGAAATTTTTCAGGCAGTCGTGGACGAGGAGGCTCGGATACTAAAAAAGGAAATAGAAAGGGTTGTTAATTCTGAGGATAGTCCGGAAAAGAAGTTGCGTGCTTATGTCATAACAAGAATGGGTCTAATTAATCAATTGGCAAATTTTTATAGCACCTTCAAAGATGAATATCTTTATTATTATGGCTTTATAGAGAAAATCAGAAAAGGATATACTGATTACGAAATCTCCACAATAAAACGGATTCTGAAAGAAGGAGTCAACAGAAAGGTATTTTCAATCAAAAATCTTGATTTAACAGCGCTTGCCTTTGTTATTGGTATGAAAGGATTGGAATATTATTGGGCTTTGGAGAAAGACCCGCTAGAGATAGAGAAGAAAATAGATACACTGTTAGAGATCATTTTCAATGGAATCTTAAGAAGGTAACCCTTCACGGTAGATTACCCCGATTCCATCGGGGGTTTCCGTTTATGGCCTTCCTTTTGTGAGGACTACGAGTTCGTGGATTAGTGGCGGTCAACATGCCCGGGAAGATTAGACAAATCTCTTGAGGAGTATGGATATAGTGAGTGGCATTGGATTGTGTAGGAAGTTGGCTATAGTTGTTTTTCTTTTACATTTTGTAAGTGGACTTGCCTTGGCTCAGGAACTCTTGACTCTAGAGAAATGTGTAAATCTGGCTTTGGCGAACAACCAGGATTTGAAAATTGCACAGGAGAAGATCGTCGAATCTCAGGGAAGAAAGCAGGAGGCATTTGGCAATTTCCTACCGCATTTAAGTGTTTCGGGCAGTTATACAAGACTGGAGGAGTCGCCCAGAATGACTGTCCTATTTGGCGGCTATGAGCAGACCTTCGAATTGGGACCAGAGCACTTATATAGTACAGAGCTGACTCTAAGACAGCCTTTGTTTACATGGGGAAAGATATACCATGGGGATAGGCAGGCGAGGCTCAATTATGAATTGGTTAATGAAGAATATAGACAAGTAAAGAATAGCCTTGTATTCGATGTGAAAAGAGCCTTTTATAATTTACTGCTGGCCAAACAGTTTGTAATAATTGCTAAAGAAGCAGTAGATGTAACAGATTCACATTACAGAACGACCAGGGCCCTATACAAAGAAGGAAGGGTTTCAGATTATGATGTGTCACGGGCGAAAGTCCAGTTGGTTAATAATCAGACAGAATTGATTAAGGCTAAAAATAATCTGAAGTTAGCGAGAGAAGAACTTTCTATTTTGTTGAATACGAAATTAGAAGAAAATTGGGAAATTGGAGGAGAATTTGTTTTTGAAAAGAGGGAAGTTGATTTGGAAGATTTTGTTGGAAAGGCCTTTGCAGATAGGGCTGAAATAAAACAGTTAATGGTTCGAGAAGAAATGAGTAAGATTTCCATTAAGTTGGCAAGAGCTGACAATCGGCCCAATTTGGATTTCCTGGTTAACTACCAGTATACTAATCCGTTCTACAATAGGGAAGAGTGGGGTGGGAGCTGGAATGCGATACTTTCTTTAAACTTTCCTCTGTTTAGTGGTTTTTCCGACCTGGGACGGGTTAAGCAGGCAAAGGCAGGATTGGAGCAGGTAACAATTTTGAGTAGTCAGGTTAAGGAGAGGATTAAGTTAGAATTGAGGAAAGCTTTTTTCGATCTTGAAGAAGCCCGGGACCGGATTGAAGCACAAAGTGAGAATGTGGAACTGGCGCGGGCGAATTTGAGAATTGCCGAGGAGCGACATAGGCAGGGTCTAATGTCTGAAATTGAACTACGCGATGCGCAACTTTCTCTGACTCAGGCCGAGACAGCTTATGTTGAGGCCCTCTATGACCATAATGTTGCTAGTGCTCTACTGGATAGGGCCATAGGTAAATATCAGAATTGATTCATGTAAGGAACGACTGGAGCGTGGTAGTCGCAGGCTTCAG
>CAZTSA010000074.1:0-6856 GCA_964616885.1 uncultured Clostridia bacterium
ACATAAAAGAAAGAGAAGGCATCGAATATTAATTTTTGGTAGTCGCAGGCTTCAGCCTGCGTTATCGGTAGCATTTCGCAACCTAAAGGTTGCGGCTACCAAAACTAAGAAAAGGAGGTAGAATCGAGTGTTGTTAAGAAAGAGAAATTTGATTTTGGGAGCCATTCTACTCGCGGTTGGTCTTGTCTGGGCAGACGAAGAAGGAATTTATATGGGAGATTTGGGAGTTATCGTAATTACTCCCACCAGGGGTCCCCGGATGGTAAAAGATTTGCCCACCAACGTCAGTGTAATTACCAGGCAAGAAATCACTGAAAGTAGCGCTCAAAATGTGGCGGAAGTCCTCAAGAATAGATTGGGCGTGGAAATAAGGAGATATGGAACTTTAGGAGCTCCTTCCTATGTTGCGCTCCGGGGCTGTTCCGCATATCAGACTTTAGTGATGGTAGATGGCCGTTCTGTGAATAGCATCTCTGACGGGATAGCCGACCTGAGTCAATTTCCAGTAGACAATATTGAGAGAATAGAGGTTATCCGAGGACCAGCCTCAGCTCTTTATGGCGCCAATGCCCTGGGGGGAGTGGTCAATATCATTACTAAAGAGGCAGAAGAAGAGAAGGTTGACGTGGGCGTGAATTTGGGATTGGGAAGCTTTGGCACACAGATAGGACGGTTGAATTTTGGAACGGAGAATGCTAATATTAAAGTTTACTTTACAATAAGTAATAACACCTCGAGCGGGTGGCGCAAAAATAGCGCCTATGATAACCATAATCTCACAGGTAGATTAGCTTACGATGCTGGAAAAGTCGGAATTTTTGAATTTAGAGGTGGCTACCATAAATCGAAACTGGGACTTCCTGGCGTGAACTATGAGTTAGACCCAATTACCTGGGAAAGAATTCTGTTAGATGAAAGATATGCATCTGATCCCAGCCACAATCAGGAGGATGAGAAAGAATATCTGGTTCTGGAATACTCAAATGGAGGAGATAATTCAAAATTGTTGCTCAGGGCTTATGGGAGCAGCGATATGAGGAGAGACAGGAACCCTTCTGAGCCAAGATATGACCTTCACGAAAACATAACCCAGGGAGTAGAGACTCAGGTGGACGCTCCTTATGGGATAGCGCTTGGTATGGATATTCACCAGGACAAATATGAACAGATAAATGAAATCGATTCAAAGACCCGGATTGACGAAAAAAACTTGAATAAATCTATTTTTATCCAGGAGAGTCTTTCCCTTAAACCATTGATGACAATAATGGGATTCCGTTACGACCACCATTCGGCATACGGCGGCCAGATAAATCCAAGTTTCGCTTTAGTCTACCACCTATTACAATCCTTAAAAATTTCATTCAACCTGGCGAGAGGCTTTCGAGCCCCAACTTTTTGCGACCTTTATCAGCCTTACACAGACTACGGGATATATCAAGCACAGGGGAACAGCGATTTGAAGCCAGAAAAGGCCTGGGCTTATGACCTTGGATTTGAACACCAGTTAGGCAATTCCCTGTTAAGCAGGCTAACTCTATTCCGCACCAATATAGACGATTTGATAGAGTGGGCAATGAATCCATCTTTTATTTGGACTCCTTCCAATGTGGCCGAAGCCTATAGCCAGGGAGTGGAAGTTGAGTTTATACATCAAATTACGCCACGACTTTCTCAGGCCATAAACTACGCATACGTCCACAGTTTAGGAAAAAGAGAAGGACAGGACAAGTTTGAAATTGCGCCTTATAAGCCGCGCAATCGGGCAAATTACAGGATTAGTTACAGGAGCAATTTTGGCTTAAATGTGAATTTGGGTACAGAATATGTCGGGGAACAATGGAGTGGAGCAGGAAAGACCGGAGATAAATTACCCGAGTACTTTCTTATAAATGCGAGGATCGGTCAGACAATCGGAAGCTTGGAAATCTATGTTTCTTTCGATAATATCCTCGATAAGAAATACGAGACGGTTTTCGGCTATCCCATGCCAGGCACAACGGTTATGGCAGGAATCTCTCTAAAATTCGGTTCGTGAATAAAAAATTTTTCCTGTCTTTTTCTCTTGACATTTACTGAAAAATCGATTATCCTTAATATTGCTAAATTTTTTGGGCAGACGCTGGAAAGTGACATTTTTGTACTTGCCATTGCCAAGGATCAAGTCCTGAAGTTCCCGCTGACCAGATTACAGCTTAGCTTAATCCTAAACAATTTGGTATTCCACAAGACGGGAGAATTACAGTAAGGGTGGCAGAACTACAGTGGCGCAGTTGGAGAAAATTTATGAAAAAATCGCCAGAATCAAAAGGAATGAGTCCAAGAGAGATAGAAAAATTTAAAGAAGAGCTCGTGCGTTTAAAAGAAGAGTTGCTCAGCCTGGTGCGGGCAACAACGGAGAATGAAAAAGAGTATCCAAGCAGTGAAGTGGGAGATAGTATCGACCAGGCAGCCGATTCTTCAGCACGAGAGTTGCTTTTCGAACTCAATGATAGTGAAAGGCATAGATTGGAAGATATAGATATGGCCTTGCAAAAGATCGAACAGGGAAGATTCGGTCTTTGCGAAAGGTGCGGAGAGAAAATAGACAAAAAAAGACTGGAAGCAGTTCCCTACGCTCGTTACTGTATCGACTGCAAGGCCGAGATGGAGAAGCCGGCTTAGGAAATCTAAAAGTGGAGAATCTCATAAAGCAGGATTCAATCCTGCTTTTTTATTCTCCTGAAGGTCTTTCGGTCCCGCAAACTATCCGCATTCCAGAACCATTACCTCCAAAAGGGAAGGAAGCAAAATGAAATCGAGAATCCTCGGTATGATTATGGCGGGAGGGAAAGGAAGAAGACTTTACCCCCTTACCAAAGATAGAACTAAAGCGGCAGTGCCTTTTGGAGGTAAATACCGACTGATCGATTTTGTACTCAGTAATTTTCTCAATTCAGGCATTTATGCCGTCTATGTGCTCACACAATTTAAGGCACAGTCACTGATTGAGCATATCCAGAACGGCTGGCAGATGGGACAGGTTATCAGGGAACACTTCGTTGTCACAGTCCCGGCCCAGATGCGCCTGGATGAGAGTTGGTATAAGGGAACTGCCGACGCTATCTATCAGAACTTGAACTTAATTGAACAGTTCAAACCAGATATTGTAGCTGTCTTTGGCGCGGACCATATCTATAGAATGGATATTCGGCAGATGGTTGACTTTCATATCAAAAAAAGTGCCGATGTCACTGTAGCCGCTGTTTCAGTTCCTATCAATGCCACATCAGAACTGGGAGTAATCGAGATAAATAAAGATGGCCTCATCGTCGGCTTTCAAGAAAAGCCAACAAGGGCCACCCCAATTCCCGGCCGGCCTGGTGAAGCTTTTGCCTCTATGGGAAACTACCTTTTCAACGCTGAATCATTGATAAGTGAACTGAAAGAGGACGCTCAAAGAATAGAGACCCAGCACGATTTTGGCAGAAATGTAATTCCCCTGCTTTATCAAAAAAGGAAGGTTTTTGCCTACGACTTTAAAGAAAACAAGATTCCTGGTGAAAAAAGTGAAAAGGAGCCCGGTTACTGGCGCGATATAGGGACAATTGATAGTTACCATCAGGCAAATATGGACCTTCGTGCTGTTACGCCTTTTTTTAACCTCTACAATCCTCGCTGGCCCATCAAGACTACCGGTTACACTGACCTCCCACCAGCCAAGTTTGTATTCGACGAAGGCGGGCGACGCGGTGTAGCTTTAAACTCTATCGTCTGTGAAGGCACTATCGTCAGTGGTGGAGAAATAAGAGATTCCGTGGTAGGCAGGAATGTGTTCGTTCACAGTTACTCCGATATAGAACAGTCAATTCTTATGGATAATGTCGAGGTCGGAAGGCGTGCGCGGATTAGACGCACAATTGTGGACAAGAATGTTAAAATTCCTGAAGGAGCAACCATCGGATACAATTTAGAAGAAGACCGTAAAAAATATTATCTCTCTCCTGGAGGAATTGTAGTTATCCCCCGCACGGAACCGAAAGATTAAAGAGACTCTCCTACGTTCATATACACTTATGCTTTTCTGCTTTTAGCCTTGCCAATGTACTTTTCCAATTTTAAAAAAATCAAAAAATTGACTTTACATTTATGAATAAACTTGTACAATGTTGATGGAGGTTAGATAATATGGTTAATTTAAATAGCTATATGACTGTCAAAGAAGCAGCGAGTTTTCTCGGCGTATCCCCTATGACTCTGAGGCGATGGGATAATGAAAAGAAGCTAAAGGCAACACGCCATCCCATAAACAACTACAGGCTCTATGACCGTAAGCAACTGGAAAAAATACTTAAAGAGATATACCTAGGAAAGTAAGGCGCCTGATTATGTGACAATGAATTCTAAAAAAATCCTAATAAGGTAGAAGGAGTTGATAAGCAATGTCAGGAGAAAATATAGATAAGATATTGACCTTACTGAAAAAAGAGTATCCAGATGCAAAGATTGCATTGAATTTTGCGAATCCGCTGGAGATTTTGGTAGCAACAGTCCTTTCTGCACAGTGTACTGATGAAAGAGTAAATATGGTAACTAAATGTCTCTTCAAGAAGTATGGAAAAGTCCAGGATTACGCAAGAGCCAACTTGAAGACTTTTGAGCAAGAAATTCGTTCAACGGGATTCTATCATAATAAAGCAAAGAACATAATATCAACAGCCCAGAAAATTATAAATGATTTTGGTGGCAAAATGCCAGATTCAATGGACAAATTACTTCAATTGCCCGGAGTAGCAAGAAAAACAGCGAACATAGTACTTTTTAACGGGTTCGGGAAAGTAGAAGGCATAGCCGTCGACACTCATGTCAAGAGATTAAGCCAGAGGTTAGGACTTACCAAAAATGATGACCCCAACAAGATTGAACAGGATCTAATGAAGCTATTAGATAAGAAAGAATGGGGAAAGTTTAGTTATCTTTTGATTGACCACGGCAGAAAGATCTGCGATGCAAAGAAGCCAAAATGCTTAGAGTGCGTCTTGCAAAAACTCTGCCCTTCTAAAAAAACTTTTTATCCTTAATTAGATGGCTAAAGAATCAAAAAATCCTATTTTTGTAGTACAGAAACATAAAGCCACACACCTTCATTACGATTTCCGTCTTGAGAAAGATGGTGTATTGAAAAGCTGGGCTATTCCGAAAGAGCCACCGATAGAAGAAGGCATCAAACGATTGGCCGTCCAGGTTGAAGACCATCCTTTAGGGTATGAGAATTTTGAAGGCGAGATACCCGAGGGATTATACGGTGCGGGAAATGTGGAAATTTGGGATAAAGGACATTATCTGCCAATAAAATTTCAATCTGGGGAACTGGTCTTTGAATTAAGAGGTAAGAAGTTGAGAGGCACCTATTGCCTGATAAAGATACAACCCAAGAATTCTCAAGATAAGAATTGGCTCTTCTTTAAAAAGAAATGAATAGAAATGTTCTATTCATCCGGAGGACAAAATGAAACGACAGTCCTTATTAAAGATTTGTTTAATTGTGGCAGGACTTGCGATTTCGGTGTTCTCCTTAAACGGCGGATTTTCAGTTTCCGGAGAAACTAAACAAGCATTCGATGACAGACTTGTTTCGGCCAACATAATATTTGGCTTCAAGCTTTTCGCGGAAATCGTCAAGCAGGATACTGGCAAAAATATTTTTGTATCTCCAGCGAGCGTGGCTATAGCCTTGGCAATGACTTACAACGGGGCCGGCGGGAAGACCAAGCAAGCAATGGCCGGGGCCTTAGAGTTGCCCGCGATGAGTTTGCAGGAAGTGAATCGTGCCAATGCCGCACTGAGGGCGATGCTGGAAAATCCAGATCCCAAAGTCCAGTTAAACATTGCTAATTCGCTCTGGGCAAGGAAAGGCATCATATTCAAGCCGGTTTTCATGAAGAGAAACGAGGACTTCTATGGAGCTGAAGTTACAACCCTGGATTTCGACGACCCTGCTGCTCCGTCTACCATAAATTCATGGGTGAGTGAAAAGACCAAAGGCAAAATAAATAAGATCATGGAAAACATAAGCTCGGATGCGATTTTGTTCCTTATAAACGCTATCTACTTTAAGGGGAACTGGACTGTGGAGTTTGCCAAGGAGAAAACAGAGGAACGTCCATTTTACCTGTTGGATGGCACCCAGGAGAATCACTCCATGATGTCTCAGTCAGGGAACTACAGGTACTACCGAGGAAAAAATTTCCAGGCAATCAGTCTGCCTTATGGAGACAATAAGAGAGTAAGTATGTACATTTTCCTTCCGAACGAAGGCTTTAGGTTGAGAGAATTCCTTGAGAGCCTGAATGCCGAAAACTGGAAAAATTGGATGTCTCAATTTCACATGATGCAGGGTAGTATCGTCTTACCGCGTTTCAAGTTGGAGTATGAACTAAATCTTAACAATGCCCTGAAAGCCCTCGGCATGGAGGTCGCCTTCGATAAGAGCCGAGCAAACTTCGAGAATATGTGTCCGATTGCCCCTGGCGTAAATGTCTTTATTAACGAGGTCAAACACAAAACTTTTTTGGAGGTTGATGAAGAAGGCACTGAGGCTGCAGGCGTCACTTCTGTAGAAATGAGGATAACCTCTATAGGGCAGGAATTCAGTATGATTGTTGACCGTCCATTCTTTTGCGCAATCAGGGACAACGAAACAGGAACAATCTTATTTATGGGGTGTATCGTACAGCCAAAGTAGCATACTTCGTTTCCCACCAGAAACTGGTACTATAGGTCTTTATGCCGTAATTTTGGATTTTTGATTTTGATTTTTGCTTTGTAGTGTAGGGGCTTGTCCCCATAAGAATTACGCCCACAAGGGGCTACACTA
>CAZTSA010000075.1:0-6850 GCA_964616885.1 uncultured Clostridia bacterium
CATTCGACTATGCCAGGAAGAATAACAGGAAGAAGGTCACCGCTGTGCATAAAGCGAATATAATGAAGTATTCTGATGGAATCTTTGTGGAAGTATTTCAAAATGTTTCCCGCGACTATCCAGACATTCAATCTGAGGATAAGATCGTGGACAATATGTGCATGCAATTGGTCCAGAAACCGGGACTTTACGATGTTCTCGTCCTGCCCAATCTTTATGGGGATATAGTCTCAGACTTATGTGCAGGATTGGTGGGAGGGCTGGGCTTGGCTCCCGGAGCAAATATTGGTGAGGGAATTGCTGTATTTGAAGCCACCCATGGTAGCGCGCCGAAGTATAAGGGAATGAACAAAGTAAATCCCACCGCCATGATTCTCTCAGGGGTATTGATGCTAAGGTATCTGGGAGAGGTAGAGAAGGCGGATAGGTTGGAGAAGGCTGTGGCTCAGGTAATTGCCAAGGGAGAGACAGTTACTTATGACCTTGGCGGAACTGCTGCAACTTCTGAGATGGCTAAAGCAATTATCAAAAACTTGAAATGAGACTCTCTGAAAAAAGCCCAGAGATGTCTGATTACACAGATTTTTAAGAACAATTACACCGATTTACTGACGACACTTTAATCTGTGTAATCTGGATTTCTATCTGTGGAATCAGGGATTGCTGGTTTTTCAGCAATCTGGAAATTGGACTTTGGAAAAAGTTGAACAGTCTCATCCTGATAATAATGAACACTCTGGAGTTGTAAAGGGAGAAAATCTTGGAACGCACAGCGGTAATTATTAAGCCAGACGCACTTTGCAAGAAAATAGCAGGAAGAGTCATTACCACATTTGAGGAGCAGGGTTTCAAAATTGTTGCCTGTAAGATGGTCTTTCTTACACGAGAAAAAGCAGAGGAGTTTTATGAAGAACATAAAGGCAAAGAGTTTTATGAACCTTTAGTAAATTTTATGTCATCAAATCCCTGTTTAGTTATGGTTTTGGAGGGAAAGAACGCAATTCAGAAGATTCGAGATATTGCAGGTAATACAGACCCTCAGGAAGCAAAGGAGGGAACCCTGAGAAGGCTCTTCGCTCAAGATAACCGCCACAATGTTGTTCATGCAGCAGACTCAGCTAAATCGGCAAAAAGGGAAATTAAATTCTTCTTTTCTGAAAAGGAAATATATCACTGGGAACAGAAAATATACAAGAAATGATGTACAGGATTATAAATAAACGGGACTTAGCCCCCAATATAAAGGAATTTCTGGTATCCTGTCCTGAGATTGCCAGAAAGGCACAGCCTGGACAATTCGTAGTAGTGAGGATTGACGAGAGAGGGGAGAGGATTCCTTTGACTATTGCAGACTACGACAGAGATAAAGGAACCATTACTATTGTGGTTCAGGAAGCAGGGCAAACTACTTACCGGCTGGGAACGCTGAATTCAGGCGATACTATCTCCAATGTTATTGGGCCCTTAGGTATCCCCACTCGTATGGAGAATATAGGGACTGTAGTTTGCGCAGGTGGTGGCGTGGGAATAGCTCCCGTCTACCCCGTGGCTCGCGGTTTTAGACAAATTGGAAACAGGGTCATATCGATTATAGGCGCGCGCACCGAGGAACTGATAATCTGGGAGAAAAAGATAAAATCGGTCTCGGATGAACTATACATCACTACTGACGATGGTTCCTACGGCCGGAAAGGTTTCGTATCCGATGAATTACAGAGGATAATTGAGGGAGGAAGAGAGATAAGCCTGGTGTTTGCAGTGGGACCAACCCTTATGATGCGTGCTGTTTGTGAGGTTACCAAACCCTATCAATTGAGGACTATAGTCAGTCTCAACCCCGTAATGGTAGATGCTACCGGGATGTGTGGCGCTTGCAGAGTTTCGGTAGGTGGCAAAACAAGGTTTGTCTGTGTGGAGGGGCCAGATTTTGATGGTCACCAGGTAGATTTTGACCAACTTCTTAGCCGTCAGAGAATTTATTTGGAAGAAGAGAAGAAAGCTCTTAAGAGCTATGATTCGGTCTGTAAACATGGTAAGGTCAAATGAAAATTATTCCTAAAAAAGTGGAGATGCCCCGCCAGGCTCCTAAAGAGAGGGTGACCAATTTCGATGAAGTGGCCTTGGGCTATTCGCAGGAACAGGCTCAACAAGAATCCAGGAGGTGTCTCCAATGTAAGAAGGCTCCCTGCATAAACGCCTGCCCGGTGGAAATCGATATACCAGGGTTTATTGCCAGGATTATTGCTAAGGATTACCAGGGAGCCATACGGAAGATTAAGGAGAAGAATCTCTTGCCGGCAATGTGCGGAAGAGTATGTCCCCAGGAGGGACTTTGCGAAAAGGCCTGTACTTTAGGCAAAAAGTATGAACCGGTTGCCATTGGACGGCTGGAACGCTTTGCTGCCGATTGGGAGCTCGAGAAAGGCAATCCGGAAAGGCCACCACTGCCCCCCTCAACTGGAAAACGTGTGGCGGTCATTGGCTCCGGTCCTGCCGGCTTATCCTGCGCTGGCGATTTAGCCAGGTTAGGACATAAGGTGACCATTTTCGAAGCGCTACATGAACCCGGGGGCGTTCTGGTTTACGGAATTCCAGAATTCCGCTTACCCAAATATATTGTGAGATGGGAGATAGAATATATTCGTTCCCTTGGCGTGGAAGTAAAAACTGGCTATGTAATTGGTAAGATTTATACGCTTGATGAACTGTTCTCCCAGGGTTACGACGCTATTTTCATTGGAATCGGGGCTGGTTTACCCAAGTTTATGGACATTCCCGGTGAAAACCTAAATGGTGTCTACTCAGCCAACGAATTTTTGACCAGAACTAATCTAATGAAGGCATACCTGTTTCCAGACTATGACACTCCCATAAAGATTGGGAGAAGAGTTGCGGTAATAGGGGGAGGAAATGTGGCAATGGATGCCTCTCGGACATCCCTGAGGTTAGGAGCGGAACGGGTATCCAACATTTACCGCCGTTCGCGAAAGGAAATGCCCGCTCGGGTGGAAGAGGTCGAAAATGCCGGAGATGAGGGAGTCGAATTCAATTTTTTGACCAACCCGGTCCAGATTCTTGGCAACAGTGAAGGTTGGGTTACGGGAATTGAATCTATAAGGATGGAACTGGGGGAGCCTGATGAGTCTGGACGCCAGCGTCCAGTACCTATTAGAGGTTCGGAATTCACCATAGAGGTTGATGTAGTGGTAATGGCCATTGGGGCCGGTGCCAATCCCTTACTTCCATCTGCTACTGCGGATTTGAAATTAAACAGATGGGGTTATATCATTGCAGATGAAACCACCGGGAAAACCTCTAAGGAGGCTGTTTGGGCTGGGGGAGACATTGTGAGCGGTGCTGCCACTGTCATTTCCGCCATGGCTTCTGCTAGGAGGAGCGCTACGGCAATCCATCAATATTTGATGGAAGGCTCCAAAAGCGGGTGATGAGACCTTCGAAAAACGACCTTTTTAAGAGCCCTTGAGATTTTTTCTTGACAATTCTCATTTTAACTTGTAATATTTTACCATTATTCGTGGAAAACCTTAGCCGCAAGCTTTAGTTTGTGCCGTTATTTGTTACCATGCTCTCGCAGGCTGAAGCCTGCGGCTACCATTATGGAAGCATGCTTGGACTATTTTGACGATATAATTGAGGAGTAGTTTATGCCTAATCCCAAGAGAAGACATTCTGTTTCCAGGCGGGATAAGCGGAGAGCAAACTGGAAACTATATAGCCCTAGTCTATCTATTTGCCCGATATGTAAGGAATTTAAACTTCCCCATTTTGCTTGTTTCAATTGCGGCTACTATAATGACGTGAAAATAATGAAAACGAAAAAAGAGATAGAAGAGGAAAGGAAAAGAAAAGGGAAAAGCTAAGAAGGGGTCTCATTTATGCGAATTGCTGTGGACGCTATGGGTGGCGACTTTGCTCCCAGAGTGGTGGTCGAAGGAGCTATTCAAGCTGCTAAGAAAAACAGTTACGAGATAATTCTGGTGGGGAATGAAGCTCACCTGAGAGCAGAGATGAAAAGTTATCGAATTTCATCTTTACCCCTTTCAATTCACCACTGCTCAGAGGTCATTAGCATGGATGAGTCACCCGCGATAGCCTGTCGCCAGAAGAAAGATTCCTCCATTATGATTGCCACCCGATTAATAAAAGAAGGTATGGCAGATGCTATGGTTTCTGCAGGGAACTCGGGTGCGGTCATGGCAGCGGCATTGATGGTTCTGGGTAGATTGCCAAAGGTCAACAGGCCTGCTATTGCCATATTAATACCTACTCTAAAAGGTCTGTGCGTTATTCTCGATGTTGGTGCAAACGTCAACTCCACGGCAAAAGACTTGCTCCAGTTCGCTGTAATGGGTAACATTTATATGAAAACAATTATGAAGAAAGAGGCTCCCCGCATCGGACTGTTAAGTATCGGAGCAGAAGAAGTCAAAGGGGATGAGGTGACTGTGGAGGCTCATCGTCTCTTGCGGGACAGTGGATTGAATTTTGTGGGGAACATAGAGGGGAGAGATATTCTTAAAGGAAAAGCTGATGTTATCGTCTGTGATGGATTTGTGGGCAATATTCTTCTGAAATTTGGCGAGGGCATAGCCGAAGAATTTGTGAATCTGTTCAGAGAGGAAATTCTCAAGTATCCTATGCGAAAAATGGCACTTATATTGTTTAAAGGCGCTTTCCGGGACATCAAAAAGAAAATTGATTATGCTGAATACGGAGGGGCCCCCCTTTTGGGTGTGGACGGATGTTCCATAATTTGCCATGGCAGTTCCAATGCCAAGGCAATTTCCAATGCCATCCGGGTGGCAGGGGAATTCGTGGAAAAGAAGATTAATCAACAAATCAAAGAAAGCTTATAGGAGTTAAGAAAAACTGATGGTACGCATAATCGGAACCGGCTCATATCTGCCAGAGAAAGTATTAACTAATAAGGATCTTGAGAAAATAGTGGATACAACCGATGAGTGGATTGTAAGTCGTACCGGAATTAGGCAGAGAAGAATATGTTCTGATAAAGAGGCTGCCTCAGATTTGGGGATTAGGGCTGCCCAGAGAGCGCTGGAAGATGCTAATGCAAAAGTTGAAGATATCGATTTAGTCATTGTGGCAACGATTACTCCGGATATGTTTTTCCCGGCAACAGCATGCATAATACAGAGTAAGATGGGGATTAAAAATGCTGCTGTTTTTGATTTAAATGCTGCCTGTACTGGCTTTATCTACTCTCTTTTTACCGCCCAGCAATTCTTGCAGAGCGAAACATATAAAACAGCCCTTGTTGTTGCCACCGAAACTCTTTCTAAGATTACTGATTGGAAGGATAGGAATACCTGTGTGCTTCTGGGAGATGGTGCCGGAGCAGCGGTTTTGAGAAAGGAGAAAGGCAACTCAGGAATCCTCTCTTGTTATTTGGACGGAAATGGTCAGTATGGCAATTTGTTGAATATGCCAGCTGGCGGTTCGAGACTCCCGGCAACCGTAACAACAGTTAGGAAGAGATTACATTACCTGAAGATGAGAGGAAATGAGACTTTCAGAATCGCCATACCAGAAATGGCGAACTCCGTCAAGCTGGGACTGGAAAGGTGTGGACTGAATAGGAATGACCTGGATCTGTTGATACCACATCAAGCAAATATCAGGATAATTAGGGCATTAGCAAAAAGATTGTCTATACCTATGGAGAAAATTTTCGTAAATATTGATAGATGTGGAAATACTTCAGCGGCCACTGTCGCTATTGCTCTGGATGAGGCGAATCGCCAGGGCAGAATTAAAAAAGGGGATATTATAGAACTTGTTGCATTTGGTGCGGGATTCACTTGGGGTTCCTGTGTGATTAGATGGTAAAAGTTGCTTTTCTCTTTCCCGGTCAGGGTTCACAATATGTAGGAATGGGGAGGGAATTCTACGAAAGATATGAACAGCCCCGGGAAATAATCAACCAGGCGAATGAGATTTTAGGTTACGACCTCAAGGATAAAATTTTTTTTGGCCCTGACCAGGAGCTACAACAAACTTTAATTACTCAGCCCGCCGTTTTCACCACAAGTGTGGTTTGTCTGGAAGTTCTGAAGCGAGCTGGAAGCCACTCGCCCAAGGAAATTTTGAAGCCCCAAATCGTTGCCGGTCATAGTTTAGGAGAATACACTGCTTTAGTTGCTGCAGGTGTTCTCAATTTTCCTCAGGGTCTTAGCTTGGTTCAGAAGAGAGCTCAGTTTATCCACCAGGTCTCCCAGAGAAGGCCCGGAGCCATGGCCGCGATAATTGGACTGGAAAAAGAGAAGTTAGAAGAAGTTATCGAGGAAGTCAAAGGCCAGGAAGTGCTGGAGGCCGTAAACTTCAATTCTCCGGCTCAGATAGTTATTGCGGGAGAGGTGAAAGCAATTCAGAGAGCTGTGGAGAGATCCAGAGAGAAGGGAGCAAAAAGGGCGGTTATTCTAAAAGTTAGCGGCGCTTTCCACTCCAGTTTGATGGCTCAAGCCGGGAAGAGTCTGGCCAGAGAGTTAGAGAATTATCAGTTGAAAGACCCAATTATTCCCGTGGTAACAAACTATAATGCGAAACCGGCAACCACGCGGGAAGAAATAAGAAAAGCGTTGGTTTCCCAGATAGATAGTCCAGTATTATGGGAAGATAGCATAAAGGAGATGCTCGCAAGAGGTATAGAGGTTTTTGTCGAGGTTGGCCCCGGAAGGGTCTTGACGGGACTATTGAGTAGAATAGCGAAGGGTCCATCTGGATTGAATGTGGAAGACGAAGGGAGCCTTCGGGAAACGCTTAAGAAATTGGAAGGGAGGGGATGAAGGGATAGTTTTCGGAGGGGGAGGGA
>CAZTSA010000076.1:0-6816 GCA_964616885.1 uncultured Clostridia bacterium
ATTTGGTGCAGCGAGCATTAGAATTTTTAGCCAAAAATCGAAGATTAGAGTTTAGTCCCGCGAAGACGGGATAAACTCGTGAGATTTTTGGCAGTGCTCGCAGAGCAAAAAATTGTCAGCGAGTGAACCAAACCCCGAGCATCCCTCTGACCGAGCGACTCCGAAAACTATCCCTTCATCCCGCTCTCTCTCACTCTTTTACTCTCTTTACCCTTGCTCCTAAACGCCTCAACTTCCTCTCAATGTCTTCATAACCTCTGTCCAGATGGTTAACTCCAAATATCTCAGTTTTTCCCTCTGCGGCCAGAGCTGCGAGAATCAATGCTGCCGAAGCCCTCAAGTCCGTCGCCATTACGGGAGCACCGCTTAGTTTAGCCATACCCTTAACAATCGCACTATTACCCTTAACCTGAACATTGGACCCCATCCTCTGAAGTTCGCCCACGTGGAGAAATCTATTCTCAAATACAGTTTCTGTAATTATACTGGTACCCCTGCTGAGACTCATCAGTACCATCCATTGGGCCTGCATATCGGTAGGAAAACCCGGATAGGGAACTGTCTCAATATCGGTCGCCCTAAGATTTTTTCCTGAGCTAATTCTTATTTCTCTATTGTTTAAGGTAACCCTTGCCCCAGCTTCTCTCAGTTTGGTTATTACTGCTTCCAGGTGTTCCGGGTTTGCTCCCCGAATAACCACATCCCCCCCAGTAAGTGCTGCCGCCACCATAAATGTGCCTGTTTCTATTCGGTCGGGAATAACCTCGTGAGTTGTCCCGGAAAGTACATTTACACCTTCGATTTCAATAATATTGGTTCCTGCTCCTTTAATCTTAGCCCCCATCTTATTCAAAAAGTTGGCAAGGTCCCGAATCTCTGGTTCGGAAGCAGCATTTTCTATAATGGTTTTTCCCTTAGCTCTTGTTGCCGCCATCATTAAATTTTCTGTTGCTCCTACGCTGGGAAAATCCAGATATATGTTTGCCCCATGGAGCCTGGGAGCATCCAGCTGAACGTATCCTCTCTCCAGACTTACTTTGGCTCCCAGCTTCCTAAACCCTCGAAGGTGAAGATTGATGGGACGAGCCCCGATGGCGCATCCCCCGGGCAAAGAAGCTCTAACTCGCCCAAGCCTACCGAGGAGAGGGCCCATCACCAGGATTGACGCCCTCATCTTTTTTACCAGTTCATACGGAGCTTCACTATCCAGTCTATGGGTAGAAGAAATTCTTATTGTTTTGTTATGGCGAGAAACTCTTTTCCCTAAGATCCTCAATAATGCTAGAATCGTTTCCACATCCTGAAGATTAGGTACATTCTTGACAACACATTCCTCGTCGGTCAAAAGAGTAGCGACCAGTATTGGTAAAGAGGCGTTCTTGGAACCACTGATCTTCACCACTCCAGAGAGCTTCTTCCCTCCGGTAATGAGAATCTTTTCCACTACTCCCTCCTCTATAAATCTAAAATCTTAATCTCTGAGCCATAACCACTCTGTCCAGTCCGGCGTAATCTTTGACTAATTGGAACTGAGAGAACTGTTTCTCCTTCTTAAAGAGATCCCTCACTTCTTTCCCCTGACGATCTCCAATTTCCATAATTAAATACCCGCCATCAACCAAATATTTTAAGGCTTCCGGAATTATGCGCTGGTAGAAGTTGAGTCCTTTATTTCCTCCTTCCAGCGCACAGACAGGCTCTTTCTTAATCTCAGGCTGAAGCATAGCCAAATCACTTGACTTGACATAAGGAGGATTACTCACTACAATATCTGCATACAGGTTTGAGTTAAAGTCTCTTATGGGGCTGAACAGGTCCCCCAGAAGAAATTCTACTTTTCCTTCAACATTATGAAACCTTGCATTCTTCCGAGCCACCTGAATAGCGCCTTCGCTTATGTCAGTGGCGTAGATTTTACACGATGGGATGTTCTTAGCAAGACTTATGGCGATATTCCCGCTCCCGGTACAGAGATCCACAATTACCAGAGAATTATCTCTATTACGTCTATAGCTTCTCGAGTTGTTAATATCTTCCGCTTTTCTTATTACGTTTTCTACCAGGATTTCGGTCTCGGGTCTGGGAATTAAAACATCCTTGCTCACAAAAAACTCCAATCCCATAAACTCCTTATGGCCAATGATAAAGGCCACAGGTTGCCGCTTGGCCCTTATTTCAATCATCTTCTCATAAGCGGATAACTGCTTCTCGGCTAACTGGCAATCGAGATTCAAATATATTTCCAGCCTCTCTATCTTCAAAACATGTGCCAGCAAAACCTCGGCATCAATCCGTGCCTCTGGTATTCCTCTTTTCTTAAGATACTGGCCAGCTTTATGTAAAATTTCAGAAACTGTACAACCTTTAACCATTTTCTTCTCAACTTTCTCTTACTTTAAGCCGGCGCTGTTCAAAGTCTTGTTTCAGCTTCTCAATAATTCGATTAAGGTTTCCGGCCATAATATCATTGAGATTATGCCATGTTAGGTCTATTCTATGATCAGTTACCCGATTTTGAGGAAAATTGTAGGTTCTTATCTTTTCACTGCGGTCTCCGGTACCAACCTGTTCTCTCCTTTTTTCTGCCAGAGCATGGTCTTCTTCTTGCCGAATCTTTGCTAACAGTCTTGCGCGCAGGACTTTCATCGCCTTAGCTTTATTCTTTAACTGAGACCTTTCATCCTGGCATTGAGCTACCAGTCCTGTTGGAATATGAGTGATCCTCACTGCTGAGTAAGTAGTGTTTACGCTCTGGCCTCCTTTACCGGAGGAACAGAAGGTATCTATTCTCAAGTCATTGGGATCTATTTTGACTTCCACTTCCTTCGCTTCGGGCATAACCGCCACAGTTACTGCTGAGGTGTGAATCCTGCCGCTTGCCTCTGTTATCGGCACCCGTTGGACCCTGTGAACTCCTCCCTCGTATTGAAAATCACCGTAAGCACCTCTTCCCTCTATAGAGAAAATGATCTCCTTAAAACCACGCAATTCAGTAGGATGAGAGTCCAAAATTTCCACCTTGTAACCTCTTTTTTGAGCATAACGACTATACATTCGAAAAAGGTCGCCAGCAAAGAGAGCTGCCTCCTGTCCCCCTGTTCCTGCTCGGATTTCGATGATAATATTCTTATCTTTATCTGAGTCATCTGGAGGAACAAGCAATAATTTCAACTCCTTCTCCATCTCCGCCCTCTCTTTGGTAAGTTCCTCCAGTTCCTTCTTTGCCAGTTTTACAAGTTCTTGATCTTCACTCATAAGGACTTCTTGAGTGGAAGAGATTCTATTTTCAATATTCTTAAATTTCCTAAATTTATTAACAATCAGTTGTTTCTCAGCCAGTTCTTTCGCGTATTTCTGAAAAATTTCCTTATCAGAAATGACGCGAGGGTCACTAAGCAATCTTTCCAACTGCTGAAAGCGAGTCTCCATGATCTGCAATTTCTTTATCACCCTGAACCTCCGTTCTCAGTATACCAAGATCCCTAACATTCCACAAAGAAGAATCAACCAAATGGGATGAATTCTTAAAAAAAGCACCGCAAGAAATACTAAAATGGCAGTAACGCTGGTCTTCCAGTCCACAATCATTCCACCTTTGGCCAAACTGAATAGAGCTGAAGCAATAAGGCCGATTACCGCGGGTTGAATCCCCATGAAAGCTGCCTTCACCTGTGGGTGGGCACTAAAAGTGTAGAAAAATGCAGCCACAATCAGGATAACCAGGAATGCGGGTAAAACTACACCAATAGTAGCGGATAACGCTCCCCAGAAGCCAGCAAGCTTGTACCCTATGAATGTGGCTGAGTTTACAGCGATTGGTCCAGGTGTCATCTCAGCGATAGCGAGAATATCAATGAACTCCTTTGGCGTTACCCAGTTCCGCATCTCGATAATTTCTTTTTGAACCAAAGGAATTGCGGCATAGCCACCGCCAAACATGAAAAGACCAATTTTTAGAAAAGTCAAAAAGAGCTTAAGGTATACCATGCGATTCTCCTTTTTCAGCTTCCAAGACTCCCTTCAGGGCTGCTAGAGCCACTTCAATTTGTCCATCCGACGGTTCTCTCGTGGTCAGCCTTTGCAGCCATAGATTCGGAGTAATCAGGAACTTAACCAGTGCATGAGTTCTGTATCTGGCAGTCAATTTTATTGTTTCATAAGCAATACCCGCAAGGAAAGGTAACAGTGCCAATCGTAAAAAAAATTTCTCAAGGGTTGTGTGAGGTCTAAACAGTGAAAACACAAAGATTGCCAAGACCATTACCACTAACAAGAAACCTGTCCCACAGCGCGGGTGAAGGGTAGAATGCTTTCTAGCAGTTTCTACTTTCAATTCATTATCAGCCTCA
Source organism: uncultured Clostridia bacterium (assembly GCA_964616885.1). GTDB lineage: Bacteria > UBA6262 > WVXT01 > WVXT01 > WVXT01 > CAZTSA01. The sequence goes on from CAZTSA010000076.1 coordinate 4,350, forward strand.
TAAGTATAAGTTACCTTGTGTTCAGCACCATGGTACTGGAATAGCCTCTGAATATCCTTAAGAAAAGATATCCCCAAAATATATAAGAGAAAAATTGATATTCTAATCGTTCCATCAAGTAGGTTGAAAAGAAAAGAACTTTCGAACTTCAATACCGTATGTCTGAAGTACTCTGTAATCCCCAGGGGCAAAATAAAGAAAAGGAAAAGTCCGGCTATCAAGGAGAAAATCACTGTGCCACCTAATATCCAGGAGTTATATTTAAATTTTTCTGAGTGCTGGCTACTGTCCTTATCAATGCTTTCTCTGGAAAAGACGTCTGCAGAATACATCAGACTCTTTACGCCAGTTACCAATGTATCTAATAGAACAAATACGCCTCTGACTAGAGGTAGCTTCGAGAAAAAAATCCTTTCACCCCATTTGCTCCTTTCCCCTTTCTTCACCATAATCTCTCCATCTTTTAAACGTAAGGCAATAGCATAATAGTGTGGTGAACTCATCATCACGCCTTCGATCACCGCCTGACCACCGATGTTCATAATACGACTCTCTCTCCCTCTCAAACCCCAAATAAAAAGGACACCCCGTTCCCGGGGGCGGCTATCAACCGAGCAGGAAAATCATTACGGACCCCTGCCCGGCTTCATTATATTTGGAGCTATTGAGACTTCTCCTTTTGCTTTGCCTTACTTCCAGCCCTTTTAGCAGTCTTTGTTTTTCTCCGTACAGTCTTCCCAGCCGTTCTCGTATATCGCTGCTTAAATCTCTCCACTCTCCCTGCCGTATCCACCAATTTCTGAGTGCCCGTAAAAAAAGGATGGCAAGCGGAACATATCTCCACACGAATATTCTTAACCGTTGAGCGGGTGTGAATTACATTCCCACAAGCACAAGTAATTGTCGTTTCAAAATATTTAGGATGTATTCCCTCTTTCATCTCAGTTCTCCTTTTTATTCAAGACATATACCATTGCACGCGAAAGCAAGGTCTCCATTCAATAAACCTTCCCTTTCAGGAGGACCCCATCCAGTCACGATCCCTCGGAATCTACCATCCTGAAATTCTGATGCCTTGAAATCAGTCGCAATTTCAATTGTAGTAAACCAAGCAACTTCTGTCAAACTACCTTTTCCTCTTGTGACGCATCTTTCTTAAGAATTTTTTCCGCTTGTGGGTACGAATTTTCTGCAACTTACGCCTTCTCCCTTTGGGCATGACCGTTCTCCTCCTAATCTTTCTATGCCTGAACTACTCTTCTAAACTTCCTACTCCCTAATTGCACTATATATTCCTTATCCATTAGCAAATCCATATCAAAATTTTCTATTTTCTTCTTATTTATCTTTACGGCGCCCTGGGCGATAAGCCTCTTGGCCTCGTTTTTGCTTGTCGCCAGGCCAGCTTTTACCAACAAATCCACAATCCATATCTTCTTCTCAGGAATTCTAATTTCCTTTATCTCCTCGGGTAACTCCCTATTAACAAAAACTTTCTCGAATTCTTCTTCAGCTTTTTCCGCTTCAGTTTCGCCATAATATTTTTGAACTATTTCTTTCGCCAGTTCAGTCTTTGCCTGGCGAGGATGCATTTTCTTGACTTGCTCCAAATTTTCCTCAGTTAATAATTCATAGTACTTGAGCATCAATTGGTCAGAAATACTCATAATCTTTCCAAGAATCTCCTTGGGAGGCTCGGTTATACCAATATAATTTCCATAACTTTTGCTCATTTTCCTGACACCATCTGTGCCTTCTAAGAGAGGCATAGTGATTACGACCTGGGCCTCCTGATTAAAACCCCTTTGTAATTGCCGTCCCATTAAAAGATTAAATTTTTGGTCTGTTCCCCCAATTTCCACATCGGCCTTCACTTGAATTGAATCATATGCTTGAAGTAGAGGATACATAAATTCCAAGAGACTTATATCTATTTCCCGACTAAATCTTTCCTTAAAATCTGCCCTGGCTAACATTTGGGCAACTGTGGAATACGAAGAAAGCTTCATAACATCGGACAGACTCATTTTGTCAAACCATTTGCTATTAAAAACCACTTCGGTTTTCCGCATATCCAGAATTTTAGCAACCTGTTCTTGATAAGTTCTTGCATTTCTTTTTATTTCCTCGCTGGTAAGTGGCTTTCTGACCTCAGACCTCTCCGAGGGGTCACCGATGCGAGCAGTAAAATCCCCTATTATAAAGATAATCTGGTGACCCAGATCCTGAAATTGCTTCAACTTTTGCAGAACCACAGTGTGACCCAAATGAATATCTGGTGCTGTTGGATCAGCGCCGAACTTCACTCTCAGGGATTTCCGTCTATTCAATTTCTTCTTCAGTTCTTCCAGAGAAATAATCTCTACTGTTCCTCTTCTTATTATCTCTATACCTTTTAACATTTCACTCTTCCCGTAGACTTTCAGTAATTTATAACATAATTTCCTGAAATTATCAATAAAAAAAT
>CAZTSA010000077.1:0-6455 GCA_964616885.1 uncultured Clostridia bacterium
CATCTGCGCCTTCGAATTGGTATCCCCTACTCTCCATCTGTTTAACTTTCTGGAGGAGCTCCTTAACTTCCTTACTCTTCTCCCGAAAGTCAATCTTGAACTCCTTTGCTTTCGACAACATACTCGACCTTCCAGAAAGCTCTGAGACAAGAATTCTACGCCGGTTACCCACACTCTCAGGAGCGACGTGCTCGTAGGTCTTTGTATCCCTGGCTATAGCGCTGACGTGGACTCCACCTTTATGCGCAAATGCTGAATTCCCCACATATGGCTGGTTGTCCTGTGGAGTCATATTCGCTATTTCGCTTACATAGCGTGAAACTTCGGTCAGGCTCTCCAACCTCTTATCGGAGATACAATTGATTCCCAGCTTCAACTTTAAATTAGGAATAATCGAACACAGGTTAGCATTGCCACATCTCTCACCATAGCCATTAATTGTTCCCTGGACCAGGACACAACCAGCCTTAACTGCAATGATTGAATTGGCTACAGCCATTTCTGAATCGTTGTGGGTGTGGATTCCCAGGGGAATACTTATTTCTCTCTTCACTTCCCCGACTATACTTTCCACCTGGTCCGGCATCATTCCTCCATTGGTGTCACAAAGCGTAATATTGTCGGCACCAGCCTTGGCTGCTTGTCTTAATGTTTCCATTGCATAGAAACGGTCTTCAATATATCCATCAAAGAAGTGTTCCGCATCGTAGATAACTTCCAGCCCTTTCGACTTAAGATATTTCACTGAGTCAAAAATCATCTTCAAGTTCTCAGCCAGAGTCGTGCGCAGAGCGTATCTCACATGAAGCCCCCAACTTTTGCCGAAAATGCAAGAAGCTTCAGGCTTCAGCTTCACAATGGCATTAAGGTTTGGGTCGTTGGACACCCCTTTCCCCTTATACCGCGTGCTACCAAAAGGTACTATCTTCGCATTACTTAAATGTAGGTTCTTCGCCCTCTTAAAGAAAAGGATATCCTTGGGATTGGAACCAGGCCATCCACCTTCAATATAATGCATGCCCAAATCGTCCAGTCTTTTTGCTATCTTCAATTTGTCTTCTACAGAAAAAGAGATGCCCTCCCCCTGTGCGCCATCCCTTAAAGTGGTGTCGTAAATCAATACCTTTTTCATCTCTATCCCTTTTGAAAGATAATTTGTGAAGCTATTGGAATTTCAGCCAAAAAATGAGGACGACTCATTCTCTTCCAAGCAAATCACTGTCTGACGACTCCGATTCATCGGAGGAGGAGTTTTGATTTGCGCCCCGCAAAGTCCGAAGTTTTTTGGCGTATAGAAATTCCTCAAGCGACGAACAAACTATCTTTCATCTCCTTCCTTTTCCAGCAGTTCTCGCCAAACCAAATTTTCTATGAATAGCCTTCACTGCCTTTTCTATATCCTTCTCCTTAATTACGCAAGAAATCTTTATTTCCGAGGTAGAAATCATTTCAATATTTATGTTCTCTTCTGCAAGGGCAGAAAACATCTCAGAAGCTACGCCGGAATGGCTTCTCATACCTACTCCGATAATAGATACTTTACCTACTCCATCGTCGTAAACGAGCCCCTTAGCACCTATTTCTTGTTTGACTTTATCCATTATATCCAGAGTCTTTTTCAAGTCTCCTCTGGTGACTGTAAAAGAGATATCATTTATTCCTCCTTCAGCAGAACTCTGAATAATCATATCTACATTTACGTTCCCTGCCCCGAGTGCACCGAAAATCTTGGCAGCAATCCCCGGCCGGTCAGGCACATCAGTAATCGACAGTTTCACCTGGTCCCTATCGTAAGCTACACCACTAACCACTACTTCTTCCATCCTTGAAACTTCACTGGTAATCACAGTCCCCTCCTCATCGTTGAAGCTGGACCTGACATAAATATCCACACCAAATTTCTTGGCTACCTCAATAGACCTCGGAACCATGACCTGGGCACCGAGGCTGGCTAATTCCAGCATCTCCTCATAAGAAATTCTATCAATCTTTCTAGCATCAGGAACAATCCTGGGGTCTGCAGTATAGACGCCGGCAACGTCAGTATAAACTTCGCATCGCTCTGCTTTTAACACCGAAGCTAAAGCTACAGCTGTTAAATCCGACCCGCCCCTGCCGAGAGTTGTGATGTCCCTGTTGGCAGTTACACCTTGAAAACCAGCAACAATAACAATTCTATCTTTACTGAGTTCCTTCTCAATTTTTCTCGTATCTATCTTCTTGATTTTCGCTTTGGTGAATGTCTCATCCGTGACAATCCCAACCTGCCCTCCTGTTAATGATACCGCCTTTTCCCCGAGGGCATTGATTGCCATAGCCAAAAGAGCAATGGACATCTGCTCGCCAGTAGATAGCAACATATCCATTTCCCTTTCACTAGGAGAATGAGTAATCTGCCGGGCTATTTCGATTAATCTATCAGTTGTATCGCCAGGGGCAGAAACAACAATGACCACTCTATTTCCTTTCCTCTTTGTCTCAATTATGCGCCTGGCAACTCTCTTTATTCTTTCCGGTCCATCAACAGATGTTCCGCCATACTTTTGTACAATAAGAGCCATTTTCTTTCCTGAAAAGGAGGGTCAAACTATTTTTGTTCCCTCTCTGTCTATACCCAATACCAAATATCTGCTTTCTATTTCATATCTGGCAAATGCTTCCCGCATAGCTTTTCCCACTTTTTCCCCACGCCAGAGCGGGGAAGCTTTAGTAAAGGCAAATATGCTCGGCCCAGCTCCACTCAGGCTCACTCCCAAAGCTCCTCCTCTCATGGCTTCTTCGAAAACAGCATTCATTCCCTTCACCAGCCTCTTCCTATACGGTTGGTGGAGCCTATCTTCCATTGCCATTCCCAGAAGCTCATATCTTTTCCTGGTTAGAGCAGCCAGAAGCATGGCCACCCGGGAGGAAGTAAAAACCGCCTGTTCAAATTTTACAATCTTGGGCAAGATTTTCCTTGCATGGCTCGTTAATACCTGGAAATTAGGAATGCAAACCACACAGGAAAGATTCTTAGGAGGATTTAACTTCACAATTTCTATTCTTTTTGGTTCATCAACACCTTCTCTTCCCCTCGACGATAAGACGCACGAGACTACCAATCCTCCCATCATTGCCGCAGACGCATTATCTGCATGACCTTCTATTTCAGCCGCTAAGTTTAATATCTCCTGTCTATTTAGTCTCTCTCCGCAGAGTCTGTTTGCCGCTACCAATCCTCCAATCCTCGCTGCGGCGCTACTGCCCAGCCCGCTAGCAAGGGGTATTCTATTCTTAAGCCTGATGTGTAAAGCGGGGGGGACAAAGTGAAACTTGTCGAATACAAGCTTTGCCGCTCCATACGCAATGTTTCTTCTGTCTCTCGGCAAATCGTCTTCTCCCTCGCCCACAATATCAATCTCCAGTTTTTTTTCACTTTTACCCGTCCTCACTTCCATCTCTACAGTATTGTAAAGTTGAAGCGCCAATGCCAGAACATCGAATCCCGGCCCCAAATTTGCAGAAGTAGCCGGAACTCTGACTTTTACTCTTTTCATACCCATTTAGTATCCCCATATTCACAATCTCATCAGGTTCACCACTGACTTCAAATCTGCTTTGACTACTTTTACTTTTCGCGCAACCTTAATTGCTCTACCGGGATCTTTAAGGCCATGCCCCGTTAGAACACAAACTATGGTGGAAGGTTGGGAAAAGTATCCTTTTCCAACATATTTCAAAAGCCCGGCCACACTGGCTGCAGAAGCCGGTTCGACAAAGAGTCCCTCCAGAGAAGCCAACATTTTATATGCCTCAATAATCTCTTTGTCAGTTACAGTATCAATCGCCCCTTTAGATTCGTCCCGGGCCTCTTCCGCTTTCTTCCACGAGGCAGGGTTCCCTATTCTAATTGCAGTAGCAATGGTCCTTGGCCTCTTTATGGGATATCCTCGAACAATCGGCGCCGCTCCTTCAGCTTGAAATCCCATCATCCGGGGCAACTTCAGTTTGCGCTTTCCCATCAGAATGTTTCTGTATTCTTTGTAGCCTTTCCAGTAAGCAGTAATATTGCCCGCATTGCCCACAGGCATGAAATGGTAGTCCGGTGCGTCCCCCAGCGAGTCGATAATCTCAAAAGCTGCCGTTTTCTGTCCCTCAATCCTGTGAGGATTAATTGAATTGACCAGGACAACCGGATACTCAACGCTGATTCTCCTTGCTAAACTCAAAGCATCGTCGAAGTTACCCCTAATCGCAACCACCTGGGCGCCGTGCATCAGTGCCTGTGATAGCTTCCCCAGAGCCACTGCTCCTTCGGGAATAAGGACTACACATTTTAGCTTTGCTTTAGCCGCATAAGCTGCCGCTGAGGCCGAGGTATTTCCTGTAGAAGCACAGATAACAGCGCTGGCCCCCTCTTCCAGAGCCTTGGACACAGCCACCGTCATCCCACGGTCCTTAAATGAACCGGTGGGATTTAGGCCTTCATATTTCAAATAGATTTTCGAGTCAACCCCCAGACTTAGTCTTAGATTTTCCGCTTCAATTAGAGGTGTATCACCCTCTAATAGGGTTACAATTGGAGTTTTATCAGTAACCGGTAGATAATTTTTATATCTTCTAATTACGCCTTGATAAACCACTCAGACTAACCCATACGAAAAAAAATTCCAAAATAGGGACAGCGCCCATTTTCTGACATCTTACCCCTCACCCCGCAACCCTCTCCCCAAGGGGAGAGGAGAAGCGACTCCAAAACTATCCCCACCTCTTCCTAATTACCTTTTAAAAGATAGTTTGCGAAGAGCTTTCGGAATTTTAGCCAAAAAACGAGGACGACATATTTTCTCCCAAGCAAAAATTTGTTCGAACCCCGATTCATCGGGGTGAGTTTATTTTTGCGTCCTGCAGAGTCCGAATCTTTTTGGCGTTAAGAAATTCCTTAGCGATGAGCAAACTATCTTTTAATTTTCTCTCCGAGCGACTCCGAAAACTATCCCTTCATCCCAATATCCCTAACCTTATGCTTTCTCTTCTATCCTAATAAATCTGCTCTTTCCCTTCACCACCGGGAGGCGATCTATTTCCCCTAACGCTTTCCTGATGTCTCCTTCTCTTGCCTTGTGAGTTACCATTATGATCGGAACTTCTCTCGAGGAAGGGCCCTCTTTCTGGAACACAGAGGCAATTGAGACTCTATTTCTCCCCAGGACACCGGATATCTTGGAGAGAACACCTGGGCGGTCAACAGCGGTAAACCTTATATAATATTTCGTTTCTACTTCGTTAATGTTGAGTAGATTAAGCTTCTTTTGCGGGTCACACAACACATAGGGCACGCGACCGGCTATGTTATTATAGACATTCCTCGAAAGATAGATGATGTCGCTAACAACGGCAGAAGCCGCCGGCATCTGGCCAGCACCTTTACCATAGAACATCGTCTCTCCCACGGCGTCTCCCGTAATATATATGGCATTATATTCTTCATCTACTGAAGTCAGAAGGTGTTCTTCAGGGATGAAAGTGGGATGCACGCGCACATCTATCTTTCCATTCGTCACTTTTAGAATTGCCAGGAGTTTCAGAACATAGCCAAATTCTCTCCTGCCATACCCTATGTCTTCCTGAGCAATGTGCGTGATTCCTTCACAATAAATATCTTTCATGTTAAGCTGGGTACCAAAGGCAATTGAACCCAAAATAGCCAGTTTGTGCAAAGTATCTATACCTTCCAAGTCTATAGAAGGGTCCTTTTCAGCGAAGCCTGCTTTCCTTGCCTGAGCCAATGCACTCTTAAAACCAATCTCTTCCTTGGACATCTTGGTTAAAACATAGTTAGTGGTTCCATTAAGGATACCCAGGATTCCCTTGATTTTATTAGCCGACAGCCCTTCATTCAATGCCTGAATTACAGGAATTCCCGCACCCACACTCGCTTCGAAATAGACAAGTACTCTATTTTTTTGCGCCCTGGAAAATATCTCCGCCCAGTGCTTGGCCAAGAGCGCTTTGTTAGCTGTAATTACATGTTTTCCTTTCTCGATGGAAGCAAGTACTATCCTCCTTGCCGGCTCGTACCCTCCGATTAATTCTATGACGATATCTATCTCTGGATTGTTCAGAACTTGATTAAAATCTGCCGTTAGAATGCCATCTCCAGTTTTCATCCGGCGCGCCAATCTCAACCGTTCTGGGTCCTTATCACAAAGGACTCTTAGAGAGACTTCTGTTCCCACCTTCTGCTTGATGATTGAATCATTATTTTGCAGAAGCTCGATTACCCCTGTACCCACCGTGCCCAATCCTATAAGACCTAAATTGACTCTCCTCTTCATAGACTTCCCCTACCAAAAATCCAGATTCTCAACCGAGCGTCTCCGATAACTATCCCCCACAATACAAATTCCAAATCCAAAATCCAAATTACGGGCATAAAGCCCTACACTACAAATCCAAAATCCCAAATTCCAAAT
>CAZTSA010000078.1:0-6347 GCA_964616885.1 uncultured Clostridia bacterium
AGTTAAGCCCTCCAGCGCTGATGGTACTGTACTGGTAACGGTATGGAAGAGTAAGGCATCGCCAGGGTTTTTTGTTATATAGAAGTTATTTTTGGCATGAGGAGAAATTGGTAGTCGCAACCTTTGGGTTACGCCATTTGGCTCCGATTCATGGGAGTGGCTACCGATATTATAAGATATGGGAATAGCCCGGATTTTTATTTTGAGCCTTGGGTTAGTTTATGGTGTCTACTCCTTTGCCCTGGCAGCAGAGGTGATGCCCTGGGTGACAGCCACCAGTATTGGAGGATTCAATGTAGAAGTTTACTATGCGAATTCAAAACAGAACCTTAAACTGGATATAACTGGCCACGAAGTGCCCTACGACCATTTTTCTCAGAAGGTGAATATCAAATGCACTTTTCGGCCAATGCTGGGACTGGAAATTTATGGTTTAGCAGGAGTGATAGGTTCAGAATTGAAATATGGGAACATATCTTACAAGGGGGCAGTAGATGGCACAGTGTATGGTGGTGGGATAAGGTATGTCCTCTTAGGAGATATTGTTATTCTACCAGCAATATCTTTTGAATTGGGGCTCAATCATTCCTCGTCTAGCCTAACGGAAGAAAATGGAACTGCAATCGAATTCCGATTAGGCACTACGGAATTGCAAGGAAGCGTGATGGCAAGTAAGAAAATAGGAATACTATCGCCTTATGGCGGAGTTAAATTATTTCATAATTGGGCAAGTTGGAAGGATAAGGTGAAGGATGATAAGGGACGGGGAAGGAGTGGCGACATCAGTCCTTTTTTAGGCGGAAAAATATCACTTAGTCGTCTCTTTTCAATAAAAGGCGAAATTAGCTTTGTGGACGAAATTACTTATGCTGGTGGCCTGAATTTGAGTTTAGGAATCTGAAAACAGAAGTCGGATTGAATAGATGCTGCCAAGGAACCCAATTTTTAACCGGGTTCCTTTTTTATTTTTTTCAACGGAGTAGCTACCCAGGGGATTTTTGTCTTGACACTCAAATTAATTTATCATAAAATAAAATCTAATTTGACCAAATCTACACGGGGAGAATGCTATGAAGAAGTATAAAACGGAAGACCTGAGAAATATCTCTATAGTGGGTAGCGGGTCAACAGGTAAAACCCAATTGGCCGAGGCAATCTTATTTTCGGCAAAGGCTACAGATCGATTAGGGAAAGTAGATTCTGGCAATACGGTTTGCGATTATAACCCGGATGAGATTGAAAGGGAAATCTCTATCAATTCGGCAATTGCTTTCTGCGAATGGAAGGATAAGAAAATCAATATGATCGATACTCCGGGGTATACCGATTTTGTCGGTGAAGTAATAGCAGCCATTTCCGTAGTGGAAACTTGCATTCTTAACGTTTGCGCCGTCAACGGCGTAGAAGTGGGAACGGAAAAGAGCTGGGAATACATTCGGAAAAATGAAAAACCCTCTGTAATATTTATTAACCGCATGGATAAGGAGAATGCTAATTTCGATAAGGTGCTGGAAAGCTTGAAAGGGAAATTGACCTCCAATATCGCGCCAATATCTATCCCCATTGGTTCTGGCAACGAGTTTCGAGGGGTAATAGACCTTCTGACCGGTAAGGCTATGATTGAAGGAAAAGAGGCGGAAATACCCGATGGAATGGTGGCAAAAGCTAAGGAATATGGAGAAAAATTAGTCGAGGTAGTCGCTTCGTCAGAGGATGCGCTCATAGAAAAATATCTGGAGGGCCAGGAATTAAGCCAGGAAGAGAAGAGGAGAGCCCTCAAGAAAGGAATTACCGAGCATAAAATCGTGCCCGTTCTTTGTGGTTCGGGACTAGGGAATGTTGGCATCCTGCAGCTTTTGGACTTTCTGGTCGAATATGCACCTTCGCCGATGGAAATAGAAGGAGAGGTCAGGACTGACCCGGATGGGCCTTTTTGTGCATTGGTGTTTAAGACTTTTTCTGAGCCACACCTGGGAATAATAAACTATTTAAGGATATATTCAGGCAGGATATCAACCGGGTCAGATGTGATTAATAACACCAAAAGTTCCTCTGAGAGATTGGGACAAATTGCCTTTGTCCGCGGTAAAACGCGTATCGAGGTAAAAGAAGCAGAAGCAGGAGACATTATTGCCGTTGTTAAGCTAAAAGATACTGGGACGAACGAGGTGCTCTGCGATCCCAAAAATAGGGCCTCCCTTCCTAAGATAGACTTTCCGGAGCCAGTTGTCGAGATGGCTGTCTATCCCAAGTCGAAAGGGGAAGAGGAAAAGATAGCCAACGCTCTATCTACAGCCATACGCGAAGATTGTACTTTGAAGTTTGAAATGAATAAGGAGACCAAAGAAATGATTTTGTCCGGAATGGGTAGTCTCCAATTGGAAATTATGTCCAGAAGAGTGAAGGCTAGATATGGCGTGGAGCTGGAATTAAGAAGGCCTAAGATTGCTTATAAAGAGACCATTCGTGCTACTGCCGAAGTTCAGGGGAAATACAAGAGGCAGTCCGGTGGCCGCGGTCAGTATGGCGACTGCTGGATTAGAACTGAAGCTTTGGAAAGAGGAAAAGGGCTTGAATTTGTTAATAAGATTTTCGGTGGAGCAATTCCCAGTCAATATATTCCCGCCGTGGAGAAAGGAGTCAGGCAATCCATGGACAGGGGAGTAATCGCTGGGTATCCTGTGGTGGACATCAGAGTGACTCTTTACGATGGTAGCTTCCACGAAGTCGACTCTTCAAATTTAGCCTTTGAGATCGCTGGTAGTATGGCGCTAAGGAAAGGCGTGGAACAGGCACAGCCTTTTATTTTGGAACCAATTATGGAAGTGGAAGTCATTGTGCCTGAAGAGTTCATGGGGAGCGTAATGGGAGATCTAAATAGCCGACGGGGGAGAGTTTTGGGCATGAGCCGTGAGGGCAAGAAACAGGTGATAAAAGCGTTGATTCCGCAGGGAGAACTTTTCAATTATTCTACGGACTTGCGCTCATTGACCAAGGGGAGTGGAGAACATAAGATGAAATTTTCCCATTATGACGAGGTACCGCCAAATATTAGTCAACCCTTTATTGATGCCTACCAGAAGGCAAAAGAAGAGGGAAGATAATTCACCTGCCCGGAACGCCTCCTTAGTTTGAAAAATAGGTCTGAATTTTGGAAATGTCTAGACTTTCCTGTCAGAAGTGTGTGGAGGAAAGAACGTTGTTGGCTCTGTCTACTGCTTGGAATGCAAAAAGACATGAAAGCGGAAGAAGCGTAGTCCAGGAAATTTTGGAAATGGGATTTTCGGCAATAGAATTGAATGTGGATATAACGGAAGAGATGCTTGACGAGATATCAATTCTTAGTGAACAAGGGAAAATCAAAATTGTCTCTTTACACAATTTTTGTCCCAAACTTACTCATGTCCCCAAAGGTCGTTCTCTTATGGGTGCCTATTTGCTGTCCTCACCCGATGGTGAGGAGAGGAAGAAGGCTGTTGGGCTTACCGAGAGGACTATTGATTTTGCTCATCTTCTGGAGGCGGAGGCTGTGATTATTCATGCAGGAGAGGTGGAAATAGAAAGTCGAGCGAAAGAGATCTTCCAATACGGCGCTCAAGGAAATCTAACCCTGGGCAGGAAATTGATATCCGAGGCATTAAGTCAACGAGATAAAGCAAAAGCTAAGTACTTTTCAAATACGCTAAAGAGTCTGGAGGAAATCAGTAATTATTCAGAGAGATTCAATATAAAGTTGGGAATCGAGAATAGACTTTTCCATCACGAGATTCCGAGTTTCGAGGAGATAGGGTCGATCTTGGAATATTTTCGAGGCAGGCATGTTTATTATTGGCACGACACAGGTCACGCCAGGGTTGCTGAGAAATTGGGTCTGGTGAACTCAGATGAAAGTTTTTTAAAACAGTATTCGGGTAAATTGCTGGGGATTCATTTCCATGATATAATTGGCTTTTCCGACCATCTGAGTCCCGGAAACGGTGAAATAGACTTTAAAAGAATTAGTTCCTATTTAAAACAACGCACTATCAAGGTACTCGAACCTCATGAAACTTCGTTACGGGAAGACGTCATCAATTCTCGAACGTACCTTCAGGATTTGGGAATAGCGTAGTTGATGCCTACTACGTATATAGCTATTTATCTACTTTTGAAAGGCGATTTATCCCGCATTTTATCTTTACAAAGCTAAATGTTTATGATAAAATAAATTATGGTTGCACATGTTTTTCTTGGCTATAAATTATGCGAAGGAGGTATTTCGAGAAATGTCCGGACATTCAAAGTGGGCTGGAATAAAACATAAAAAGGCAATTGTAGATGCCAAAAGAGGCCAGATTTTCAGTAAGCTCATCAGGGAAATTACTGTGGCCGCAAAACAAGGAGGAGGCGACCCTGCTGGTAATCCTCGTTTAAGAGTTGCTATTGATAGAGCCAGGGCCGTAAATATGCCCCAGGATAATATCAAGAAGGCGATTCAGCGCGGTACTGGGGAATTGCCAGGCGTAACTTATGAAGAAGTATTTTACGAAGGTTATGGTCCGGGGGGAGTTGCGGTCTTGGTAGAAGTAACAACTGACAACAAGAACCGTGTTACAGCAGAGGTAAGAAAAGCATTCTCCAGACACGGGGGAAATCTGGGAGACGCTGGGTGCGTGGGCTGGATGTTTAACAAGAAGGGATATATTTCTGTAGATAAGAGCAAAATAAAAGAGGAAGAACTGATAGAAATAGCACTGGAGTCTGGCGCTGAAGACGTGAAGGCGGATGACGAGGACTTTTTCGAGGTAATCACTCAACCACAGGATTTTGAAAAAGTAAAGAAGTCATTGCAGGCAAGAAATATCGTGATAAGTTCAGCAGAGATAACCATGCTACCGCAAACCTATATTAAACTTGACGGAATCAAGGCTGAGCAGATGCTGAGACTTATGGACGAGCTGGATAATAATGACGATGTTCAGAATGTATATGCCAACTTCGACATACCGAAACTTATAATGGAAAAGGTGACTTGAATGTCGTAGGCTGAGTTTGAGGGGATGAATGTGGTTGTTTTGGGAATTGACCCGGGAACGGCTACTCTGGGCTGGGGAATCATAAAGAGGACAGAAGAGGTAGCTTATAAAGTTGAAGCATATGGATGCATAAGAACTGACAAAAGCACTCTCTTCTCAAGGAGGTTAGAGGAGATATATAAACAGCTTGGCAAAATAATTAAAAAATACCGACCAGATATTGCTGCCATCGAGCAGCTTTTTTTTGCCAAAAATATGAAGACAGCAGTAAGTGTAGGCGAGGCTAGGGGAGTTGCTATTCTGGCAGCAGTTGAGGCAAATCTGGCTGTAGCTGAGTATACTCCTCTCCAGGTTAAACAATCTCTGATAGGCTACGGGCGGGCGGAAAAGAAACAGATGCAAAAGATGCTAAAAGTACTACTGGGACTGAAAGATATACCTAGCCCCGACGATGCAGCAGATGCCCTGGCTGTGGCTCTTTGCCACCTTAATTCTCAGAGGATGAGTGAACTGGAAAAGCGAGAGTAGGCGCGAACCTGCAATTCAATTTGCTAGTTAGTAGGAACTAAGAATGTTCGATTTTTTGCGAGGAACATTGGAAGACAAGGAAACTGACCGCGTTGTTGTCGAAGCACAAGGGGTGGGTTATAAGATTTCCATTCCTCTGTCCACTTATGAAAAGTTGCCACCCGAGGGCGCAGAAGTAAAAATTTACACCTGGATGTCAGCGTCCATGTATGGCCAGGGAAGCGCGCTCTATGGGTTCCTGACCCCGGAAGAGAGGGAAGTTTTTCTCATCCTGCGGTCAATTTCCAAGATAGGAGCTAAGGGCGCTTTGGAAATTCTCTCCAAAATTTCCAAATCTTTCCCAGATTTCAGAAAAGCGGTAATTGTGAGGGACGTCCAAGCTTTGACTGGGATTTTTAGCTTGACCAAAAAGACTGCCGAGAAGTTAATCTTAGGTTTAAAAGACAAGATAGAAGTTCTGTCGTTTGCGGGAAAGGAGCGATTTGCTATTAGAAACGAACGGGAAATTGCCGACGCGATAAGTGCATTGGTGGCTCTGGGATACAAAGTATCGCAGGCAAAAGAGGCAGTAAATTCTGTATGTGAGACCATAGACAAGGATGCTCGAGCTGAAGAAATAATTAAACAGGCATTAAAATATCTATAAATTCCGTATGCCGGTGATTAGAGGAGTCAATGGAGGAGAGGATTACGACACCCACTGTAAGAAATGAAGAAGAGAGAAGATTCGATTATACACTCAGGCCCAGGACATTGGAAGAGTTCGTGGGCCAAACAAAGTTAAAGGAAAATCTTAAGATTTTT
>CAZTSA010000079.1:0-6136 GCA_964616885.1 uncultured Clostridia bacterium
TAAGGCTTTTACCATTGCCAGATTTATGCTGCGGGCGCCTTGACTCCCTCCAAAAACCAGGATGTTCTTCTTCCCGTCTACCAGATTCAATTTTCTCAAGCCCTCGCTCCTCGCGCAATTTAGAATGGATTGGCGAACAGGGCTCCCTGTAAAATATGTCTTCTTCGACGGGAAATACCTTTCTGTGTCTTTAAAGCTGACCATTATTCTATCAGCTATTCTGGCCAAGACTTTATTGGCTAGTCCGGGTAGAACGTTTGCCTCGTGAATTGCGCAAGTTATCCCCGATATCTTCGCCGCGAGAATAACTGGGAAACCCAAATATCCTCCCATTCCCACAACTATATCTGGTCCGAAAGAGCGAAAAATCTGTATAGACTGAAAGAAACCCTGGATAGATTTTCCCAGAAAGCGGAAAACTTTCGTTGAGAATCGTCTTACTAGACCTTCTCCCACAATCTCGAAGAAGGGGAATCCACTTTCTTTGGCTATTCTCTCGCCTATCCCTCCCTTTCTTCCCACCAGAATAACTTCATTGTTGCGGGTTCTCAACTTTTCTCCGAGGGCGAGACCCGGGTAGATGTGTCCACCCGTCCCTCCCAAAACAATCAGAATACGCATAACAATCCTCTACCCCACTGAGTTGAGATAGTATTCCCCCTCACGACCTCCCTTTCGGGGAGACTCCAAAAAATTCCGCACGGTTAAAACCGTGCCCACAAATCTCCTTGCCATTGTAGGCACAGATTCAATCTGTGCAGACGGTCTGTCTGGAAATATTGAGAAGTATTCCCACTCCCGTCAACGAGAACAGCAGTGAAGATCCACCGTAAGAGAGGAAAGGCAAGGTGATTCCTTTAGTCGGGAGACAAGCAGTAACTATACTGATATTTAGAACAGCCTGAAATGTAATCAAGAAAGTAATTCCGGCAGCCAGTAAATTTCCGAATTGGTTGGGCGCTCTTGTGGCTATACGTAATCCCCTCCAGGCAATAAGAACAAAAAGGAACACTATCAGACTAGCACCTAAGAATCCCAGTTCTTCCCCAATTACGGAAAAGATAAAGTCCGTGTAAGGCTCGGGTAGAAAGAACAATTTGGCCCGGGAAGCTCCCAAACCCTCCCCAAAAAAACCTCCTGAGCCGAGGGCAAGGAGAGCCTGAATGATTTGGTAACCTATTCTCTGTGCATCAGCCCATGGGTTGATAAAGGTCAAGATTCGCTCTCGACGATATTTTACGTGGAAGATCGCGAAATACAAGAATGGCAGGCTTAACAAAACAATCGAGAGGAGATGGGAAAGTCGAACTCCTCCCATAAAAAGCATCGCTAATATGACCAGTCCTAAAACAAAAGCAGTTCCCAGGTCCGGCTCGGCATACACAAGTGTCAAAAAAATTGCTGTTAAAATTAGAATCGGTAAAAGCCCTTTTTTGAAATCGTGGAGCTTACTTCCTTTCCGGTCCAAAACATCTGCTACGTAGAGAATCAAACAAATCTTTGCCATCTCGGAAGGCTGGAAGCTCACCATCCCAAACTTGAGCCAACGCTTGATGTCTCCAGTTCCTATTAGCAAAACAAAAATGAGTAGCATTAATGAGAAAAACATCAGCGGTCGAGAAAATTTCTGCAACTTATTATAATCAATCCTGGATAAAACAAACATTAACAATGTCCCCAGCAGTGTCCAGATGAGCTGCTTGGTCATAAACAGATAACTCGTGTCAAACTTTTCATGGGAGACAATTGCACTGGCACTGAAAACCATCACTACGCCTGTGAAAACCAGGAAAAGAACAGCTGAAAGTAGAAAGATATCAAAGCGATGGTATTCTGGTTTATATAGGCTCTTCTTTGACTTGAATCTCGGGTAGCCAAGTCGTCCGTCAAACCTTCTTTTTTGAGTTCTCAGATTTCTCTTACCCATCTCTTGAAATCTTCGCCTCTTTCCTCAAAATTGGAATACATATCGAAACTGGAGCAAGCTGGTGAAAGAAGAATCGAGGTGCCCGGCTGACTCAAGCTATAAGATAACTCTACTGCCTCCCTCATCCCGTCCACTCTATAAATCGCCGCTGAACCAATTAGCTCTCTCTCTATCCTGGGAGCAGCTTGACCCAATAGAACAAGGGCAGTGACTTTCTCTCTAACCAGATTTATTAATGGCTTATAAGGAGCTCCTTTATCACAGCCTCCCATAATGAGTATAATTGGGGCCGGAAAAGTTTCCAAAGCCCTCTTACAAGCATCGACATTTGTCGCCTTGGAATCGTTAATAAATATCCTTCCATCAATTTCGCGAACCTTCTCCGCACGATGTTCTATTCCGGGGAAAGCCTTAATTGCCTTTCTTATTTTCTTTCGCGGTATGCCAAATATATGTCCCACTGCAATAGCCACCAGAGCATTCTCCAGATTGTGAGGCCCCGGAATTCTTATGTCCTCAACCAAGAGTTCACCTCTATCAGAAGGAACTCCTGCCCTCAAGCCTAGGTCAGAGACTATTCTCCTTTTCTCAACAAAAACTCCCCTCGGTAAAACTCTCTTACTACTGAAGAAGAAGACCCGCGACTTTGCCTTCTTCCCAAGAATTCTACACTTGCTATCTTCTGCATTCAGAATACAGAAATCCTCTTCCGTCTGTTTTTTAAAAATATTGGCTTTTGCGCGGAGGTAGTTGTTCATTGTCTTGTGCCTATCCATGTGGTCAGGGGTTATATTTAGCACCACTGCTACATAGGGATGGAAAGAATCCACATTTTCTAATTGGAAACTGCTAATTTCAAGGACCAACACAGTTCTCTTAGTAATCCGATTCACCACGCCGGAAAGCGGAGTACCAATATTTCCTGCTACTATTACGTTTATTTTTCTGTCGCTCCTTAATACTGCTCCAATCAACTCACAGGTTGTAGTTTTTCCATTGGTTCCTGTGACAGCGACGATAGGAGGAGATGGCAAGGTCTTCCAATCGAATTTGGCACAGGCAATGTTGAATGCTGCTTCTATTTCACTCACCACAGGAATTTGCAACTTCGTTGCCTTCTCAACCAAGGGATTATCGTCGGGAACACCAGGGCTTATGACCACCTGGTCGCATTCAGGGAGTAAATTCTTTATTCTGGCTGAGTCCTGGTGACCCAGAATCGTTTTTATCCCTTTTCTTAGTTTCTTAATGTTGCCTGTTAGTTCTCTTCTACTCTTTTCGTCGGTTACTATTACTCTCGCCCCTTGAGTGCTCAATAGGTTAGCCGCCGCTAAGCCACTCCGCGCCAGACCGATAATTAACACTTTCCTCCCTTTATAGTAATTTTCTGATATTCTCATCTAAGTTTTAGAGCACTCAAAGCTATTAATGCCAAAATAACTCCTACAATCCAGAACCTTATTACCACTTTCGGCTCGGACCAACCAATCAATTCAAAGTGGTGATGCAAAGGTGCCATTTTCAAGACTCTCTTCCCTCGTAGCTTGAAAGAAGCAACTTGCAGGATTACCGACAGCGCTTCAACTACAAAAATTCCTCCCACAATAACTAAGAGAAGTTCTTGCTTAATGAACAGGGCAATGATACCGATCGTCCCCCCCAAAAAGAGCGAACCCGTGTCACCCATGAAAATCTCTGCTGGATAGCTGTTAAACCACAAGAATCCCAAACCCGCCCCTGCCATTGAACCCAGAAAGATGGAAAGTTCACCTGCCCCAGGAACTGCAACGATACGGAGATAACTACTGAACTGAGCATGCCCTGCGAGGTACGCCATCAAAGCGTAGGTCATTGCAGCAATGAGAATAGAGCCAACGGCTAACCCATCCAAACCATCTGTCAAATTGACTGCATTGGAGGAACCAACGACGACTAGTATTGCAAAAAACGCGTAGAGCCAACTAAGATTGATAAAGAAATCTTTTAAGTAAGGGATATTGAGCAGCGTCGCATATCCGGGATTGGACGGATAGTAATAAAGATAAATCGCGATGGCCAAGGCAAGAACTGATTGCCCTAAGAGCTTGTACCTTGGTGAAAGTCCCCGGCTACGCCTTTTTACCAATTTTAGGTAATCGTCAATGAAGCCCAATAGTCCCAACCAGAGAGTGGATATGAGGATAATTACTGTGAAGCGATTATCGAGGCGAGCCCAGAGGAAGGTTGACACAGTAAGACTAATTAGAATGATTAATCCGCCCATGGTAGGGGTTCCTGCTTTGCTCATATGGGTGGGTGGGCCATCCTCACGTATCTGTTGACCGATATGGAACTGCCTCAGTTTCTTTATTAATAGAGGGGCAAGTAATAGACTCAAAACCAAGGAGGTAAATATTGCTGCTCCAGCGCGAAAGGTTATGTATTTAAAGACATTGAAAGGAAAAAAGTAAATATGTAGAGGATAAAAAAGATGATAGAGCATTTGCTCTCCAGATGACTATCACTTTTGCCCGGCGTAATTTCTACGGGAATAAACCATTACAATATAAATTTCGAAATCCAAATTACGGGGACAAGCCCCTGCACTACCCATATTGAAGCAGAGGTATCGCTTTTGTAATCACATTCTGGTTGTTGAGATTTTCGGAAGAAATCCTATAACTTCCTCCAATCCAATCTTTCGAGAACCTTTAATCAGCACTGCATCCCTTGGTTTAAGCAATTCTTTCAATTTCCTGGAGGCAAATTTCTTATTCTTAAAAAAGAATATATTGCTCTTTTCCATTCCCCACTCATGAGCAGCCTGAGCGATAAATCGGGCATCCTCTCCTACGGTAATTAAAGTATATATTGGGCTGGTAGCCACCACCTTGCCAATCTCTTGATGAAATTTTCGACTCGTCCTACCCAATTCAAGCATATCGCCCAAAACGACTATTTTCCGCCGAGTGGGAAAAGAAGAAATAAATTCACTCAATACGGCTTTTACAGAGGTTGGATTAGCATTATATGCGTCGTTGATAATTGTTACCTTGCCATATTTCAACTTTTCCATCCTTAGCTTAGGGAATCTGAATTCCTTGAGCAAATTAGCCATCCGCGAAAAAGAAATCCCAAGCTCTCTTGCAACGCTTATGGCAGCCAGAGCATTGTGGATGTTGTAACGCCCTAAACAGTATAACTCAAATTCCTGTCTATCTCTCCCCGCCTGGACAGCAAAAGAAAGTCTCTCTTTCCCTCCCGACCTACTTGCCAGAACATCACTCGCCCTGACATCAGCTTGGGGATTTGTTCCAAAAGTAATTATTTCCCGCTTTATCCTTTGAAACCGACTCCTCAAATGGACATCATCTATATTTAATACGACCTTTCCCCGTGGAGGCAGAGAATCAACAAGTTCCATTTTAGCAGAAAGCACGTTAGAAATGCAACGGAAAAATTGGAGATGAGTGGCACTAATATTGGTAATAACTCCAATTTGTGGGAGCGAAATTTCTGCCAATCTCTTGATTTCTCCGGGATGGTTGGTTCCCATTTCCAGAACCAGACACTCCGTATCAGGAGAAATCTCAAAAAGTGTCAAGGGAAGACCGACTATGTTGTTGTAGTTGCCAGGAGTGGCTAACACCCTATACTTCGATGACAGGAGGGCCTTCAACATATCCTTCGTTGTCGTCTTGCCGTTGCTGCCCGTCACTGCTACGACCACGGGATTGAACTTCAGACGGTAATATTTTGCCAATTCTTGCAGAGCAGTTAAGGTATGAACTACTTTTATCATTTTCATTCTATCAGGAAATTTTTTCTTCCTGGAAACAACCGCTGCTTCCGCACCCTTTTCTATTGCCTCATTGAGAAAATCATGCCCATCGAACCTTTCCCCTTTCAAGGCAAAGAAGATTTCTCCCTTCTTTATAGTGCGACTATCAATGGACACACCAGAAATTTGTCCGCGCTCTCTTCCAGAGATTAATTCCCCATGGACGGCTGTTATCACTTCTTTTATAGTAACTCTTTCCATACTACTCCTTCTTAAATTCCTTTCACTAACTACCCTTTAAAAGATGGTTTCCGATTTCCTTCTTCTTATCATCGGGCGACTAGGGAGCGTCGCCCCTACCCGACTTACTTCCTACGGAAAGTTGGTTTGGGAGAAGCATTTAATTTCTTGCGTTACTAAATCTTTGCGAGCGAAACGGTGAAATTTCA
>CAZTSA010000080.1:0-6133 GCA_964616885.1 uncultured Clostridia bacterium
CTCCACCAGAAATTCTTTCAACACTGATTTCTCTATATAATGATAACGGTTTAGTAATATATGCAATAGCGTTTATATCGGGTGGATTTGGTGGAGGTATTGTAATCTCATATATTAAGAATCTATTCTACGGCGAGGGAAAAGTAGATTTGACTTCCCCTCATAGATATATTCAGGTTATCGAGCGGATGTTGATAATGAGCTTGATGTTACTGAAGGGGTATTATTATCTTGCGATTCCTGGAATTTGGCTAATTCATGGTGGATATGCATCACTTAGGAATACGACGGAACGGGGATCACATTTTTCTTCCTTCTTCGACTTAGCTTTCAATACTGCTATAGCAGTAGGCGTAGCATTGATTTTAAGGCCAGATTTGTGATAATAACTCGTATCTTCTTAGCTTAAATTTGGGGGCCTTAAAGAATTGGGGGAATAGCTATGGAAAAAGAAATCTCTTTCTTGGAGGAGACCATAAATAGACTAAACTATAGGTTCGAAGCCTTGCAGAAAATTGCTCAATTAATTAATCTAGCCACCAACCTCGAGCAAGTTTTGGACGAGGTGATGAGACTGACAATTGTGCTGGCTAATGCTGAGGCGGGGGTTATTATTCTTATTGACCAGACGACAGGAGAATTATCTTCGCACATTACGATTGGTGGCCGTCCCAGAGAAGAAGTGGCAGAAAGACCTAAGTGGAAGCTGGATAAGGGAGTTATGGGGGCAATTTTGAAAGTAGGTGAGCCTGCGATTATTCCTGACGCTTCAGAGTATCCCATATTCCGAGATGAGATAAGCAAAGTTGTAGGGTGCAATGTGGTAAACGCACTTTGTGTTCCTTTAAAAAGAAAAGATAAGACATTAGGAGTTTTAGAAATATTTAATAAGAAACTTACAGCTGAAGAATTGAGAGAAAGCGATAAAAGTGTGGCGCCTTTTACCGAGGAGGACCAAAAACTTATTGTGTCTCTTTCTAATGAGATAGTAATGGTTATCGAGAACGCGATGCTGTTTAATCAATTGGAAAGAAAAGTTATGGAGCTAGATAATTTGTTAAAAGCCACTGAAGCTATAGCCTCCACTCTGCAGCTGGACCCCCTTCTGGATATGATTATGGAACTGGGTATGAATTTAATGGATGCAGAGGGATGCTCGGTGCTTCTGGTCGATGAGAAAGAGAGAAAGTTGCAGTTCGTCGCAGCCAGCGGAGCAAAGAAAGAGGAGATAAAGAAGTTAAGTCTGGACATCGGAGAAGGTGTAGCCGGTTGGGTTGTACAGAACGACCAGCCTCTCTTAATTGAGGACGTTTCAAAGGATGCCCGTTTCTCAAAAAGGGTAGATGAGACTTTGGGGCAGAAGACTAAATCATTAATTTGCATTCCACTTAAGGTCAAAAATAGAACTATCGGTGTAATGGAAGTCATCAATAAGAGAGGGGACAGGACTTTTACTGAAAAGGACATGGCTTTATTTAAGCCACTATCGGCTCAGGCAGCTGTGGCTATTGAAAGAGCAAGGCTTTACGAAGATTTGGAAGATATGTATATTTCTACGGTAAAATCATTGGCAGCAGCTATTGATGCCAAGGACCCATATACTCGTGGCCACTCTGAGAGAGTAACGAGATTCTCATTACTGATAGCTAAAGAGATAGGTCTTGATGAGAAGACCCAGAAGGACGTGCAACTATGCGCGCTCCTTCACGATGTGGGTAAGATAGGTGTTCCGATTTCGGTTCTGAGAAAGAAAGATAAGTTAACAGACGAGGATTGGCAACATATTCGCCGCCATCCCGTTTTGGGAGCTGAGATAATTTCCCCAATTAGACAGCTGAAAGAACTGGTTCCTGATATTCGCCACCACCACGAAAGGTATGATGGAAGAGGTTATCCCGATAATTTGAAAGGGGAGCAGATTCCTTTGATTGCAAGAATACTCGCTGTAGCGGATACATTCGATGCCTTGACTTCTGAGCGCCCGTACAGGAATGGTCTTCCAGATAAGTCAGCATTGGAAGAGATACAGGTCGTAAAGGGGACACAATTGGACCCTGCGTGCGCAGAGGCATTCTTGGCAGGTTATCGCAAGGGATTTGTTATAAAAGAAGAATAGTTATGTTCATAATTGGAAATTTGAAATTTGTAATTCGTAATCTCTGAAAGGGTTAGGCTACCCGCAAAATTGGGACAAAAAATGAGAAGATTGTTTAGTTTTAGAGGTGGGGTACACCCACCGTATTTTAAGGAGCTTACTTCTGGCCGACCTTTGCAAAGGGCATCTTTGCCCAAGAAAGTGGTAATCCCCCTCTCCCAGCATACAGGCAGACCGGCAAAACCGGTAGTGAAAGTTGGCGATGAAGTCAAAACAGGACAACTGATTGGGGAGAGCGACGGCTTCATCTCCTTGCCTGTTCACAGCAGCCTTTCCGGGAAGGTGCTGGATATTAGAACCTGGCCTCACCCGTTGGGTCATTCCTTGCTTTCGGTTATAGTTGAATCTGACGGGAGAGATGAATGGATAAGTAATCTGACAGGCCGAGAAGATTACTTTCGGCTCTCTCCTGAAGAGCTAAGGGAAATCATTAAGAGTGCTGGAATAGTGGGGCTGGGAGGAGCAGCTTTCCCTACCCATGTTAAGCTGACCCCACCGGAAAATTGCGAGATCGACACCGTGATATTGAACGGTTGCGAATGCGAGCCGTATTTGACTTGCGACCACAGATTAATGCTCGAGCATCCCCGAGAAATACTCGAAGGACTAAAGATAATTATGCAAGTAGTCAATGCCGACCGAGGGATTGTAGGGATAGAAGCCAATAAGAGTGACGCCATTTCTGTTTTGGAGAAAGTGATAAGGCGAGAACCTGTGCTAGATTTAGCAGTGCTCAAGGTGAAATATCCCCAAGGTGCAGAAAAACATCTGATTGATGCTATTTTGGGGAGGAGAGTTCCTCCGGGTAAATTGCCATTTGATGTTGGAGTTTTGGTTGATAACGCGGGGACAGCATTTGCCATTAGGCAGGCAGTCAAAAGAGGAGTTCCATTGATTGAGAGGGCTATTACAGTCACTGGTTCGGGCATTAAACAGCCGCAAAATTTGTGGGTTCGCTTGGGGACACTATTTGCGGATATAGTATCCCAGTGCGGTGGATTATTGGGAAACCCGGAGAAGATAGTTGCTGGTGGCCCTATGATGGGGATAGCTCAGTATACTCTCGATGTTCCCATGATTAAAGGTACTTCTGGAATACTGGTTTTGAATGATGCTGGGTCCCTTCCCGAGGGAGACTGCATACGTTGCGGCAAATGTATTGATGTATGTCCTGTTAACCTGATGCCTACAGTGATCGCCCAACATGCGAAGCATAAGGATTGGGAGAGCGTAGCGAGGTATAGTCCCCTCGACTGTATGGAATGTGGGTCTTGTGCTTATGTGTGCCCGGCGAAGATTCCGCTGGTTCAGTATATAAAGTGGGGGAAGGAGGAGTTGAGGGAAAAAGGTAGGATGAAGGGATAGTTTTCGGAGTCGCTCCGAAAGAAAATTAAAAGATAGTTTGTTCGTCGCTAAGGAATTTCTTGACGCCAAGAAATTTCGGACTCTGCAGGGCGCAAAAATAAACTCACCCCGATAAATCGGGGTTCGGACAAATTTTTGCTTGGAAGGAAATGTGTCGTCCTCATTTTTTGGCTAAAATTCCAGAAACTCCTCGCAAACTATCTTTTAAAAGGCGGTTAGTGAGGGGTGGGATAGTTTTTGGAGGAGGAGGGAAAAGTTCGATTTTCTCTTCCTGAGAAATTTCTTAACGCAAAAAGCTGCGGGCTTTTGCAGAGCGCAAAATAATTCGCTCGCCTTCGGCTCGCTCAAAGATTTTGCTAGGAAGAGATATAGCCAGCTCTTGCTTTTTGCTAAAATTTCTGATGTCATCGCAAATCGAACTTTTCCTGTGGGGTTTGTAGGGTCCTCATTTTTTGGCTAAAATTCCAAAAACTTCACAAATTATTTGGCAAATATCTATATCGGTGAAGCGAAACTCTACAAGAGGGGTAGTCGCAGGCTTAAGCCTGCGTCTACAAGGGTAAGGCGTAGCTAGAGAGTGAAGCTCTGCTACAAAGAGGAAAAATGGAAGAACTTATTTCTCAAAGATTAGTTGTATCTGTTTCCCCGCATATCAGAGCAAGGGAAGATGTGAGGACGATAATGTCTGATGTAATCTTCGCGCTTTCGCCGGCTTTATTTGCTTCCATTTTCTTTTTTGGATGGCGCGCACTTCTCATCGTTTCAGTAAGCATCTTCTCTTCTATGGCGAGTGAGTTTTTATGGCAGAGGCTGTGGAAAAAAAAGATTACAGTTGGAGACCTAAGTTCCGTTGTTACTGGAATGCTTTTGGCTTTTGTCTTGCCACCCACTTCTCCTCTCTGGATGGTAGCAATAGGCGCGTTCGTTGCAATTATTTTAGCTAAACAGATTTTTGGGGGGTTGGGATACAATCCATTCAATCCGGCATTGGTGGCGCGCGCTATCCTATTAGCTTCTTGGCCGGTGTATATGACCACCTGGACGAGACCATTTGAGGCGGTTACAACCGCTTCACCTCTGGGAATAGTGAAGATGGAGTTAGACCAGAGATTGCCATCATATTTAGAGATGTTTTTAGGTAATAGAGCTGGCTGTTTAGGAGAAATCTCTGTTTTGGCTCTGTTAATTGGAGCGGTATATCTTTTATGTAAAAAGCAGATTACCTTGCACATACCAATAGGTTATATAGGAACGGTTGGTTTGGCCTCTTTGCTGTTTAAGAGAGACCCCCTGTTCAACATTATGGCTGGTGGGCTTATTCTGGGGGCTTTCTTTATGGCTACGGATATGGTTACCTCACCCTTGACCAGGAGTGGCAAGCTGGTATTTGGGGTAGGTTGTGGGCTTCTTACTGTGTTGATTCGTTTCGAGGGAGGATTTCCTGAAGGAGTCTGTTACTCTATTCTGATTATGAATATGTTAACTCCTATGATTGATAAGATTACCGAACCAAAAGTATTTGGCAGTTGAAGTAAGAAATACTTGGTACCTTAGAGAAGTCGGCTAGGGTTTCAAAATAAATCATAATTGGTACAGGACTTCCAATGAAAAAAATCATAATGAGGGGTTTGTTACTAACAGCTTTCGCCTCGTTAGCCGCTTGGGCGCTTTCTGTTACTTATATCAACACAAAACCCAGAATAGACGCTTATGCTGAGCAGATGGCAAGAGAAGCTCGCAAGGAAATTCTCCCTGAGGCAAGCGAGTTCCAGCCTGTAAATATTGGTGAAAGCGAATACTTTATTGGATATGATGAGAGAAAGAACCGTATAGGAGTGAGTATAAAGACAAAGACACGGGGTTATTCTGGACCGATAGAAATACTTATGGGATTTAATATGAGAGGGGAGATAACAGGGCTGAAAATATTAAACCAGACAGAAACTCCTGGATTGGGGTCCAAAATTATTGAAGACTGGTTTAGCAAACAATTTACCAAATTGAGAAAGGAGGATTTGAGTTTTAGAAAAGAAGACCCCAAGGGGAAAATTGAGGCAATTACAGCAGCCACTATTTCTTCTCGGGCAGTACTCGACGGGGCTAAGAAACTGTTCGCTTTTTATGGTGACTTCTTGGGATATTTGGAGAGAATAGAGATTCTAAAATATGTGCGTGATGGGAGCTATATTGCCGAAGGGAAAGGTTTTAGTGGGCCGATTAGAATCGAAGTTACTGTGCAGAATCACCGCATAGTAAAGATAACTGTTTTAGAGCAACAAGAAGTGGCAGAATACTGGTCTAAGGTTAGAGAGAAAATACCCCAGGAAATGCTGGAAAAGCAGAATATTGATGTGGATGCAATTAGCGGAGCGACTTATTCCAGTAAGGGATTAATTGAGGCGGTTCGTAATGCTCTGGAAAAAGGGATGGAGAGGTGATACTTCGGACTCTACAGGGCGCAAATCAAAACTCCTCCTCCGATGAATCGGAGTCGTCGGACAGTGATTTGCTTGGAAGAGAAGGAGCCGTCCTCATTTTTTGGCTAAAATTCCCAAAGCTTTGCACAAATTGAATTTGTGCCTACAATGAGATGAATTCAAAATTTTGTAGGCA
>CAZTSA010000081.1:0-6047 GCA_964616885.1 uncultured Clostridia bacterium
GAAGGGATAGTTTTCGGAGTCGCTCGGTCAGCGGATTAAAAGTTAGTTTGCTCGTTGCTGAAATTTCTTGCTAACAAAATCTATTGCTCGCTTCACTAAATTTCAAAAACTCGCCCCGAGGGATCGGGGCTCGGACAATTGAAATTTTACCGTTTCGCTTGCAAAGATTTAGTAACGCAAGAAATTAAATGCTCCTTGCAAACCAACTTTTCCAGGAAGCTATGTGGTTTAGCACCGCGATTGCGTAGGGGCCGACCCTTGTGGTGGCCCGATTATTGTCCTTGTTTTTTGGCTAAAATTCCAATAGCTTTTCGCAAACTATCTTTTAAGGGTAGTTGAAAATTTGGATTTTGGATTTTGAAATTTGGAATTTTTATTATAGGGTTTTATGCCCGGTAGGAATTATGCCCATAAAGGGCTACACTACCATCAATTTGTTTTGTAATGTAGGGGCTTGTCCCCGTAATTTGGATTTTGGATTTTGGCATTTGGAATTTTTATTATAGGGTTTTATGCCCGGTAGGAATTACGCCCATAAAGGGCTACACTACCATCAATTTGTTTGGTAGTGTAGGGGCTTGTCCCCGTAATTTGGATTTTGGATTTTGAAATTTGGAATTTCCATAAAGGGCTACACTACCGAATAAGGAGGAAGAATGGCAAGGAAGATCAGGATAAAGACGGAAAAGATTACTATGGAAGCAGAGCTCCTGGAGACAAAGACAGCAAGAGCCATCTGGAATTCTCTTCCCATCGAGGCAGAGGTCAATACGTGGGGAGAGGAAATATACTTTGCCATTCCTGTGAAGATGGGGCCAGAAGATGCTGTGGCTGTTGTTAAGGAGGGAGATTTGGGTTACTGGCCTCAAGGAAACGGTTTCTGTATTTTCTTTGGAAAGACTCCAGTTTCTACAGAGTCTGAGATAAGGCCAGCTAGCCCTGTGAATCTTATTGGTAGACTTCTGGGAAATCCAAAAGAGTGGAAAAAAGTGAAGGATGGCGAAAAAATAGGTATTGAGAGGGTAACTTAATGGAGCTATATGAGCTGACCGCTCACGAATTATTAGAAAAGATTAAGAAAAGAGAGATTTCTTCGGAGGAGATTGTTAAATCTGTCTATAATAGAATTGGTCGTGTGGAAGATAAACTTCATAGTTACGTCACCCTGACTGAAGAAGAAGCTTTGCTCCAGGCGAGAAATATTGATGAGAAAGTGGCGAAAGGTGAACTCCGCGGCCTCCCGGCAGGCCGATTGGCAGGCATTCCTGTTGCAATAAAAGACAATATATGTGTGAAGAACATTAGAGTGACCTGTTCTTCCCATATACTAGAAAATTTTATCACACCCTATGAGGCTACAGTGATTAAGAGATTGAGAAATGAAGGAGCCGTCTTTATAGGAAAAACAAATATGGATGAATTTGCTATGGGTTCCTCAACCGAAAATTCCTATTTCGGAGTCACGCGTAATCCGTGGAATCTGGGCTATATTCCCGGCGGTTCTTCAGGTGGTTCGGCTGTGGCAGTGGCTTCCGATGAGACGATTCTGGCGATAGGTTCTGATACAGGAGGTTCTATTCGCCAGCCGGCAGCCTGCTGTGGTGTCGTTGGTTTAAAGCCGACTTACGGCAGGGTCTCCCGCTATGGATTGGTTGCCTTTGCTTCCTCGCTTGACCAGATAGGTCCCTTTGGTAAAGATGTTCAAGATGTAGCGCTTCTGATGAATTCTATTTCTGGTTATGACGAAAGCGATTCCACGTCAGTTAACCTGGATGTGCCTGATTTCACAAAGTCCTTGGTAGAGAATGTCAAAGGTGTTAAGATAGGAGTTCCCAAAGAATATTTTGTTACGGGCATGGATGTGGAAGTGGAAAAAGCAGTGAAAGAGGCAATAAAACTTTTGGAAAGTTTGGGTGCAAAGACTTTTGAGATTTCTCTTCCCCATACGGAGTATGGAGTGGCAGTTTACTATCTGATTGCTCCTTCCGAGGCCAGTGCCAATCTGGCAAGGTATGATGGAGTCAGGTATGGTTACCGTTCTCCAGAAATACAGGACTTGTTAGAGGAGTATGAGAAGACAAGGGGCGAAGGATTTGGCGCAGAAGTTAAAAGGAGGATAATGCTTGGCACTTACGCTTTGTCGCGTGGTTACTATGATGCTTACTATTTGAAAGCTCAGAAAGTGCGCACTCTGATTAAAAGAGATTTCGATAATGCCTTCCAAAAAGTAGACGCCATCGTGACGCCGACAGCTCCCACTCCTGCATTCAAGATTGGCGAGAAGGTTGATGACCCGTTGCAGATGTATTTATCAGACATATTTACCATTTCAGCGAATCTTGCGGGCATTCCCGGAATCTCTGTCCCCTGCGGATTTAGCAAGAAAGGACTTCCTATCGGGCTACAACTTATGGCAAAACCTTTTGCTGAGGAAGTCCTGCTTCGAATAGCTTACACATATGAAAAGAATACAGAATGGCACAGGAGAAAGCCAGAGCTGTAAGTTTTATTTTTGGGCAGTAAGAAAATCGTTTCGGATATGAGGGACAGTTTGTTCGTCACTGACAATTTTTTGTTATGCTTTGATAATCTTAGAAATTTTGTGTGTACAATTTCAAACTATGTGAGCTTTCCGGAGTGTGTAAATGGGAGATAAAAAAAGTAGCCTGTCCCCTTTTTTGTATGAGACTATAATTGGCCTGGAAGTCCATGTCCAGCTGAAGACCAAGTCTAAGCTATTTTGTGGGTGCTCAACTGAATTTGGTGCTGAGCCAAATACTCACGCCTGTCCTGTATGCACGGGTATGCCAGGAGTGTTGCCCGTAGTAAACAGGAAGGCGGTTGAATACGCAATCAAGAGCGCTCTGGCACTGAACTGCGAAGTAGCTCCGCGTTCAATATTTGCGCGCAAGAACTATTTTTATCCCGATTTGCCCAAGAACTACCAGATTTCTCAGTATGAGGAGCCTCTGGCTCAAAATGGCTATCTTGAGATTGGAGCCGATAGTGGCAGGAAGAGAGTTGGCATCGGCAGAATTAATCTGGAGGAAGATGCAGGAAAACTGCTCCATAATATTGGTTCCCGGGAGATTGATGGTAGTCTCGTTGATTTCAATCGCTGTGGCGTTCCCCTTCTGGAGATAGTTTCCTCTCCCGACATAAATAGTCCTGAAGAAGCCTATTCTTATCTTACCACATTGAAGACTCTCCTTAAGTACCTGGGAATATCGGATTGCGATATGGAGAAGGGTTCACTGCGCTGCGATGCCAATGTTTCTGTCCGAATAGCCGGGGAGAAAGAACTGGGAGTGAAAGCGGAAGTTAAGAATATGAATTCTTTTAAAGCCATCCAGAAAGCCCTGCAACACGAAGTCAAAAGACAAATCAGCTTACTGGAGCGTGGAGAGAAGATTGTTCAGGAAACAAGACTCTGGGATGAGAAAAGGGAAAGTACCTACCCTATGAGGAGCAAAGAAGAGGCCCATGACTATCGCTACTTTCCCGAGCCGGACCTGGTGCCTCTAATAGTGGAGAAAGGATGGATAGAAGAAATCAGAAATGCGATTCCAGAGCTTCCAGATAGACGCCGAGAACGCTTTTTGAGAGAATATGGGCTTTCAGAATACGATGCAGGAGTACTCACTGCCGAGAAACCACTAGCCGACTATTTTGAACAGGTGGTTAAACTATATAATAATGCGAAGGCAGTTACCAACTGGGTAATGGTAGAGCTTCTGGGAAGTTTGAATGCAGCGAATATAGGGATAGAAGAATCCCCTGTCTCTCCCGTGCAGTTGGCAGAACTTTTGAAATTGATAGAGGAAGGAACAATTTCGGGAAAGATTGCAAAAACGGTATTTGAGGAGATGTTCCATACCGGAAAGAATCCTCAACTCATTATCCAGGAGAAGAAATTGGTGCAGATTACTGATGAGAGAGAGATTGGAAAAGCAATCGAGGAAGTATTAAAAGAAAACTCAGGAGCTGTAGAAGAATATCGAAAAGGTAAAGAAAGAGCCCTGGTGCACCTGGTGGGTCAGGTAATGAGAAAGACGCAGGGGAAAGCCAATCCTCAGTTGGTCAATAAGATTCTTAAAGAGAGACTCCTGAAGAAGTAACGAGTGTCAGATTATTCACTGAAATATTCAACTTCCGATGCTTTAGGCGTCAAAGCACACGCCTCCCGGTAAATGTGAGAGAAACTTTTTGTGGCTTGCCAGAGTTCTTATTCAGGTTCCCGCCAAATTTTCACGAGCCTTCCGTGCATTCCAGTATTACGCATATGGCCTGCTTGATTTTTTGAGACTTTTTTGGTAATATTTTTAGAGGAATATAGTGATGAGTAATGAATTACTTCAATTCTGGGAAGGGAATCGGGCCTTAAGAGAAATTTCTGAAAAGATAGCTAAGAAAGAGGGAAAGATAAAAGTCTCAGGGCTTTGGGGCGGCTCCAAAGCTTTTTTTGTTTTGGGGCTCAAGAGGATAATTTCTCAGCCGCTATTAGTAATTACGGAAAGAGAGGATGACTTAGAGAAGCTAAGGGAGGACCTCGAAGCTTTTCAAGGAGAAAGCCATCTTTTTTCTCAAGAGAATAGAGAAGATTCTCTTGTTTCCCTTTCTCATTTGTCGGCTCAAAAGAATCCCCTTCTGATAACCACCTTAGATAGCATAGACAAGAGAGTCATTTCTTGCCCCCAATTTTCTTTTCTAACCTTAACTCTCTCCAAAGGTCAAAATATTCAATATCAGAGGATAGCGGAAAAACTAACGAGTGCTGGCTATGAAAGGGTTGATATTGTGGAGGCAGCGGGAGAATTTCGCCTGCGAGGTGAGATTTTGGATGTATGGTCTGCCAATTTCGACCATCCTTTAAGGGTGGTGTTCTTGGAGAATCAGATTGAAGAGATGCGGTGGTTCGACCCGATGACGCAAAAGTCCATAAGAGGTATAACGGAAGCCGAAGTGATTCCAGCAAAATTATCTGATGAGAAGAGCTCGCACACCATTTTTGATTATTTTCCGGAAGATGGAGCGGTGTTATTAGATAATGTCGGATTACCAACATCTAGGCGCAGGCGAGGGCATGTACATCTTTATCTATCCATTTTGCCTCAAAAGAGTTCTATTAATTTTTTCACCAAATCACCACCCTCGTTCTATGGCAAAATTGGCTTATTCTACCAAGAGCTTGCGAAGTGGCAAAAGGAAGGATATGAAACCTATATCTTCTGTAACAATGAGGGAGAAAAGTCAAGATTGGGGGAACTCTTGAGAGAAGAAGGAGAAGGCGTATTTCCCCACTTAAGGATTGGGAGTCTCAATTCCGGATTTATCTTTCCTGCCTTGAAACTTGTTGTGATTTCCGAAAAGGAGGTATTTGGTAGATACAAGATAAGACACCGGTATGCGAAATTCAAATATCCTGCCAGAAGACTGAGCGATTTGATTGAACTTAATATTGGTGATTATGTTGTGCACGAGAGGTATGGCATTGGAAAATATTTAGGGCTTAAGCAGATAGAAATAGAAGGAAGATTCACAGATTATATAGCAATCGAGTATGCGAAAGGCGATAAATTGTACGTACCTATTGAAGACTTTAATATGGTGCAGAAATATATTGGAACCGAAGGTTACAAGCCGAAATTATATTCTCTGGATAGCACTTCCTGGCAACAGGTAACGGCCAGGGTGAAAAAGTCTGTCCAGCGGATTGCCCGGGAGCTTCTGGAGATATATGCTGCCCGCCAGAAATTGCCCGGACACGCTTTCCCGCCGGATAGCCATTACGAAAAAGAGTTTGCGGATGCTTTCATTTATGAGACGACCCCGGACCAGGAAAGGGCAATCGCAGAAGTTAAGCAGGATATGACACGCCAGAAACCGATGGACAGGATTGTTTGCGGAGATGTTGGCTACGGCAAGACAGAGGTAGCCATGAGGGCTAGCCTTAAGGCTGTACTTGACGGTAAGCAGGTAGCAGTCGTTGCTCCCACAACAATTTTGGTTGAACAGCACTACCACACTTTCTCTGAGAGATTCGCTGA
>CAZTSA010000082.1:0-6019 GCA_964616885.1 uncultured Clostridia bacterium
ATAAATCGCCCCTACACCCCCTACACAGCCAGGTCTCCGAAATCTTAATACCTTCAAAGGCCTTGGAATCTCGATTTTGGACAAAAATAGCGTTTTCGCAAAAGTTCTTTTGGAGCCTTATTTTATGTTATGAAATCAAATTTCAATAAAAAAGGGCTTGACAAATCGCAAATCGTATGATAAACTTATTTCAGGATGGATAACGAGGATATACTAAAACAACTCGAATATTATTTAGCACTCAAAAAGATGAAAAAATATGAACTAGCCAGGGAGCTGGGTACTACGGAAGCTAATATATCTCGTTGGCTTAATAAGAAACATAAGATTGGCAAAGCCTGGCTTGAGGTGATGAAGGCGAAAGGAATCGTAAAAGAGTACTGAAATTTTTTTAGGGTAAAAATTATCATTTGACAAAGCAAATGTACATATATTTGACATATCAAAGGTGACCGGATGGCAGCTATATATTATAGAAATGGACGACTCATTTTTTGGAATATCAGAAAAAGATTAGTAGTGGAACTTAGATTACCGCTATTTATATGGAGAACAAACGGTAGAAAGCAAGTAGACCCAGGAATGGCTCCAAAAGTGGCAGGTAAGGAGGTAAGGGTGGCAAAATTCGGTATTCCTATCCTTTCCTATTCCGGAAAAGAAATCCTACCAGGAAGAATCGAAAGGGAAGCTACCTGAGACAGCAAACATAGTCCCTAACTGAATGACAAATGTCAAATTCCAAATTTCTAATCTCTAATCTCTAATTACGGGCATGAACTGAGCAGTTCTTTCCAGACCGATTTCACCTGTCTCTGCAAACTGGCAGAATCCAGGTTGCCATTAATAATATAATGCGCGTGTTTCTTTTTCTTATAAATAGGGATTTGTGCATCTAACCTGGCTCTGGCTTGCCTGACAGTAAGATTATCGTCCCTCCGCAACCTCTCAATCTGTACTCTCTGAGGTACATACACGAGAATTATCTTATCGACCAGATACTCCAGTTTGGCCTCAAATAGAAGGGGTATATCCACAACAAGAATGTTCTTCTTTCTCCCTCTTCCCCGCAACTCGGACCGTTTTGTCCATTTTTCAAATTGTCCTATCTTTCTTTCTATTTCAGCAATGATTTTAGGATGCGTAATTGCGTTCAGTGTTTTTCTCTTTTCTCTATTTTGAAATATTGTGTCAGCCAGTTTTCTTCGATTCAGTGTCCTGTCTCTGTTTAATATCCCCTCTCCGAACTTTTTAACTATCTCTCTTAAAGCTTTTGTGCCAGGCCTGGTCAATTGGTGAGCGATTTCGTCAGCGGCGATAGTTCTCGAACCAAACTTTCTGAATATCCTGAGGACCGTGCTTTTTCCTGAAGAAATTCCTCCAGTCAGACCAACAATTAGCATATCCAAATTTCTCCTTAATTTGCCCCATTAGAAATTCCACAGAGAGAATTTTAACACAAATTATCTAACAAGGCTTACTTTTCTTCTTTAAAGACCTGGGCGGAAAAAGTATATATTTCCGTATCGTTATCCTTCCATGCATCCTCGGGCAAATGCGCCTTGTCATAACAGAGCCTGTTCAGAAACTCCTCTTTCGACCATCCAGTTTCAGTGGCCACCTGAGGCAGAAATACTCCCTGATGCATGCCTTTCTTTACTATCACACCATGCTTCCCCAACTCGATCTCATCCACGCTCTTAATTCTTTCTGGCACCGTCAAAACCGAAATCTCTATTTCAATGTTCTCTAACTCCTGCGGCGTTACAGGTGGAAAGCGAGGGTCACCTGTGGATGATTCGATCGCCATTTTGGAAACGGCCTTGTACAGCTCTTCGAGAGGCATAATATACCCGATGCAGCCGCGAAGCATCCCTTTTTTATGTAAGGTTACGAAAACCCCCCTCTTCTCTTTCAACGCGGGGTCATCTACATCAAACTCTGGTGTCTTGCGAGACCGGATATAATCCTCGATTGTCTTCCTTGCGATACTCAGGAGAATTTTCTGTTGTTTCTTGTTTAACATTTTCTCTCCTCCTTTCACCCTCTCCGATTCGGGAGTCCTTTTCTCTTCTTTCATACCAGTAATAGCAAAGGCACCATAACCCACTACTCTTTCCTCATCCCCGGTTACATCTCCAGAATTACCATATTTCAACAACTTAACATTATTCGCCCCACACTCCTTTGCAGCCAGAAGAGCAGTAAGAACAGCTGCACTACCGCAGAGCTCTCCCTCTCCCCGAGTGAGGTGTTTCTTTAAACTATCCAAATCGAAATTTTCTAAGTCACGGATTGTTACTCCGTCTATCAAACACGCTTTTCCATAAGTGTGGTAATGGGACATATCAGTAGAGGCAACTATGAGTATTCTTTTATTTCCCTTTGAACTCACAATAGCATCGGCTAAAAGTTGACAGAACTCCTGAGAACTGTCATTGAGAACTATGGGCACTATTTTGAAACTTTTTAAGGTTAACTGAAGAAAAGGAAGTTGCACTTCAAGAGAATGTTCATTCTTGTGGGCTTCTTTATCGAAATGAAACGATTGATGTTTTCGTATGATTTCTGTAGCAACTTCAGAATCTACTTCAAGCTTTCCCAGAGGTGTTTGCCACCATCCTTCAGCATAGATAGAGGCCCCCTTGACAGGCATGTAGTGGCTCGGTCCCAAAAGAATTATGGTGTCAAAATTTTCCCCCTCAAGCTGACGATAAGCGTAGGCTGCCACACGACCTGAGTAGACGTAACCCGCATGCGGCGAAATTAGTGCTATTAAGTTTCCGGGAATTTTTTTCTGGTCAACATTTCCAATAAAACCTCGAACGGTATCTCCTAAGACCTCGGGCGACCTGTCATAGAATGACTCGCTCCAGCGAGCTCTACGAACTTCAGCCTCGCCAGCCTCCACCATGCATTGAGACGAAATACATAATAATGAAATGACAAGGGAGAGAAAAGTTCTTCTAAAGTTCATTGTCAACTCCTTTTTATTAAAGCTAATAAGCCTCGCTCAAAAGGTGAATGTTACCTATCTTGACCCTGTTTAAACCAGCGCTCTTGGCCTCCTCCAGGCACTCCTCGGCGTGGCTTCGGGAGGTGGTGGGGAGGTCCGGCATATGGAAATGGGGATAGAAACCTAAAAGAGAATACGGAATTTCAGGGTCTAAAGATGCTATGAATCTGGCAATCCTTGATACTTCAAACCGGTCAACATAACCAGGCACGAGAAGCGTTGAAGCCACAAGAAAAGGTGGTTCCTTCCTCTTCTTAGTATACTCAGCTAAAATAGAAAAGTTTTCCAGCGTTCTTTTGTTTGTAACTCCGCATAGGGCAATGTTTACCTCTTCACTGAAAGCCTTCACATCAAACTTTATACATCCACCGGATTCGAGAGACAGCTCTGCCATATCTTTTAAGAATTTTGGATTCATACAGCCGTTCGTCTCCCAACAGATGTGAACCTTCTTCCTTTTTAAAGCGAGCCGGGAAGTCTCCAGAGCATGGTATATATGGGGAACAGGGTCGCCGCCAAAATAGCAGACGCAATTTGTCCTCCCGTCCACACAGTTAGCCAGTTCTTCCGAAGTCACAAAATTTCCACCTTTCACAGTTTCGGGATTTGATAAAACAGCCGGGCTTACCCATCTGATTAACCTTTCGACCTCTTCTCTGTAATGCCAGTTCTGGCAAAAAAGGCAATCGAAAGAACATCCATGATAGAAGACCGCCAGATTCTTATATCCGTAACTCTCCCGCTCTCCACAAACCCATTCAGCCACACAATTGGTGGGCAATGGATCGTGGTACCAGGTAAGGGCTCCTCTTTCTCCACTTACAAGATGAATTAACTTTCCCGAATAGTTCGTTCTCAAACCACAGTAGCCAAAACTTCCCTCTCTAATCTGGCATTGGTTAATGCAAATATTGCATTTCACTCCTCCCTTATCCCTGGGAACGGCTTCTGGAAGCAAAAAATCACTTCTTGAAGCCCTGTGGGCTTTCTCTATTAAAGGAAGAAGTTTCTTAAAGTCTTGCCTTATACAATCCACACATATGCCCAGCATCTTCGTAATTAAAGGAGACTCCTTTTTACAATTAAGACATTCCATGGCAATTCCATTATCTTCCTACCATTTCCTTGAATCTTGTGGCGTCTTCAAACATATAGACATTATTAAACATGAAGTATAGTTCCTTTTTTTCTTCGCATTTTACTTTAAGTTTCTTCAGGTCTCTATCCGTATAACGGTATCTGTAACCACCTATTCCATGCAAGCGAAAATATACTAATTCTCCACAAAGAGCCTCGGCTTTAAATGGGTCAACACAGTGAACCAGTCCAAGTTGAGAACAGAGACTCCTTATTTCCTTCCCCTCCCAGTCTCCCCTTGGCTCCCAAACTAAAAGGAGGCCACGCCTCTTAATTTTCCTGAAGAATTTTTTCATATTCCTCTTGTTTTCAATTGTGGGAAGGAAGCTGGGTGGCATTTGAAAAATGACTATTTTCGCCTCAAGAAGCTGAGCTATCTTCTGAGTCTTCTCCCACGCTTCAAATACTTCATCACTGGGCTTGAAAAATCCATAGTTTGCCTTCTCTCTATCCGGAATCAAATAGCCCAGTTTCCTATAAGTCGGACTTGATGGCAAATGGGTTATCAACTGGGGAGCCTTCAAAGTAAATTCGAATCCCTTGGGAGCCTCTTCCCTCCACCTGAGGATGGTTTCCAACTTGGGGAACTGGTAGAAGACTTTCTGTATCTCCACAACTTCAAAGTTATCAAAGTACTTCCCCCTGGCTACTGCAAACCCACAACAGCCAACTTTAACCATGAATATCCCTCACCAAAGCCCTCTGGAGTCCTTGCCAATCGCGTAGGGGCCGACTTTGGTCAGCCCGAACCTCCCTTTCGGGAGGACTCCATTCCCCCATTTCACATCCTTATTGGGATGGGCTGTTTACAATACGCACATTTGCCCTGTTCAATTTTCATGTCCACTACGGAGAATCCGTCTCTCTTAACGACTAATTTCCCGCAGTGGTGGCAATAGGTGTTTTCCCCTGGATGTCCGGGAACATTGCCAATGTAGACATAGTGTAGTCCTTTATCAAATCCAATGTTTCTCGCATTTTCCAGGGTTTCTATAGGAGTAAAGGAGAGATGGGATAACCTCAAGTGCGGAACAAATTGCGTCACATGCCAGGGTGTATCCTTGCCGAGTTCTTCAAGTATCCAGGAGGCAATCCCTTCCAACTCTTCCTTATTATCATTATAGCCCGGAATAATATTGGTTACCACCTCAACCCACATTCCCCACCTCTTTACTGCCCTTACAGTGACCTCGAGGATTCCTTTAAAATCGGGGATATTTCCAATCTTTCGATAAGTGGCCTTTGTGAATCCTTTGATGTCTACTCTGAAAGAGTCGAGGTAGGGGCCAATTTTGTCCAGCGCCTCAGCCGTAATGTAGCCATTAGTAACATAATTTGTAAGCAGCCCTTTCCTCTTTGCCAGTTTGGCGGAATCTAATGTATATTCGAACCAGATTGTTGGTTCATTATAGGTCCAGGAAATTCCCAGACAGTGCCTTTTCTCCGCCAATTTTACAGTATCTTCTGGCGAAAAGTACTCTGCCTGGCCTTCGTAATCGACATGGGAGATGCTGTAATTCTGGCAACCGGGACAGCGAAAATTGCAGCCCAGCGTGCCTAAGGAAAGCCATTTCGAACCCGGGTAGAAGTGGAAGAGGGGTTTTTTCTCTATCGGGGATATGGCCCAGGTGGACACTCTGCCATAGATGAGACTGTAGAGCTTCCCACCCACATTCTTTCTCGTCCAGCACCACCCGGTTTTTCCTTCATCAATTTTACATCTTCTCTGACAGATGCCACATCTCAACCTGCCGTCTTTGAGAACCTGGTAAAGAGTTGCTTCTTTCAAAACGCCCTCCCTTTCGGGAGGATTCCAAGACTCTGGAGTCCTTGATATTATGAAAAGGCTACCTCCTGTAGGTGATTATT
>CAZTSA010000083.1:0-5756 GCA_964616885.1 uncultured Clostridia bacterium
GTGATTGGAGAGACTGGTATGACTATGATGGTGGGAGGAAATATCAAGGGAGCTACCAGAGTTATGACTACGGCTATCGCTCTGGAAACGATGAAAGGTGATTTTGAACTGGCAGTTGCTCTGGGGATTATTCTTTTAATTGTTGCTTTTATGGTCAATCTTATATTGCAATCAATACGAGGAGTTGGCAGGTGAATATCGAAGCAAGAAAAGTTTGTAAGAGTTTCGACGGCAAAGAGGTTTTGAAAGATATTAATATAGAGATTGATGAGACTAAAATCAATTGCGTAATCGGACCTAATGGCGCAGGCAAGACCACACTTTTTAAGATTCTCACTCTACTGGATGGAGCGACTTCTGGCGAGGTCTATTTTGACGGTTCTCCTTCATCTTCGTTAACGCCAGAAGAGAAGCTCAGGCTCCACAGAAGGATTGGTTTGGTAATGCAAAACCCTTTTATGTTTAATACCTCTGTGGCGAAAAATGTTGCTTATGGACTGAAATTGAGAGGAGACAGCGATATAGTCAAAAAAGTTGAGGAGGGATTAGAAATCGTTGAGCTTTCGTCCATCAAAGACCAATCTGCTCTTACCTTGTCTAGTGGAGAGGCCCAGAGGGTTGCACTGGCGCGGACAATGGTCCTGGAGCCAGAGGTTCTTTTTTTGGATGAACCTATGGCTAATCTTGACCCTTTGAGTACAAAGATCATAGAGAGTTTAATACTTAAAATGCGGAAGAACCACAACGTAACTGTAGTTATGGCAACCCATAATCTATTGCAAGCTCGAAGATTTGCTGAAAGAGTCTTCGTATTGAGGGATGGAGAAATCATACAACAGGGGACAGGTGAGGAGGTATTTCGATATCCCAACTCCTCTTTTGCTGCCGAGTTTGTAGAAGTGGGGAATCTGTTCAGAGGGGGGTTGATTATTGAAAATGGCATTCAAAAGTTGGATTTAGGGAAAATAAAAGTTGAGATTGTTCCTCGGCCAGAATTTGAGAGCGTAAAGGGCTTCCTTTTTGCCACTATTCGTCCCGAAGATATCTTGCTGTCTATAGAACCCTTCCATTCCAGTGCTCGAAACAGTTTTCCTGGTTGGATAGTCAATCTACAGGATAGAGGTGGAATTATCTGGGTTACAATGGAACCGCTATCCGGGTTTCCGTATTCAAAAGCGGAGCTGGCTTCCACTCCCTTTGTTGCTGTTATTACCAAGAGGTCGCAAGAAGAGATGGGTTTGAAGGTTGGTATGCAGGTATATTTCACTTTCAAGGCTTCTTGCGTGAATGTGTTTAAATAACGCTTGGGATTTAGTTCGCTTTTAATTGAAAGATAGTTTGTTCATCGCCAGGTAGTGTAGCGGCTTTATGCCCGTAATTTGGAATTTGAAAGTTGGATTTTGGAATTTCTGATAAGGGCTACACTACGAATAAAGAGCATGCGAAAAAGAGTACTTCAGATTTGTGATGGAAGTCACAGAAAAATTTAATTATGGTGGGTATAATTAGTGTGGGAAATGGGTTAGTTGACAGATACAATCGGAAGATAGATTATTTGAGAATTTCGGTTACCGACAGATGTAACTTGAGATGCTTCTACTGCATGCCCGCGTCCGGAATTCAGAAGGTCCTTCCTCAGGAGATTTTGAAATACGAGGAGTTAATTGAAATAGTCAAATGTGCCCGTGAACTCGGAGTTGGTAAGTTCAGGATTACTGGTGGAGAGCCACTGGTTCGGAAGGGAGTTATTAGCTTTATTGAAAAGTTAGCTAAGTTGGGGATAGATTTTTCGCTCACTACCAATGGACTGCTCTTGAATAGATATGCCAGTGACCTATTTAACGCCGGTCTTCCGCGAATTAATATCAGTCTAGATACTCTAAAGGAGATTAGATTTAATCGTATTACCGGTGGTGGCAATATAAGAGAGGTCTTTTCGGGAATTGAGGCGGTGAGGAAGCTAAAATTTTCTCCAGTCAAGATTAATGTGGTGGTGATGAAAGGAATAAATGATGACGAAATTATTGACTTCACCGAATGGGGGGAGAAAGAACTTTTGAACGTACGCTTCATTGAGTTTATGCCCTTTTTTGGGGAAGATTACTTTTATCCACTTAAAGCAATTATGGATAAATTTATAGAAGAAAAAAAGCTGGTTTCTGTTGAGGTTCCTGGTTCTGGCCCGGCGAGGAATTTCAGGCCCCCAGACAGTGATAACATTATTGGATTCATTTTGCCTCGCTCGGAGCCTTTTTGTAAGGATTGCAATCGCTTGAGGTTGACGTCAAGCGGCATGCTTCTTCCCTGCCTCTTCTCCAGAAAGGCAGTCGATTTGAAAGAAGTTTTACGAAATGGTGGGGATATGCGAAGTTCTTTTTATGGAGCGGCTTATGGGAAGCCTGCGAGCCATAATTTGAACCAGAGATATTACCAGTATATGAATCAGATTGGAGGGTAAAATGAAGGGACTTACCCACTTTAATGGCGAAGGAAAAGCCAGGATGGTTGACGTTACAGAGAAGAGAATGACCAAAAGAAGTGCCACTGCTACGGGAGCAATTTTTATGAAGCGAGAAACCTTGAACTTGATCGAAAAAAATAGAATCGTCAAAGGTGATGTAATAACCGTAGCCAAAATTGCTGGAATTATGGGGGCGAAGAGAGTTAGCGAGATGATTCCTCTGACGCATCCGATAAAAATTACTGGTTGCGATATGGATTTCCAACTTTTAGGGCAGGGCGCGTCCACCCGAACATCCAAGGCTGGCGTTAAGATAACTGCCAGGGTTAAGACAAAGGATGCTACGGGGTGTGAAATGGAAGCTTTATCTGCTGTTGCTTGTGCAGCTTTGACCATTTACGATATGTGTAAAGGGGTGGAGAAGGAGATGGTAATTGGTGATATATGTTTATTAGAAAAGAGTGGTGGAAAGAGTGGGAAATACGTTAAAAGATAGTTCGTTCGTAACTGAGGAATTTTCTAACGCCAAAAAAGCTTCGGACTATGCAGGGCGCAAAAATAAACTCGCCCAATTGGGCTCGAACAAATTTTTGCTTGTAAGACAATTGGCCGTCCTCGCTTTTTGGCTAAAATTCCAGAAGTTCCTCACAAACTATCTTTTAACTGCTGGGCGGAGGGGATATGGAAATTTCGGTTGGTATTTTGACTATCAGTGATAAGGGGTCAAAAGGCGAAAGGATTGATAGGAGTGGAGAGGTAATCAGGGAGATGGTTGAGGAAAAATTGGAAGGGCGCGTGAAGAAATACGAAGTCGTTCCTGATGAGAAAAGAACTGTAATTGAGAAGTTAAAAGAGATGGTGGATGCGGGGATAAACTTAATTCTCACTACTGGAGGGACTGGTCTATCCCCCAGGGATGTTACTCCCGAGGCAACAATGGAAGTTATCGAAAAGGAGGTGCCGGGCATAGAAGAAGCGATGAGAATGAAAGGATTGGAGAAGACTCCCCACTCCATGCTTTCCCGGGGAGTAGCAGGGGTGAGAAAAGGGAGTCTAATTATCAATCTGCCCGGGAGCCCTAAGGCGGTGAGTGAGTCTTTAGAAGTGATTCTCCCGGCAATACCACACGCTCTCGATATCATATCGGGCCGCGGTGGGGAGTGTGGGAGGGAATAATCAAAAGATAATTTGCTCACGAGTGAGGAATTTCTT
The DNA here is from genome assembly GCA_964616885.1 of uncultured Clostridia bacterium. Taxonomy (GTDB): domain Bacteria; phylum UBA6262; class WVXT01; order WVXT01; family WVXT01; genus CAZTSA01. The sequence goes on from CAZTSA010000083.1 coordinate 3,674, forward strand.
AACGCCAAGAGGTAGCTTGGAATTTGGTTCGCTCGCTGATGAACGGGCTTAATAAATTGAGCCCCTACAATTATTGTAGCGGTTCGATTCATCGAAACCGTATCCTCGGGCGCCATAAATGTCGCCCCTACAATCTTCGATTTTTGGCTAAAATTCCAATAGGTTCGCAAACTATCTTTTAAATATTGGGAATATGAGAGCGGTGACCAAGGGTGCAATACTGCTTGACGGTGTAAGTAATTTGTGGTATACTTTATTAAGATATGAAAGAAACTATGGCACAATTTAAGAATTGGATTCTTGATGATACGGACATTCGGTGTCGCAGTAAAGGTTTTACTTATATAGAGCTGGCATTAGCGCTGACAATTATTACTTTAATTGTCCTGGCTTTTGCCCAGCTTTTCATTCGGAGTTCTATCTCGGTCAAAGGTATGGAATTTCAGACACTGGCTTATAGTTTTGCAGGGGATAAGATGGAAGAGATAAAGAATGAGAGTTTCGAGAGCATCGGTGGCCCCTGGTTTCCAAACATCTGGCAGTCAGAATCAGAGACCCCGTCGGGAACGACTTTCACTCGCAATGTAAGAATAAGTGCTCTGGAAAGTTCGTTAAAGCGTGTAGATATCGAGGTAATCTGGACGGAGCAAGGGCAAAGCAGGAGCATAGAAGTTAGCTCATTAATTGCGGAAAAATGGTAGGAGGTAAAAATGGTAATAAAAGATGAAAAAGGAATCGCGCTCGTTCTGGCGCTTATTCTGTTACTTCTTCTGTCTATTCTGGCGGTAGCAATGGTTTCTTTAGGCAGATATGAGACGAATTTTCTAATCAAGGAGAGATTATCGGATTCAGCCCTGTACATCGCTGATGGCGGAGTAGAATATGCGATTAGTGAATTGCAGAAAGACACAAGTTATCGGGGGCCAACAACCTATTCCGTCGGCAATGCAGGTCAATTTAGTGTCAGCGTTTCCACTAACGGGCAACCTGCCAACTATTATGAAATAACTTCTGTAGGTCATGTGCCCAATGCCACCAATCCTCAGGAAACGCGGACGGTGAACTCCGTAGTCAATATAGTGCCCGGCACTCCTCCCTATGCCGTGGGAGCAAAGGACGGAATCACTGTTGCTTCCAATATTACGGTTAGAGGAGACTTAAGGAGCGATGGCCAGATAGTTCTTGGCAACAATGTGTTCATAGAACCGAGTAGTCCTGGGGCCAGCGATGGTTCAATATATACCAGCACAAGCATAGCTAAAGGTGTGTGGATTACCGGTAATCTCTATATGCAGCCAGGAAGAGAAATAAAATCGAGAGGGCCAACCAATGCAAGTCAGGGTGGAGACACGCCTGGAACTGGAATATACCAGGAGAGTAGAATAAAGAGCGGGATTCCGCACATTTGTGAGGGGGATACCTCCGCGGATACAAATCCACTGGGCTCCTACTCCTCAGTGGATTTCACTGCACTGGATAATATGGATAAGGTAGTTTATGGGAGTTATATGAACTATGAGAGTAATGAGACGTTCGATCTCGGCGGTAAGGTGCACAAATTCACGCAGGGAGTGAGGTTTAGTAGCAACATTACGTTTGTAGGAGAAGGCACAATCTGGGTAAGTGGTGGCTCCGGGCACAATTATGGATTGGAGCTCTGCTCCAATGTGTTTGGCCCGGATGGTGGCCCTGCGAGTGTAAATCTCATCTGCTCTGGAGGGGACTGGAATGAGGCTGATATAATGATAAACTCCAATGTTAAGATTAATGGTCTTATTTCTGGGAGCACGGAAGTAGACGCAAATGCGAATGTTGAAGTACAAGGGGTTATAGAATCGGGCGGAACCGTTAATATAAACGCAAATGTGACAATACAATGGGGAGAATTTGGTTTCGAAGTCCCCGTAGTAGGCTCTCCAGCGGCAACTGTCGTGATGTCCTGGCGAGAGTTATAATAGATTGAAAATTACTTAGTCCAGAGATGCGATGGGAAAAAGGACTTATTTTTTTATATTTATTTTTACTACCTTACTCTTTTTTCGCCTCATTTCACTCTGCTTAGCCGCTGGCACAAGTGGAGCTA
>CAZTSA010000084.1:0-5747 GCA_964616885.1 uncultured Clostridia bacterium
GCAAATCACTGTCCGACGACTCCGATTCATCGGAGGAGGAGTTTTGATTTGCGCCTCGCAGAGTCCGAACTTTTTTGGCGTTAAAAAATTCCTTTGCGATGAACAAACTATCTTCAAATACCCCTACCTAATGTCTGAAATGGCGCATTCTGGTGAAAGCCATAGCAATTTTGTGCTCGTTACAAGCAGCAATCGACTCCTTATCCTTCAAGGAACCTCCCGGCTGAATGATCGCTGTAACCCCAGAGGCGTTAGCCAAATCGACAGAGTCGCGGAAAGGAAAGAAAGCATCTGAAGCCAGAACTATAAGTCCCTCATATTTCCCAAATTGCTCTTCCATTTTCCTCGTCGCAATTTTTACAGCGTCAACACGAGACATCTGGCCGGCTCCGATACCCAGCGTTCGACCTTCGCTTGCTAGAACAATGGCATTCGACTTGACGCACTTGCAAACTTTCCAGGCAAACTTGAGAGCTTTCAATTCCTTTTCGGTTGGCTTCCTTTCAGTAACCACTTCCAGACCGTCGCCAAAAGTCTTCCAATCCTTCGTCTGTATTAAGAGCCCTCCTGCAACTCTCTTATAATCAAGCTGCTGAGAAGATGATTTTCTTTCATCAGGCAACCTTAATATTCGAATATCCTTCTTCACTTTCAGAACCTCAATTGCCTGTTCTTCAAAATCTGGCGCAATTATTGCCTCGACAAAGATCTTACTAACCTCTTTCGCTGTCAGGCCATCTACTTTCCGGTTGAAGCCGACAATACCGCCAAAGGCACTAACCGGGTCGCATTCGCTCGCCTTTTGATAGGCCTCAAGGAGCGTTTTGCCAGTTGCCACCCCACAAGGGTTGGTGTGCTTAATAATCACTGCCACCGGCTCCTCAAATTCTCCTGTTATACTGACTGCCGCATCTAGATCTATGATATTGTTAAAGGAAAGTTCCTTACCTCCCAGTTGCTGTATACCCGCCATCCCCTCACCTTTTCCCTTAACCGATGATTCTTTGTAGAATGCCGCATGTTGATGTGGATTCTCTCCATACCTCAAATCCGCAACCTTTTCCAACTCCAGCTGAAATAGATGGGGAAAAAGCTCGGGAGAAGAGTCAGAAGCGAGAAAGTACTGGTAAATAAGGTAGTTATATCTCGACAGATGGTGGAATACATCTGTGGCTAATTTCAAAGAAGTCTCTTCACTTATCGCGCCATTGTTTTTTCTCATCTCTTCCAGGACGACGCTATAATGGCGCGGGTCAGAAATTGGCACCACCCACTTATAATTTTTAGCTGCCGACCTCAACATAGTTGGACCGCCAATGTCGATATTCTCGATAGCCTCCTCCCTGGTCACACCCTCTCTGGCAACTGTAGCCTCAAAAGGGTAGAGGTTAATTACCACCATGTCAATTAATTCTATATTATGCTTCTTTACGTCTCTCATGTGATTGGGGCTATCCCTGAGAGCGAGCAGAGCCCCATGAACTTTGGGATGGAGAGTCTTAACCCTCCCCTCCAGCACCTCAGGAAAACCCGTATAATCTGAAACCGAACGGATAGGTATCCCTGCTTCTTTTAACGCCTTAGCAGTCCCGCCCGTAGAGATAATCTCAATCCCCAAATCTTTCAAACCACCGGCAAACTCTACAATTCCTGTCTTATCATGGACACTAATAAGAGCTCTCTTTACTTGCGGCATAATCTCTCCCTCTCACCATTTGTCCTTATATTGTGGTCAATGTAGGGGCTCAATTCATTGAGCCCGGATTTTCAATCGGGGTTCGATAAATCGAACCCCTACATTGGTGCGGAGCTATACTGCTCCGCTATTCCTACAAAAATTGTTTATACTCTTTGTAACTCTTCAATTCCTCCAAATATGGAACAGACCTTGCACCAACTCTGGTAATGGAAATGCTCGCTATAAGATTAGCAAATTTTACAGATTTTTCCAAATCCCAATTCCTTAATTGCCCAAAGATAAACCCGCAAGAGAAAGCATCACCAGCCCCGGTCTTGTCCATAGGTACAAATTTTCCATATGACTCAACAAATTTCTTCACCGAGCCCGAATAGAGAAAACATCCCCTTGCTCCCAGAGTGGTGAGAATGATTTCCGGCCCGTATTCTCTAATGGTCTGTGAGCCCTCGACAAGCTCATCTCTCCCGGTTAACTCTTTTAGCTCCGTCTCATTAAATTTCACAATTGTTGCTTTATTCAAGATTCCTTCAAGCGTTTTCAACCCCTTTTCCACAAATATGTATCCCGGGTCGAAAAAAACTTTTACTCCAACTTCTTTAGCGTAATGAGAAGCAAGCTCCATCGCCGTGATAGCTTGCTCACCCTCAATGCTACTCAGGAAGATGTACTTGGCATCGGTTACATAGTCTTTATCAATATTTTCAGAAGAAAGTTTCGCATTGGCGCCTGAGTAAGCGAAGAGAATCCTCTCGCCACCTTTGCTAACAATGGCAATAACGCTTCCACTATTTCCGCTACAAACTTTTAAGCGAGATATATCAACCCTCTCTTTTCTCAACCCATCCTTAAGGACCTCTCCAAAATGGTCTTCTCCCACATTTCCAATGAACCCTGAAGTTACCCCCAGGCGGGAAATTCCACAAGCAACATTGGCAGCAGAACCGCCCCCAACCATATCCCAGCTCCTGATTACAGTCTCCTCATCAGGATTAGGAAACCTATCTACTTTAGCAACCAGATCGATATTTACAGCACCTACAGAGACTACATCCATCTTATCATCCTAAACTTCCTGCCTCACCCCTTACACTCTTCCTGAAGCTTTCGCTCACAGATATGAGACGTTCTCTACTATTTACACTCACAAATTCCACGATAGGGAACTCCTCAGGATAAGAAGAGAATACTTTCTCTGCCAGTCGCTTATCCACAAAACCACTGGTAAGAATACCGTCTCCCCAGTTTTCTACCAACTCCATAACCCTCTCCTTACCTCCCTGTAAAAAGGCATCCGCAAGTATTGAAATTGGAAATGTATTCCCTGAAACACAAACTATTTCAGCCTTTTCAATTGCATACCTGTTGCCATTGAACGAGACCGTCAATCCCTCATTCTCTCTTATAAAACTTAATGCTTCTGCATCCGTGATGCTATCTCCGACATAAATAGCATCCCGCGGACTATTATTACCTTTCTTCAAACTATCTTTTATGGCACTGACCTTCTCCCGACCTCCAATCGGATTGACCTCTTCCAGCATTTTACCCGATTTCATAGAGACTATTTCTTTCCAGAAAATCTCTTCCAATCTATCTATGACTCCTTTAGTCTCAGGACTTAGATTGTCAATTTCAGAAATTTCTATTAAGGGATAAGATAGTATCTCTTTGCTAAGCTTCTTAAGCTTTCCAACCTCTGCCTGAGAGATATTGTACTTATCTATCTTTACCTCAGTACAATAGACATTTTCTAAAGGAAATCCTATGACCTCACACAGTACCCGAACATAGGGCTGGTAACTGGTGCTCACAATAAAGGAAGGCATCCTTTCCCGAACGAAAAGGAGGGTCTCTTTAGCCCCAGGCATCAGAAGAATATTCTTTCTCGAATATTCTACAATTTTCTCATCTGTTGCGCCATAGGCTTTCAGAAATGGAAGAATCAATCTTAAGGTATCACCTGCCTTATATCTTTCCCTCCCTATTAATGCCAAAAAATCGTCATACCTGCTAAGCTGGGTAAAGAATTTTTCTCCTTCTGGCAGAAAATTTATTGCCAGTTCCAGGGCATTATCATTCTTAGATATGGGTCCTTCACAATCAGTAATGAATTGCATTTACTTTATAACTTCGTTCAAACAGTACCCTTTTGTGGCCTCAGCCTCTTCGGTCACGACCCTCTTTCCATCTATCCGTACTTTTCCATCAGCAAATGCCTTTATCGTATAGATAACGAGAGGCAATTCCCTTCTGAACTCTTCCTGCCGAATTTTAGAGAATAGTTTGGAATAGTTGCCCGTGGAGTAGTATTCTTTCCAGAGCGGCTCGTAATCACTTCCCACAATCGAAAATGTGCAATAAGAGATGGGAGGACCCTTATCCAATTCGGGCGTTACCAGATGCATCATGCAACCCGCTTCTTTTGCATTTGACTCAATCAATTTCCTCATCACTTCCTGCCAGCTGCCTTGAGGACCACCGGGTGGTGATGGATGGAGATTCAAAATGTTGTAAGACTTGCACATTTCAGGCCCAACTATGAGCATATAACCAATGAGATAGATATCTAAGGATGTGGGAATCCTTCCCATTATTTCTTTATCATAATCGTTTCTCCACTGGATAAGGAGAGGAGAATCTCTTCCAATACTGTCGCTCTCCTCAACGGCTCTCTCTCTCATCTCTCTCCTAAAGTTCTTAGAAGAAAAAGTAATCAATTCAACCCCGTAGTCTCTCACCAGCTTAAGAAACGAGTCGGTTATCTCCTCTTCTCCTTCCTCTCTATTGCAGAATAGATAAGCTATCTCGCCTTTTATGACTCCCTTTTTGGTGTTATCATATACTTCTTGAAAGAGCTGAATTGCCTCATTATCCCTTCCGGTTGAAAAAATTCCAAACTTATAGTTCATACTATCTTCACCTGGCGCCTGCCAGAGAACACCTCTCCGATAGGCTTAGCTTGCGGCAAGCGGGATAAGAGCTTCCCTCTTTCTGCCGGGGAAACTACGAGAACCATGCCTATTCCCATATTGAAGGTATGAAACATTTCTTCTTCCCCGATCTTTCCTTTCTTTTGAACGAGGTGGAAAATTCTGGGAACCTTCCAGGAGCCCTTATGGATTAGTGCCTGGCATCCCTCGGGGAGAATGCGCGGAATGTTATCAATGAATCCTCCCCCTGTGATATGGGCAATGCCCCGCACAAAAGACTTCACCGAAAGTATATCTCTCACATATATCTTCGTAGGCTTCAGCAATTCCTTACCCAGACTTATCAACTCTTTCCGGGAGAAAATCTTTCGCACCAGAGAGAAACCGTTACTGTGTAAACCCGAGGAGGGAAGACCAAAAACTATATCGCCGGGCTCAATCTCCCTTCCATCTATTACCTCTTTCTCCTCCACAATCCCTACGCAGAAACCAGCCAAATCGTATTCTCCGGGCTTATAGAAACCAGGCATCTCGGCAGTCTCTCCTCCTATTAATCTACAACCGCCCTGAAGACATCCTTTATGAATTCCCTTAATTACCTCCCCAGCCACTCCCAGCTCCAGCTTTCCCGTAGCAAAATAATCAAGGAAAAAGAGAGGTTTTGCTCCACAGGTTATAACATCGTTAACACCCATTGCCACAAGGTCGATGCCAACAGTATCGTGTTTTCCAATAAGCTGTGCAATTTTTAACTTTGTTCCTACCCCATCGGTGGAAGCAACGAGCAAGGGCTTCTTATATCTTCCCGGCTCAATTGGAAATAGACCCGAGAATCCCCCAATTCCAGGAGCAATTTCCTTTATTTTCTTTATAAATTTTTCCGCCTTCTTTATGTCTACGCCAGCCTCTTTATAAGTTACCATAAGATATTCCTCCCTGCACATTCACCATAAATCAGAGCTCACGCTTTGCCTTCCTATTTTGTTGGGGCTCAATTCATTGAGCCCGTTGCTTCAAATCCGTCAGGTTTCGCGCGTAGTGTAGCCCTTTATGGGCGTAATTCCTACGGGCATAAAGCCCTACACTACCGAGCGACTCCGAAAACTATCCCTTCATCC
>CAZTSA010000085.1:0-5549 GCA_964616885.1 uncultured Clostridia bacterium
ATCGATAATCGCCTGGAAAATCGTCTGGTGTGCTTCACTATAGAAACTTTCCTTTTTCAAAAAATCTATCGCCTTGGCTATCGCTTCTTTTTCAATAAGCATCGCCCCCAATACCGAGCGTTCGGCTTCGAGACTCTGTGGTGGAATTTTATCTATCAATTCGACCATCTTCTTCCCCATTTAGGAGTGGCGAAGCGAAGCTTCACCATTATAATGCGGAGCTACGCTCCGTTACTCCTTTACTACCCAAACTTTTATTCTACCTGTAACTTTCGGATGAACTCTAACTTCTACCGTATAGACTCCCAATTCCTTGATTGGCTTGTCAAGAAGTATATCCTTTTTATCTATATCTACTTCCTTGGAAAGTAGAGCTTCTCGAATATCGGAGGAGGTAACCGCACCAAAAATCTTCTCGCCCTCTCCCACTTTTACGGGAATGGTGCAAGAAATTTTGTCTAACTTAGCAGCAAATGCCAGGCCTGACCTCAAGATCTTTTCATCCTTCTCATCTTCTCTTTGCTTCTCTTCTTTCAACCTACGGATATTCTTTTCGCTAGCCTCCCAAGCCAGGCGCCGAGGAATCAGATAGTTCCGACCATAGCCGTCGCTTACCAAAATAACATCTCCTTTACCACCAAGCCCTTTGACTGGTTGAAGAAGGATGACTTTCATTTTCTTTCCATAATCTCCTTAAGATATCGCTATAGTAAAAATGTTATTCTTCTCCAAAAATTTGCACGTAGTATAGCCTTTATGGGCCTCCCGATTTATCGGGATGGGGACAAGCCCCTACACTACCTACATTGACGCTGAGCTATCGTTCTCGAGGTACAATACGTAAAAATGCCCTGCGAATAACTCTTCGATTTTCACACAATAAACAGGAAAATTAAAGGTATGGCTTTCTACTCCGTAATAGACGTGATGTTTCGGAGAGAATAACATCTTTTATCTCGTGGTGAATGGCAGCAACCCAATATATCTTGCTCTCTTTATAGCTCTGCTCAAGATACGCTGGTGCTTAGCGCAGTTTCCAGTAATTTTATTGGAAAGAATCTTTCCCCTATCAGTAACGTAACTCTTGAGTAGTGATGTGTCTTTATAATCGACATAGTCTATTTTCTTTACACAGAACCGACATATCCTCTTTCTAAAGGGACGATATCGTCTCTTCTTAGAATCGACTGTCCCCTTTCCTACTTTACTTCTCTTTTCTCCATTAGGAACCATTTTTTCCCCAGTAATTGCAGGTCGGGCACTCTCCAGAGTGCCATTTTCGTCACCCTAAAGGGCGACCAACCTTAATTTAAAATGGAATTTCGTCTTCCGATTCAGTTTCTCTTGTTGCTTCGACTTCCCGCTCTTCCTTCTCTTCAAGAACCTCTAGCGGTGGAGGAGCCTCTTCGGTTGCCCTAACTTCACCTTTGGCCTCAAGCATCTGCATCTGGTTAGCTATAATCTCTGTGACAAATCTTTTGTTTCCATTCTTGTCTTGCCAGCTCCTCGTTTCCAGTCTCCCCTCAATATACACATGGCTCCCTTTTTTAAGGTACTCTCCACACCTCTCCGCCAATTTTCTCCAAGCTACTATCCTGTGCCATTCGGTCCTCTCCTGTTGATTGCCTTCCTGGTCTCTCCATACCCTGTTCGTAGCTATTCTAAAATTTGCCACAGCATCTCCATTAGGTGTATAACGAAGTTCTGGATCACCACCTAAACGACCAATCAGAATAACCTTGTTCACAGTACCTCTAGCCACTGTGGTTCACCCCTTTCTATCTAGGCATCACTGGTTGGGCTCTCTTTTTCCTCGTCCAGTTTTGACTCTTGAGCCGGTACTTTTTCCTCCTTCAGTTTCTTCTTATCTATCCTCACAATTATATGCCTCAATACTTTGTCAGTAACACGAAAATTATTTTCTAATTCGGGAATCACATTTGGGGGAGAATTGAAATTAAGACAACAAACAAAACCTTCCTTATGACCTCGCATTTCATGCCCCAGCTTCCTGCGCCCCAATTTTTCACAGGAAATTACCTCGCCCTGCCCCTGGGTTATGATTTTCTCAAACTTTTTGGAAAGTTCCTCAAGTTCTTCGGGGGCAAGATCTGGAGGGCAAACAAAGATACTTTCGTAAGTGGGCATCAGATTTGTCTCCATCCATCTTAATAACAAAATTTATTAGAATTATATAAAATTGACGTCGCGGGTGCAAGAAAAAAAAACTAAAGAATTGTTCTCCCTACGCTCTATAGTCCTTGTTCTAGACGTGGAATCTAAAACGTACTATATCGCCGTCCCGGATTTCGTAATCCTTTCCCTCTATCCTGACCAGTCCCCTCTCGTGTAGCGTCTTCTCGTCTCCCTCGTCCAAGTCTTTGAAGGAGAAGACTTCAGCCTTTATAAATCCTTTCTCCATATCAGAATGTATTTTTCCCGCCGCTAATACTGCAGGGGTGCCTTGTTTTATTGTCCATGCTTTTACTTCCGTTCCCACAACGGTGAAAAAAGTAACCAAATCGAGCAACCTGTAGGAAGACCATATCAGACGTTCCAACGCACCCTTCTCCATACCCAGCTCTTTTCTAAATTTCTCTCTTTCCTCCTTATCCAATTGAGCAATTTGAGCTTCCAGTTCCGCCGACACACTCAAAGCCTCAGCTCCTTCCCCTTTGGCATACTCCTCCACCTTCTTTCCAAAAGTGGGGTCCTTCTCATCCACATTAGCAACGTATAGAACTGGCTTCAGCGTAAGCAAGTTGTAAGAAGCTGACATATCTTCAGGGATCTCTATTCTCCTCGCGGGAATCCCCTTTTCCAATCCTTCTTTTATTTCTTCTAGAACTTTCAGTTTTTCCTTAGCTTCACTATCGCCACTTCTGGCTGAACCGCTCAACTTTTCAATATTTCGTTCCACCACTTCCAAGTCTGCCAACATAAGCTCAGCGTTGACAACTTCAATATCCCTAACCGGGTTGATATCTCCCATAACATTGACTACCTTCTCATCTCGAAAACAGCGAACAAGGTGCACCAGAGCATCCGCCCCTCGAACATGGGATAGAAATTTGTTCCCCAGACCTTCCCCCTTGGACGCCCCCTTTGCCAGGCCGGCAACATCCAAAAATCTTATCGTAGTATGGGTCAACTTTTGGGGTTTATAAATCTGCCCCAGTTTCTCAAGTCGCTCATCAGGAACTTCCACAATTCCAATATTAGGTTCGATAGTGCAGAAGGGATAGTTAGAAGCTGGAGCATGGCCAGCGGTTAGAGCATTAAATAGTGTTGACTTACCTACGTTTGGAAGACCAATAATTCCTAATTCCATATTTTCTATACAAAGAGGACAACTAACCAGTTGTGGATTGCCAGAATCGCGTTAGCAAATACTAAAGATACAACAGCCATCAACTTCAATAAGATATTCAAAGACGGGCCCGCTGTATCCTTGAATGGGTCTCCAACAGTATCACCAATAATGGATGCTTTATGGACTTCAGAACCCTTTCCACCTAAATTGCCTTCCTCAATATATTTCTTAGCATTGTCCCAGGCTCCCCCCGCATTAGCGAGAAATATCGCCAAGGGAACTCCTGTAACAAGTGAACCGGCCAAAAACCCACCCAGTGCTTCGGCTCCCAAAATGGTTCCCACGATGAAAGGTAGGAGAATAGCTGCAATTCCCGGCACCACCATCTCTCTCAAAGCCCCGCGAGTGGTAATATCGACACAGCGAGCCGAATCTGGCCTTGCCGTACCAGCCATAAGCCCCGGAATCTCCCTGAATTGCCTCCTCACCTCTTCCACAATCTTGAAAGCAGACCTACCCACTGCCTGCATTGCCCTTGCAGAAAAGATAAAAGGAATCACACCGCCAATAAAAAGTCCGGCGACAACCCGGGGTTTCATTATGTTTAGAATAAGCTCTGAAGTCTTGGTAACCTCGTCATATACGCTTAATCCAACAGTCTGGGCAAAAGCAGTAAAAAGTGCTAACGCAGTTAAAGCAGCAGAGCCAATAGCAAATCCCTTGCTAATGGCTGCAGTTGTGTTGCCCACTGCATCGAGCCTTTCAGCTCGTGACCTAACCTCAGGAGCCATTCCAGCCATTTGAGCGATGCCACAGGCATTATCAGCAATTGGTCCATAGGCATCTATGGCGACAGTCGTCCCTGTGATTGATAACATACCTACCGCTGAAAGTGCTACACCAAAAATATTTGCAAACTTATAAGCGATAATAGTAGCCACTCCTATAGCTGTTAAAGGAATTGCTACACTTACCATTCCCGAGGATATCCCTTGCAGGATATTAGTAGCCGGACCCGTGCGCGATGATTTAGCTATGTCTTGCACAATTTTACCCGATGTATAATACTCTGCAGTAAATCCAACAACCATCCCCGCAGCTAGCCCTGAAAGAATGGCGAAGAAGCTATTGACTTCCCCATACCAGAAAGTCGCCAGGAAGAATGCACCAATTATGAAAAGAGAAGCGCTAACAACCATTCCTTTACGCAAAGCCGTCTGAGGGTCTTCTCCCTCAGCGGTTCGAACGAAGAACATGCCAATAATGGAGGAGATAATTCCCCAGCCAGGCAGAAGGAGGGCTAGCATTATTCCCTTAATATCTTGAAAAGATACTGCAATAACCATTGCCGAAACTATTGCGCCCACATAGGATTCAAAGAGGTCCGCACCCATACCCGCAACATCGCCAACATTGTCGCCAACATTATCGGCAATCACCGCTGGATTACGGGGATCGTCCTCGGGGATGCCTGCTTCAACTTTGCCCACTAAATCCGCACCCATGTCGGCAGCTTTAGTATAGATTCCACCACCTACACGCGCGAAAAGGGCCACAGATGAAGCCCCCATACTGAAACCAACAATAAGTTGAGTTGCCTCAATCACCCTATCCAAAAAGTTTTCGTAATAGAAACTCGCGTGGTGGAGAAAGATCAAAAATACAAGAGATAAACCAAACAGGCCGAGCCCCGCAACACTAATCCCCATTACTGTTCCGCCGGGAAAAGCAATCGCCAACCCTTCGTTAAAGCTCCTGGTAGCGCCCTGGGCGGTGCGCGCATTCGAGCGAGTGGCAATTTGCATTCCGAAATAGCCTGCCAGAAGGGAACAGAATGCTCCTGCTACAAATGCTATCGCTGTCTTCTTAGCCACAAAAAAGTAGAGAACCGCTCCCAATATAGCCACAAAAACAGTAATAGCCGAAAACTCACGGGAAAGAAAAGCCATAGCTCCCTCATGGATCATTTCCGAAATCTCTCTCATCTTCTCTGTTCCTTGACTTTTCCTGAGAACCTTTATGGAGAGATAGACTGCAAACAATAATCCAAGAAATCCCAACCCTAAAGCCCACGCTATACTGGGTAAATCTCTAAGCGATTCAACCATTTCTTCCTCCACTAATCTCGACTATTATTTTTCAGGAATCTCAATGGAATAGTCTTCAGGACTAATAATTCCAGCTGAAACTATCAATTTCATACCATCTTCCACTGTCATCTTTAAGGGAATCACCT
>CAZTSA010000086.1:0-5469 GCA_964616885.1 uncultured Clostridia bacterium
TACTCAGACCCATTGCCAATCCTGCAAGATACCAGTAGTGGGATTTCCTCTCTTTCAAAGCCCTATACACCAACCACAGCGTTAGAACCCAGAAAAGCCCCAGAGGAGCATCCGGGACAGTTACGGTTCCACCTATAAAAAATATGGGGATAAAAAGCACAACGGCTGCCGCCCAGAGCGCTTCTCTGGGAGAAAACATCTCCTCAGCCCACTGATATATGATTATTATAAACAGCGTAACACAGACCAAAGCTCCCAGGTGCACCGTAAAATAGCTTGTGCCAAAAATCCGCGTAAAGAACCAGATGATATAAGCTACCATTGGAGGATGGTCATAATAACTGAGTGCTAAATGGTTACTCCATACCCAATGGTAAGCCTCGTCGTCGCCCAGGCCCGTAAACACATTTATCAAACCATGGATGACTGTTACAATACCCAGGATAATCCAGAATTTTCTTTTCGTCACCTTCTGTTAACCATCATTAGCCTTAACAAATGGCCCAAGTTTTCTGAAGCATCGACGAGGAGGCTTCTGCTTCTTCCCATTGCCTGTTGAAGACTCATCGGCACTGTGATAATGCTGAGGAGTCCCTTCACTCCGTATTTATATAAATTCTTAGCTTCCGGCGCAATAGACCCTGCAATGCATATAACAGGAACCCTGCATTTTCTAGCCACCTTTATGACTCCCATTACCGTTTTGCCGTAGAGCGTCTGCCGGTCGAGCTGTCCTTCGCCAGTAATAACCAGGTCAACCTTCTTGATTCGGTCCTCCAGCCCCGCTATTCTCATTACAAGTTCGACCCCGCTTTCCATCTTTGCACCCAAAAAAGCATAGAGCCCTGCTCCCAGCCCGCCCGCTGCCCCGGACCCGGGAAGATTCTCCACCGAAATGGACAGTTCCTCTCTTATCACCCTGGCGAAATTAGAAAGTCCTTTCTCCAGCCTTCGGACCATCATTGGCGTCGCTCCCTTTTGTGGCCCATAAACGCGGGCAGCTCCTCTGGGTCCTAAAAGGGGATTTCTCACATCTGAGGCAATAATGAACTCAGTCTTGCCAATCCTCCTATCCATAAATTTGAGGTCGAGCTTCTTCACTTTCTCTATCTCTCCTCCACCAAAACCAATCTCTTCCCCCTTACCATCCAAAAGTCTCGCTCCCAACGCCTGCGCCATTCCTGCTCCCCCATCCACTGTTGCCGAGCCGCCGATTCCAATAATAATCTTCCGGCATTCACGGTCTAAAGCATCTGCAATCATCTCTCCCGTGCCATAAGTGGTGGTCACCAGAGGATTCCTTTTTTTCGCTGGAACTAAAGCCAGTCCCGAAGCAGCCGCCATCTCCATTATTGCTGTCTTTCCGTCACCCAGGATTCCGTATCTTGCCCAGATTCTCCTCCCCAGCGGGTCCCTTACTCTACACTTCAAAGAACGGCCATACGTTGCCAGAACCAGTGCTTTAACAGTTCCTTCCCCACCGTCAGCCAGGGGCACCTTTTCTATGTTGAATCTTGAATCCGCTTTTTTCAGGCCACGCTCGACGCAATTACACACCTCTATCGCTGAAAGACTCTCCTTAAAAGAATCGGGGCAGATAAGAATTTTCATCTTTTCCCAACCAGCTTCTCTCCTTCTTCCTTCAGTTCATCGAGTTCTCTTTTCCCGTGAGCCTCAACATATAGCCTGACCACGGGTTCTGTGCCAGATAATCTGATTCCCAGCCAGCTTCCATCAGATAGCATGAATTTTAACCCATCCAGGTCAATGATTTTCTCCACTTTCAAGCCAGCAATCTCTTTGGGCAAATCCTTTCTGAGTCTTGCTCTAAGCTTTTCCATCTCGTCTTCCCTCAGATGGAAATTTATTCTCTCACTCAAAAAAAGTCCCACCCTTTCATATAAATCGTCGAGAATTTCTTTTATACACTTGCCCTCACAAGCAACCATCTCCGCAATCAGGAGACAGGCCAGAATACCGTCCTTTTCTGGCACATGGCCGCGGATTGTCAATCCCCCACTCTCTTCTCCCCCAATAACCATACTATTCTCGCGCATAACCTGGGCAATATATTTGAAACCGACCGGCGTTTCCTTCACCTGGATATTATGAATCCTGGCGACAGCGTCAACGAATGAAGTAGTCATAACCGAACGGGCAACCACACCTTTCCATTTTCTGCTCTTGGCCAGGTGATTCAGAAGAAGCGCGAGAACCTGATTTGGCGAGATGAATGTGCCGTCCCTATCCACAATGCCAAACCTATCAGAATCCCCATCCGTAGCCAGCCCCAAATCGCACTTCTCTTCCTCGACAGCATTAACCAGAGCTCCCAGATAGGCCAGAGAAGGTTCAGGCGGAGAACCACCAAAGAGGACATCCCTCCAGTTATGGAGAACCTTAACTTCACATCCGGCCTCTTTAAGAATCGCCTCCAGATAGTTTCGCGCCGTCCCGTACATCAGGTCAACGGCAACTTTTAGTTTTGCTCTCTTTATTTCTTGCAAATTTACGAGTTGGCCGATTCTCTTTATATATTCTGGTCGCGGGTCGACATATTCAATCAGACCTTTTTCTTCACCCTCTCCCCAGGAAATGTCTCTTATAGAAGATTCTCCTCCCATAAGCAAGGCGCAATTCTTCTCAATAGTATCAGTTGTCTCCGGGAGAGCCGGCCCGCCCCACGCAGGAGAGAACTTTATCCCATTATACTCCGGAGGGTTATGGGAAGCTGTGAAATTAATCCCTCCACTCGCTCGTCTCCTCAAAATCTCATAGGCAAAAGCCGGAGTGGGAACATCCCGTATTGTAACAAGTGCCTTTATGCCGTTACCTGCCAGAACCCTCGACGATATTTTTGCGAAACTTTCAGACATAAATCGCGTGTCGTATCCCACAACAACCTCTTGCTTATCGCTTATTCCTTCTCCCTTGAGATAGTTGGCTATAGCCTGAGTTACCAGTCTGACATTAGCAATGGTGAATTCGTCGGAAATAACCGCCCGCCAGCCAGCTGTGCCAAATTTTATCTTCACCATTTTTTCCCGCCGCCAAATTAGTGCAACTGATTATACCACATCCCGTCCAAAAATTCAACTGCATACAATTTGTGTTACTGTCTAAAGGAGGTATCCTAGTTCTCTACTATTCTTTGACGCCCAGGGTTCTCTGAAAATGTTCCAGACCCTTCCGCCGGGCGTATCTGAAGGCAAGAAATGAAGCAGTATGCGTAAAGGGAAGCCATATTAACTCGGGCTTGCCGATACCAGACCAGAATTCTAAAGTGCAGTCACGAGGAACAACAACATCATTAACTGTATTAATCATCAGAACGGTTTCCGGAGATAGCTTCGAAGCATAAGTAAGTGGGTCAATATCCTTAAACTTCTGAGAAACCAACTGGAAGAATTGCTCCAGGGTGATTTTTTCTTTTTTCATAACTACTTTTCTAAAAGAGCGAATCGTCCTTTCTCTCGACTCGGAAAAAAGCTTAGCCAGATTGCCACCGCCTAATATAAAGACAGAACTCCTTATCCTCGGGTCAATCTCGGCCACGAGAGAGCTCAAAAAGGCACCCATGCTTGCTCCCATAATCCCAATCCTTTCCGGGTCTGTCTCCTCTTGGCTGATTAGCCAATCGATACTCCTTCGAACATCAATAATAGTCTTTATGAAAATCCTCCGGGTAACTTCCAGGTCTCCCTCAGAATTCAAGAGGCGTTCTCCCCTTTCCAGCCTCAAACAATTCATTCCCTGGCAGACGAGAAATTTTGCCATTTTCCTGGAAAAGAAATAGTTGCCTCCCGCCACGGGAAGGACAACAATTACAGGTGACCTCTTTTCACCTTCCACTTGATAATAGTAGCCTCTTACCGTGTTATTCTCTCGCGGTGCGGGCAGTGCTGAGGGAAAGGTGATTTTTTTAATCACATATCCCTTTTTTTCTCCCACCAGCTCAACTTCTACAGGAAAGTCCCCCTTCGCATAATTGAAAGGAGAACCATCTTTAATCCCTTCCACCACCTTTAATTCTCCTCTTATACCCCTGTAGGGAATATGGGCGCAGGAAGCAGTCAAAAGGAAAACAGGGAGGATTAGAAAGATTAAAATCTCTCGCATTGGAAAATACTGACACTTATGTTCTTCATAGTCTCTCTTGTCCGGGAATTCTGGAAGGTTCGTTTCGCTATTGGCTGGAATCCTCATGGAGCACCTGGCACATAGATTTCACGCATATGTCGAGACCTCTCCAGGAGTTCTTTTACTTTCTCTATCTCTTCTCTATTCACCTCAGCTTCGCTGATAATCTGTGGTAATGAGTATTGTTTCTCCAAGCCCAGAAGAATTAAATCCAGTTTTCTATACGGTATACCGATAGCATCTTCATCACTGATACCAGGAATAACATCCGGAAAAGGAGCTTTTGTAATTACGCTATGTGGAATTTTCAAGTATTCAGCGAGCATAAATACCTGCAATTTATACAAATTTAATATTGGCATTATGTCCGCAGCATGGTCGCATCCGAATTTCACAAAATAGCCGATTAGATGCTCCGTCCTATTCGCACAACCAACGACAAGAAGGTTATTTATTTCGGCAGTAAGATAGAGTGTTAGCATCCTGAGGCGATGTTTTATTCTGTAATAGGCATTCCCCTTCGCCAGAAGAGGACCAAATTTTTTATCCCTTAGCCCTTTGAGGCTCGTAGCAAACGGTGAATCTCCGACTGTCTTCTCGTAGTAACGAAATCCCTTTCTCACCAGCTTCGCCTTAAATCTTCTGGGAAAAAAACTGATAGGCATTAGTCGGTAAACAGAAAATGTTCTTAGTTGTTTCGTTAGAGGTTGCCGTTGGAATGTTATGCCTAAGGACCTGGCAAGATGAAAGGCATCCTTCCCATGCGCGGGGTCGCTATCTTTGTCCGGCATATAAATGGCGTGTACCTTCTCTCTGCCCACCGCTCTTGTGCATAGAGTGGCCACTACGCAGGAATCAAGCCCGCCGCTCAGTCCAACAAGAAGACCATCTCTTTCCAAATCTTCCATCTTCTTACGAATAAACTCTTCTATCTCATTACAAACCCTTTCCGGGTCTATTCTAATCTCGTCACTCAAAGACATGGGAATTCCTTTTTCGAACATTAATATAATCGGCAATAATTTTCAATTCACTTTCATGTGGAAAAGACTATTTTTGCATTTAAAAAGCACACCTTTTTCGGTGTGCTCTAAAAATTGGCAGGCCTGGAGAGACTCGCCCTTCGGCCTCTCCCATCTCTCCCTCGGCCTCAGGGTCCGGCTCGCTCGCTTTCGACCTCCGGTCTTTTCCTCCCACGAGGTCGGCGCTCGCGAGCGTTCGAGTTGCCCGTAACTGGACGCAATCTCTAATTCCGTATTCCCAACTACGCTTTAAGATTATTGGCAGGCCTGGAGGGACTCGAACCCCCAACCAACGGTTTTGGAGACC
>CAZTSA010000087.1:0-5449 GCA_964616885.1 uncultured Clostridia bacterium
GAATGTCAACCAATTTCCACCCCAATTTGTCTCATGAGGTCGTGGGCACTACAATCAAAGTATAAAGAAGAGCAAACTCCTTTGGAGTCAGTTTGACAGGTTTCTCATTTACCACAAGAGTCCTCGTGGCTAAATTAATTAGAATATCTTTACATCTCAAGATTTCCTCAGGCTCTTCTCTATAACTTATTCTGCGTAAAATTGCCCTCAATCTGGCTAAGAAGATATCGAAATCGACAGGTGCTGGTAGATAGTCATCAGCACCAATTTCCAGGGCTCTAATTAGCTCCTTCTTGTGCGAAATATTGCCGACAATAATTACTGGGATGTGTGTGGAACTTCTACCCTGCTTAATATCTTTACAAATTCTAAAATTATCTTCAGGAGAAGAAGTAAAATTCAGGATAATCAGTTCTGGTTGGATTTCCACAATTTTCTCTTCCACACTGACCTTCTCCTTACCCTGGTAAAGTGTAAAAGCTCTTTTTTCCAAGGTCTCGCTTATTCCCTGGGCGGTCTTTGAGTCATCGCTAAATAATAATATTCTTCCCTCAATCATCAAGATATGTCCTTCCGGAATGTCCACTATATTTCTTGCACAGATTTAATCTGTGCCTGCAATCACTTCTTTCGTTTTACACTCCAACACTGCAATTGGCTGTAAGATTCTTTGCTTCGCTCACAATGACACCTGTGAAATTTCTGCTTCCCACTCTTTTCAAACTCAGTCAATCAGAATATATCTTATTTGTTAACTTCAAAATAAAAGACGATCCTTGTCAAAAACAAAAAGACCTTCGCTCTTTGCTACCTTAAGCATATCAGGAGTGAAGCCACCTTTACTGAACAAACAAAAATATTCTTCCCTGTCTTTCTTCCCCCATTTTACTCTTTGTGCTTTCTTCTTTATATCCTCATAAATATTTACACCAACGGGTTTGCTGGACCACTTAACTTCGCCAAAAAGAATCTTATTTTCCTCTTCATTCAAAGCAACCAAGTCTATTTCTTCATTTTTCTCCCACCACCGCCCAAGACGCTGAAAACTAAAAAATTTATCTTCATATTTTCGCAATATCTCCATAGATATCCTTTCATAATTCTGAGCAACGATAATTTCAAAAGAATCCTTCCACTTTGAAATGGCTGGTTTGTAATTACCCAGCTCGAGTTCGCTTTTGTAAGGGTAAATATAAGTGAACCAGAACTTAAAAAATGGGTCCTGAAGCCGATATAGGCCCTTTTTAGATTTAACCGGATTTTTCTCAGTTACCGGCACCTCCTTTTCTATAAAATGGAGGTCTTCTAAAACATGAAGATATTTATGGATAACATTTTTCTGTAGCCCCGTCTCGTTTATAATTTCGCTGAATCTGCGACGATTAAGAGCAATCGCTCGAAGGATACTTAAATAATTTCTTGGCTCCCTGAGCTCCTCCCTGAGAATAAAATCAATTTCTCTATACAGGAAGGAATCTCTATTGAAAACATTATCCGAAATATTTTTTTCCATACACTTTTTAGGCTCAATTTGAAGAAGATATGTGGGAACACCTCCGACAATGCTGTAAATCCGCAAGAATTCTTCAAAGTCCTTTTGCGGGAAAAACCCCCAGGCATTAAAAAAAGAAAAGGGCTTAATCATTAACTGCCCTGTTCGCCGGCCATAAAGGGGCGACCTTTGGGCAAGCGTCTCTAATTCCATTATACCGATGCTGGAACCGCATAAGATGAGAAAAACAGGAATGCTTTTAAGATATTCATCCCAACCTTTCTGAAATATAGAAGAAATTGCCTTGTTATTTTCAGCCAGATAGGGAAATTCGTCTATTGCCATTAATAGTTTTTTTTCTTTCTTACCTTGAATATACTTGAACATCTCATACCAATCAGAAAATCCCTTGGATACAAGAAAGTCATCATTAAAGTGTTGTCCGAGCTCCCGAGCGATAACTTTCAACTGTTCCCTTTCTGGCCTTTTGTCCGCTAGAAAATAAATGGCATTTTTCCTGCCCATAAAATGCTTAATGATTTCTGTTTTTCCCACCCGGCGTTTGCCGTACAAAATAACCAGCTCCGCCGCCTTCTTTGCCCATTTTTTCTCTAAATACTCCAGTTCTTCCTTACGATTGATGAACCTCATAATAAATCTTCTCCGAAAAGCAAAAATCTACTCATAAGTAGTATACTTTAGAGTAGACTTTTTGTCAAGGGTAATTTTTTCCGGGCCCGATCTTAAATCATTATTCTTGCAAGATTTGAAATCGTGCCTGCAAGATGCTGGATACATCACATTGTAGGCACAAATTTCCCGATTGAAAATCGGGACGCAATTATTCCAGTTTGAATTTAAGGGTAATTGTCCCCCACTGGACTATCTGCTTCTCCTGTGGGGAGAGAGGCTCGAAGAGCCACTTCTTCATTGCCTGGCTGGCAACCTGATCCAGGTCAGTATACCCTGTAGTCTGCGTTACCTCTACCTTATTGACCAATCCATCGGGCAAGACCCAGAACTTTAGGCGGACTTCGCCACTTACCCCTGCCTCCTCCGCCCACCTCGGGTATTTAGGATAGATGCGCCGAACGATTCCTCTGCGAGAGACCGGACCGGCTATGGCGAAATCCTGGGCTTCACCTTTTCCGACGAAGATGCCGCCTCTCTCGCGAACTGCTGGGGTAATCTTAACTCCCTCAACGGTGAACCTATCTTCACCTGGCAGCATCGATATCTTCTCTCCAAATTCGGGCTCAGGGGCCGGGGTTTCTGTTACAGTAATCTTCGTTTCAGGTCCCGGAATAGCTAATGGTTCTCCTTCTCCAGGCGTCCACACATCGACGCCGGGAGCGGGACTAACCTGAGTCCTGGGTTCAGCAAGGGCTAAAGACCTTGGATACCCAGGTTCACTGGGTCTTGCGGCTGGCAGTGAAATCAAAGAGACCTCCACAAATCTAACCGGAGGTCTATGCCGCTGGGTTATAGGAATATATATCAACATTACCAAGTGGAAAATAAACGAGATAAGTAGTGAAACCCTGAAGTTGCGATCTCCAAACACTGCCCTCTCCTGAAGGTCATAACAATTTTGGTTCTGTGGCGATCGCCAATCGATCGGCTCCGTTCAGTTTTGCTATATCCATTACATGGACTACAACGCCGTGTTTAACTTCCTGGTCGGCTTTGATAATTAATAATCTATCTTTCCTTTGGGCAAAAGCAGCCTGAAGTGCCTCACCCAGCCCATCAAGAGTAACTGGCTCTTCATTTAAGAAGAGTATGTTCTCAGCAGTAATCGTTAAGATGAGGTCTTTGTTCAACTGAATTTCAGAGGTAACTGCTTTTGGCAATCTAACCTGGATGCCTGGCTGAATGACAAAGGACGTGGACAACATGAAAAAAATCAATAGTAGAAAGACAGTATCGGCCATTGGTGTAGCATCGAGACGTGTACTTAAAGTTCTCGGTTTTCTGAATTGCATTTTACTTACCTCCTTATATGATCGGGCACTGTTTACAGTGCCCTCACCGCCATCCTGAAGCATGACCGACCTAACCGGGAAAAAGATCTTTGACCAATTCTTTACAGTATCTCTCAATCACACAAACAAACGTATATACACGATGGACAAAATATCGATAGAAAAGAAGTGTAGGAATGGCAATGAGCAAACCGGCTGCGGTGGTAATCAGCGCCTCGGAAATGCCTGAGGCTACAATTGCCGGGGAGGTGGCGCTGGCAGCAGCAATGGAATCGAAAGCGCGAATCATCCCTGTAACTGTGCCAGTAAACCCCATTAGAGTAGACACTGATGCAATCGTAGCGAGAGCAGGCAGATAACTTTCCAGGCGAGGAACCTCTTCCAGGGCTTGAGCTTCAAATGCATCTTCCATTGCTTTTTGTCCCTTGTCGTATTGGGACAAGCCAGCCTTCAATATGGAAGCAACTGGCCCTTTCGAATTCTTACAGATGACCACTGCTTGCTCCACCATTTTTCGATTCAGTAACTCTCTAATTTTACCCGTTAGCTCCCTCTCATTGCTTATTGCCCGAGACAGAACATAAAGCTTATTGATGATTATCGCCAGAGCTAATACTGAAGCGAGAAAAAGAGGGTACATCATTATTCCTCCCCGTAAGAAGTAATTGAGCATTTTTACCTCCCTTTCAGGTTAAGTTAGGGTTTTATGCCCGTCCCGATAAATCGGGACGCCCATAAAGGGCTACACTACAAATAAGCCGAAATTACGCCATGAAGGGCTACTCTACAATCGATTCTTGCTAATTAAAATTTTATCTTAAATCCTCCCAGATACTTAGTGTGTTCAAGGGGATAGCCAAACCTCTCAGCATACTTCTCTTGCAGTAAATTCTCCGCTTGAAAAAAAAGGAGAAAACCCTTTCCTATCCGCCAGTACTCCCACAAGTTCCAATAGATTTCTGTTCCCAGAGTCCAGTAAGCGGGTAAAGAATGGGAGCGGTCATAGTATCTTTGGCTCTGCATTAGAACTGACACCTCTATCATCCCCAAATACGATGAAAGTTTGAGCGAATGGAAAGGTCTATATGGCACTTTCTCATCGGGTCGGTCTTCATCTTCTATTCTCTCATACACATATCTCAAACTCTGAGTGAGATACTCTCCCAGATTGTAAACAAGGGATGCTTCTATGCCTTGCGAGAATACATTGGAGCTATTTTGCCAGTTTCCTATTGTGCCATTATCGGAAAGAGCAATGAAATTTTTGAATTTCCTCTGAAAGAAGGAAATGCTGCCTGAGAGGTCCTGGCTCACCTTGTACTCCATACCTTCTTCGAGGGAAAATCTTTTCTTCTGTGGAAGAAGGTCTAAGTTAACAGCTGTATAGTCGTTGTCTATATAGAGTTCGTCAAACGGAGGAACTGACATTTCTGGCTTATATTTTACCCAGAGGTTAAAATTGGGAACCAGCTCATAAGAAAGTCCGCCTGTAGGATAGAGAAAGTACGTCAGGGGCTTACTCTTTTCTTTGTACTCCACTCCTAAGTTGACCCATAGTCTATCGAAGAGAAGAAATTCATCGCTCAGAGAAATGGAAGTAACCAAATAACGCCTTCTGTCTCCACCCAATTTAAGTCTCTCCTGATAGACCCCACCCTCCAGGCTCAATGAATTCCTCTCCCCCAGACCAATTTTTGCACGTAACCGGGCTCCCCCTATCTCACTTTTGGCTTTATCATTATTCTTTAAGTCCGCTATTTGTCCGAACAACTGGCAGCCTAAACTGCTTCCCTCTTTCACTCTCCCTTCAAATCCCAGCTCCACGCTGAATAGGTCTACCTTTTGAGTATCGGGAGAATTGGACAGCCGATAATCTTTAAACATACCATTAGCAGCAACTTTCAAATCGAGGTTTTCACCAGGTTTGAAACCCAATTCCAAAAATGCGTTATCCTGGTTATAACGCCTGCCG
>CAZTSA010000088.1:0-5431 GCA_964616885.1 uncultured Clostridia bacterium
GCGACCTCAGTTCCTCCTTCATTGGAATCCAGTCTTCTTCATTATATACCCTGTTAAATTTTCGGTCGGACATATAGTCTAGCTTGGTCTGAAAATAGAAGTCACTACCTAAATTCTGCCAGTGCTCTCCTTCTCCGCGCCACCTCTTTTCTTTGGTATCTTTCTCCTTAATGTAGTAACCGTATAAGAATCCTTTTACTTCATTTTGCAAATTGTAATTGTATCTCCCTCCAAAACCCACGCCTTTCAGTGTCATATAATCGAGGAGTAAAGTTCCCTTTGTCCTGCTACTGAAGACATAGCCAAGATTTGTTTTAACGAAAAAGCCCTCTTCACTGTTAGAGCCCAATTTCAATCCCCAGCTAAACCTTGACTCGCGCAATGAGCGCCAGTAGAAAGGGAAATAGAATATGGGAATTTTACCTAAATACATAACGACATTATAGGCGGAAATTCTATCTCCTAATAGAACACGGATTTTTTTTGCTTTCAATCGGTAATGAGGAGAGGAGATTTCACAGGAGGTAATATAACCATCACTTACAACGATTTCCTTATCACTTACTCTCTCTACCTTTGGGCCGGAAATATACCAAGGTTCTACAAATGATGAAGCATTGTCTATAACTCCAAGTCCTGTTCTCGAATCATAGATTATTCGGCTACCGTGGATAGTAATTTGGTTGTCTTGAAGAACGACCCCACCTTTTGCTTCAACCTTGTCCTCTTCCAGGTCGAAACTGGCCTCCTGGCATTCTACTATGACATCTCTGTCTTGTATTTTGATATTACCGCGGGCTAATATCCTATTCTCTTCTCCTCTATACTCAATGTAATCGGCTGAAATAGTAATAGGGGTATCCTGGGCAGGCCGCAATTCCGGGTTCCTCCCCAGAACTACATAAGTACTGGCTGAATTCACATATGCTTCTTTTCTTTCGTGAGGGTAGGCATTGACAGGTTGGTGAAATAAAAAAATAGCCATAAAGGCTATGTAGAAAAACCGTTTGTAAAGTGTAATGCGAAAGAGAGAAGTCATAGTATCTTTACACTTTACACTTTTCACTTCATATTTCCTTGCAATGTCAGTAAAGCCGCGCCAATCACTCCCAGTTGTTGACCGAGCTTTGTCCGTATGAACTTCACTTTCTTATAAGGAAAGCTGAAAGTGCGCTTTCTTATTTCCGCCATCATTGGTCGGAAAATTAATTCTCCAGCCTCGGCCACTCCACCGCCAAAAACTATCAGCCCTGGATTAAGGAGATTGATAACTCCAGATAATACTATTCCCAAATACTCTCCTGCTTCTTTCCAAATTCCCCTTGCCAATTTATCACCTTTCAGGGCAGCAGCTTGGATTGTCTCGGAAGTAACTCTGTTTAAGTTTCCACCGGCGATCTTCTTTATCAGACTCTTTTCACCTTTCCTAATTTCCGTTATCGCTTTCTTAACAATATAGGATGAACCGATATAAGTTTCAAGGCAACCGTGATTCCCGCACTTGCATCTTTCACCTTGCGGATTGAGCGTCATGTGCCCGATCTCACCGGCACTGCCCGACGCACCGTGATATATCTTTCCATTAAGTATCAGGCCACCTCCCACGCCAGTACCCAAGGTTATGCAGAGTAAGTTCTTTGTTTTTCTCCTATCTTCCAAAACATACGCTCCCCAAGCAGCGGCGTTAGCATCATTGTCGACAACCACCCTCAGATTGAACTTCTTCTTTATCAAACGAACCATAGGCACATTTTTCCAGGATAGATTGGGAGAAAATCGAACAATCCCTCTCTCCTGGTCAATATCACCAGCTACACCAATGCCTATTCCTTCGATAGAGTTCAGCGGTATACCTTTCATAATCTCATCTATAGCTTTTAGTGTGCGATTGATGGTTTTGGTTTTGCCCTCTTTAGGCCTGGTGGGGAATCTATTCATTCTTACGATTTCCCCTCTCTTTGTTACGAGGGCTACAGTTATATTCGTTCCACCGATATCTATTCCGACAGAACACTTCTTCATACCTTCAATGCACTCCTGGCTTCACCTACAGTGTATAAGGACCCAGTTACACAGATTAAATCGTTCGTATGGGCAATCTCTAATGCCCTGTTCAAGGCTTCCCCAACGCCATCCACTGCGCTGACCCTACTCGAAGGGAGATAATTCATAACCTCTCTTGAAAGCAAATTTTTGTCAAGACTTCTTTCTGTTATGGGCGAAGTCACCACCACTTCGTGGCATAATGGCACAATTTCTGCCACCATCCTTTTTACATCCTTATCTTTTAGAATTCCCAGGACAAGAATTAACCTTCGATGAGGAATGACACTCTCCAGTAAGGCGTTCTTGAGGCAGCGCATAGCAGCCGGATTATGCGCGCCATCTAATACCACTTTACAATTCTCTCCTTTCCGGTTAACACAATTAAATACTTCTAATCTACCCGGCCATCTTGCCTTTTCCAGACCCTTTCTCAAATCCTGCTCTGCCACCTGGATTCCTCTCAGTCTCAATCCTTCGATTGTGCCCAAGGCTAAGGCTGCATTCTCTATCTGGTGTCTCCCCAGAAGTTTTATCCTAACATCTCTGAAAGTATCGAAAATTCCCTGGTAATCAAACCTCTGGAAATCACAGAAATTGCGATCATTTCTTTTGCAATCTAAATGCTGGAATTTTATATCCTTTCCTAATCGGAATAATCTCGCTTTCTTCTTCCGACATACTTTCTCTATTACTTCTAAGGCCTTTTTCTGCTTCGCTCCAGTAATTACAATCACATTCCTCTTTATAATTCCTGCTTTTTCTCGACTTATATCAGAAATTCTTCTCCCCAAATACTGCGTATGCTCATGATTAACATTGGTGATGACTGACACCAGAGAATGCTTGAAGACATTTGTAGCGTCTAAGCGGCCGCCCATGCCGACTTCCAAAATCGCTATCTCCACATTGGCTTGAGTAAAGTACTGGAGCGCCAAGGCTGTCATTATTTCAAAATAGGTCGGCTTCAGAGAGGATTCTGGGCGGTGAGCTCCGGTCAAAAACAGCAACTGCGACAATAGTTCAGCAACTTTTTTCTTTGAAATACACCTCCCGTCCACTTGAATGCGCTCCCGAAAATCGATTAGATGAGGCGAAGTATATAGACCGACTCTGAATCCGGCTTCTCTAAGGATGCTGGAGAGAAAAATAGCTACCGACCCTTTTCCATTGGTCCCCGTGATATGAATTATGTGGAACTTCTCATCAAAAATACCCGTGGCCTTCAAGAGTTTTCTAATGTTATAGAGTCCAAACTTTATGCCTAACTGCTCTAAACTTGAAAGATAATCTAAAACCTGCGGATAGTTCATTACGTGATTTTCGAATTGCTGAGCGCAGGACAAAAACCGCCCTTCAAACGACTCTGTACAAATCGAAGTTTTCCTGCGAAAATTGAGTGTCTGGCAACAATGCTATTTGTAGGCACGGTTTCAACCTTGCAATATGGTTTTTCTGGCTACGGTTTAAACCGCGTAAAAAAGGGGAGGATATTATGAGAAAATTGTGCACAGATTGAATCTCTGCCTACAACCTGGATGAAAAGAGGTCTAATAATCTAATAACTGTGTTCTTCAAGTCTTTTCTCTCAACTATCATATCTATTAGACCATGCTCTAGGAGGAACTCTGAAGTTTGAAATCCTTCGGGTAATTTCTGCTTTATGGTTTGTTCGATAACCCGCGGGCCAGCGAAGCCAATCAGTGCTTTGGGCTCGGCAATAATTACGTCACCCAACATGGCAAAACTTGCACTCACTCCGCCTGTAGTTGGATTAGTTAAGATCGAAATAAAGGGTATCCTATTCCGACCCAACAGGCCGAGGGATGCACTTGTCTTTGCCATCTGCATCAATGAAAGAACTCCCTCCTGCATCCTCGCACCACCAGAAGAAGATACAATAACTACCGGAATTTTTTTCTGGACTGCTTTTTCAATTATGCGAGTTACCTTCTCTCCCACCACCGAAGCCATACTCCCACCCATGAAGTCAAAATCTAAAACAGCCAGGGCTATCGTATGTTTTCCTATCTTACCTTCGCCTGTAATAACCGCCTCATTCAACCCTGTCTTCTTCTGGTCTTGCTTCACCCTGTTTCTGTAAGACTGAACAGCAGCAAATCTTAGTGGATCGCTGGTTTTAAGATTGGCGTCCTCCTCTTCGAAACTTCCTCTACCCAGAAGCAACTTGATGCGCTGTTTCGCTGTCAAACGAAAGTAATGTCCGCACTTTGGACAAACTCTAAAATTCTTTCTCAGTTCCTTGTTGTAGATTATCTCGTTACACTTCTCACACTTAGTCCAGAGACCACTCGGCACACTTTTTTTATCACCAGGAACTTCGACTGGCATACTAATCACCTACCATTTTCTGACGTAGAGATGCAATAAAATTACCAACATTAGTCAGCAACGCCCTTCTAGTGGTGCTCCTTTCAATCAAGTCTATGATGGCACTCCCTATAATGACGCCATCGCTATATCTGGATACTTTACGTGCCTGTTCGGGCCGGGAAATTCCAAAGCCGCAGGCGACAGGTCTATCTGTCGCCTTTTTGATAGCTTTTAAAGCCTCTATCGTATTACTATCCAATCTGTCACGAGCGCCGGTCACGCCAGTCAAGGATACATAATACAAGAAACCCGTGCTTTTCTTGGCAATCCTTCTTATCCTCTCCAGTGGACTGGTGGGAGCCGCGAGAAAAATTGTAGATAATTTATTCAAGCGTGCCACTCTCAACCATCCTTCTGCTTCCTCGGGCACAAGGTCTGGAATGATAACTCCATCTACGCCCATCTTTCTACAGACTCTGGCAAATTCTTCCAACCCATACTTATAAATAGGATTCAAATAACTCATAATAACGATTGGAATCTCAGTATTCTTTCTCAACTTACAAACCAATTCGAGTATGTCTTTTAATCTTACCCTATTATTTAGCGCCCTCTGGGAGGCTCTCTGAATGGTGGTCCCGTCAGCCAACGGGTCAGAAAAAGGAACACCCAACTCAATGACATCTGCACCCTTCCTTTCCATCTCTAAAACCAACTCGAAGGTGGCATCCAAATTTGGGTCACCTGCAGTAATAAAGGGAATTAAAGCTTTTCTCCCTTTACTTTTTAAGTCCCTGAATTTACTTTCAATCCTGTTCATAGACTTCAATCTGCATTTGTCAAACACTATCTATATGGCTCCGTCTAATTTCTATAGCAGCAAAGCGCAATCTTTGCTTCCTGTGGAGGACAGACTCTGTGCCGTCCCTTCATTTGGGCGACTGTAAAGGTCGCCCCTATGCGACTTACTTCTTACGAAAAGTTGGTTTGCGAGAAGCGCTTAATTTCTTGCGTTACTAAATCTTTGCGAGCGAAACGGTGAAATTTCAATTGT
>CAZTSA010000089.1:0-5393 GCA_964616885.1 uncultured Clostridia bacterium
GTCATTATCCGGCGTATCTCCCTCCTCAAAAACGGGCTGTATGAGCGGGTAGCTAGGATTAAGGTCAATTAGTTTTATATCCCACCTAAGGAATAATCTTTCCCTATTGCATTAGTTGACGAATTATGTTAGAATAATCCTCGTATTTTTGTATATGTAGAAGTATTTCATCAGGAGAAAGGATATGGATTTTGTGAAAGAAATCGAAAAGATGGCAAGAAGTGCGAAGCTGGCATCGAGGATAATGGCCGGGCTAAGTTCTGCATTGAAGGATAAAGCACTTCTGGCGATGGCTGAGGCTATAGAGAATAGAGCTGAAGATATAAAGTCCGAAAACAGGAGCGACTTGAAAAAAGCTGAACACGCGGGTCTCAGTCCGGCTTTAATTGATAGGCTGAGCTTAAATGATAAGAGAATTAGCGCCATGGCTAGTGGTTTAAGGGAAATAGTCGAATTCCCCGACCCGATTGGCGAAGTCATTGAAGAGAAGGTAAGGCCCAACGGTTTGAGAATTAAGAAAATCAGGGTTCCGCTGGGTGTTATAGCTATGATTTACGAATCGCGTCCCAATGTAACCTGTGATGCGGCAGGGCTATGTCTTAAGGCAGGCAATGCGGTTATCTTGCGTGGGGGTTCGGAGGCAATAAATTCAAATAAGATTATCGCAAAGGTCTTGCAGGGCGCTGCCTATTCATCTGGAATTCCTCAGGGTGCTCTCCAGTTGGTGGAGACTACCCAGAGAGAAGCGGTGCTCCAGCTTATAAAGATGGATGATTTTATTGACGTGATAATTCCTCGCGGTAGCGAAGAGATGATAAAAATCATAAAGACAAATGCTACCGTTCCTGTGATTGGCCATGGTAAAGGACTCTGTCATACTTATGTAGATAAGGACGCTGACCTGGAGATGGCAGAAAGGATATGTTTTAATGCTAAGGTGCAGAGGCCTGGTGTGTGTAATGCTATGGAAACCCTTTTGGTCCACAAGGATATCGCAGGCGAATTCTTGCCCAAAATGATTAGGAAATTTGAGGAAGCAAAGGTGGAAATTCGCGGCGATGCGAAAGTGAAAAGTATCCTTCCACATATTAAGGGGGCCACTGAAGAGGATTGGAGTACTGAATATCTGGACCTTATTCTTTCGGTCAAAGTTGTTGACTCCCTTTCAGAAGCCATAGAACATATCAATAAGTATGGCTCGATGCACTCTGAGGCTATCGTAACCAGAAATGAAGACGCTGCGCGAAGATTTCTGAAAGAAGTCGACGCCTCTTCAGTCTTCTGGAACGCTTCTACCCGGTTTACCGATGGTGGGGAGTTTGGAATGGGAGCTGAGATTGGCATTTCTAACCAGAAACTCCATGCCCGGGGTCCAATGGGAGCGAGAGAATTAACAAGTACAAAGTTTGTGATATTTGGAGATGGGCAGATAAGAGAATGAATTCAAAATATAGTTTGTTCGTTGCTCAGGAATTTCTTAACGCCGAAAAACTTCGGGCTGTGTAGAGCGCAAATCAAAACTCCCCCCCGACCCGTCGGGGGGTCGTCAAACAATGATTTGCTTTACAGAGAAAGAGGTGCCCTCATTTTTCGGATAAAATTCCAAAAGACTTCACAAACAATATTTTGAATTTGAGTAGTAGCAGAGGGAAGACATGTTTTGGAAGGAGTAGCGAAGCGAAGCTTCGCCTGATAAAAGTTGGAGGAGGTGGGATGCGAATAGGGATTCTGGGAGGGGCGTTCAATCCTGTTCACTATGGACACCTGGTTATTGCCAGTGAGGTCAAGGATAGACTTAAATTAGACAAAATCATATTTGTTCCCGCAGGAATTGCTCCACATAGAAAGATAAGAGGGGCGACTCCTGATGAACGGTACGAGATGCTCTGTCTGGCGATAAAGGATAATTCTTCATTCGAAGTCTCTCCAATAGAGATAAAAAAGAGCAAACTTGTGAACCGCCCCAGTTTTACTCTGGAAACAATAACAGAATTTAGAAAAATTTATGGTAAGCGGAAGAAGGTCTATTTCATCGTTGGGCTGGACGAGATGTTAAATATTTCTACCTGGAAAGAACCGAAGAAATTGCTGGAACTCTGCAAATTTGTGGTAGTTACCAGGCCGGGTTATGATTTAGGGAAGCTGGATAAGAGGGTTGCTTCCAAGGTCATATTGTTGCAAGTCCCTGGGTTAGATATTTCGGCTTCCGACATTCGAAGGAGATTAAAAGCTGGCAAGCCAATCAGATATCTGCTGCCCGAATCGGTGGAAGAGTATATCCGCAAGAAGAAGCTATACTCTTAGAAGATGCAAAAGCTGAGAATTTCAACAGAAAAGTTAATCCTCGTCTTCGTCTTGATTTCAACATTTCTATTTGTCTTCTTTTCTTCTGCCAGCGAGGTCTTTCAATTTATTAGACAGGGGAAGCGAATTAATATACTGGTTCTGGGATGCGATGAATTGAAGTTTGCCAAACATGCTGACGTAATAATGTTGATAAGCTATGAACCTAAAACGAGATTCCTGGATGTCCTGTCAATCCCCCGGGACACTAAAGTGCCGTGTCCAGAAGAGTTCTCTTGGCGCGGGTATAGAAAGATAAGTGAAATTTATGCTATGGTCTACAAGAAGAGCAAGATTCCTGGTGAGGCCTGTCTTTTTTCCAAGGAGATAGTTGAGAATGTCTTAGAAATGGGAATACCATTCTACCTGCAGATTGATTATCAGGGAGTAGCTAATATCGTTGATATTGTTGGTGGAATAACAATCAATATTGACGAAGCGATGGATTATGACGATGATGCGGGAGATGTCCATATTCATTTTACAGTAGGAGAGAAAACATTAGATGGCAGAGAACTTTTAGAGTATGTCCGATTTCGGGACAGGTTACTTGGTGACAGGGGTAGAATTGAGAGGCAACAAAAAGTCCTCAAAGTTCTAACTAATAAGCTCAAAGATGGGAAAATTCTATTGAAATTCCCTGAGGCATACCGAAAGGTAAAAGGTAATATCTGTACGAATCTTACCTTCTGGGATTTTTTGGCCCTCGCCGATGAGGTTAGAAATTTTGACTACAAGAATCTAAGAGTTCAAACTTTGCCGGGGACATCGGAATATATTCGGGGAATGGACTATTGGGTGGTTGATGAGAAATCGGCTGAAGAGGTTGTCCAGGTAATTCTGAATAGTTATAGAATTGGCCGGAAAGTTTATCTGCCAGTATATTCCGGGGAGAGGCTCAATCGCATAGTTAAGGTAGAAGTATGGAATGCCACAGAGAGAAAAGATTTAGCCTATGATGTCCAACGCAGATTGCGGGAATATGGAATTGACGCTGTTCGCTGGGGAAATTTTGGAATTTATAAAAAATATACCACGGTTATAGACCGTCTCGGCGATGTTGAATTGGCCCATAAAGTAGCAAGAATAGTTGGGTCGAGCGTAGTAAAAACTGAAATTGACAAAACGCGTTTTGTCGACCTCTCAATTGTTCTCGGTAGCGATTATGTCGGCTTCAACGAGCCGGAATGAGACTTGGAGGGAACAGGCAGATTCACAAAAGGATGAATTTCAGAAATCTAGCGAAGGAATGTGCAGGCCTTGCCTTGGGTAAAAAGGCCAAAGGGATATTAATTCTGGACGTCCGTAAATTGACGTGCATTGCAGATTATTTCGTCATTTGTAGTGGTAGGTCCAGTATACATGTGGAAGCGATTGCCGAGTGGATAGTTTCAAAATTGAAGGGTAAAAAGATTCCTCCACTTCATATAGAGGGCGAAAGGCAGGCACAGTGGGTACTTATAGACTATGTAGGAGTAATTGTGCATGTGTTTTACGAGCCAACAAGGAAATTTTATGCGCTGGAGAAACTCTGGGCGGACGGGAGAGAAGTAAGATTCCAGGAAGGAAAGAGAAAAAAGCCCGAAAGTTCTGATAGATTAAGTAATTTTGAGGAATGATAGATTGAGAGTTAAGGATGAACTTAGAAGAGGAATCGATAAGGTGCTGGAGGAACTGCACCTTGAGATTCCTGATTACAGTTTAGAATTTGCGCCAGAAGGTATTGGTGGAGACTTTGCCACTAATGTAGCATTAATAGCGGGGTCGAGAACAGGAAAGCCCCCTGTTGAGATTGCTGACGCCATATCCGTAGGACTTCAGAAACTGATACCTGAAACAATAAAACGAATAGAAGTGGCAAAGCCTGGCTTCATTAACATATGCGTAGAAGAAACACGTTGGCGTAGAGAACTTGATGCAATTTTAGAAGAGAGAAAAAATTACGGTAAATCCAATTCAGGTAAAGGAACTAAAGTTCTAATCGAATTTGTCTCAGCAAATCCCACGGGGCCTTTACATGTCGGACATGGCAGATGCGCATCCATTGGCGATGCTCTGGCAAATATCTTGAGTGAGGTGGGATACCGGGTGGTAAGAGAATATTATGTTAACGATATCGGGAAGCAGATGGATATCCTGGAAGAGTCGATAAAGATAAGACAGGAAGAGTTGCGTGGAAGGAAGGCGTCCCTTCCGGAAGGGGCATATCGAGGAGCTTATGTGAGGGAGATAGCGGAAGAAATCGAGTCCAGACACGCTAAGAATAAGGCATTCGACCGCAGGGAGTACGCCGTTCAAAAGATACTCGGTTGGATAAGAGAAAATCTGGAAGATTTTGGGGTTAAGTTTGATAATTGGTTTTTTGAAAGCACGCTTTATAGAAAAAATAGAGTCCAGGAGATTATCGATTCATTGAAAAAAAGAGACTTCATTTATGAGAAGGACGGCGCTCAGTGGTTTAAATCTTCTCAATTTGGTGATGAAAAAGACCGGGTGGTAATCAGAGAGAATAGAAAACCTACTTACTTTACTTCTGATATTGCTTACCATTATGATAAGTTCAGGAGGGGTTTTGAGAAAGCTATAGATATCTGGGGTGCAGACCATCATGGCTATGTCGATAGGCTGAGGGCGTCAGTAGCTGCTCTTGGAATTCCGCCGGAAAAGCTGAAAGTAATCCTTTATCAATTAGTCAGCCTGATGCGCGGGGGAAAGCAAGTTCCAATGTCCACAAGGGAAGGTGAGTTTGTCACTTTGAGACAAGTTATGGAAGAGGTGGGTAAGGATGCATCGAGGTTCTTTTTTTTGATGCGCGGAGCCGATAGTCGCCTGGATTTCGATCTAGAATTAGCAAAGAAGCAGTCTCCAGAGAATCCTGTATACTATGTTCAATATGCCCACGCACGGATTTGCAGCATCTTCCGTGAACAGAGGAAGAGAGAACATGAGAAGGTCTCTCTCAATGAGAGCGCCGAAGAAGAAAAGAAGGAGTCAATTGAGATCATAAAGAAGCTATCCCAATATCCAGAGATTGTCAATAAATGTGCTGA
>CAZTSA010000090.1:0-5352 GCA_964616885.1 uncultured Clostridia bacterium
GCATATCCTTAACAATTCTTTCCAGGCGGTCTACTTCCTGCATAATATAATTAGTATA
Organism: uncultured Clostridia bacterium; assembly: GCA_964616885.1. GTDB lineage: Bacteria > UBA6262 > WVXT01 > WVXT01 > WVXT01 > CAZTSA01. The sequence continues at coordinate 59 of CAZTSA010000090.1, forward strand.
TTTCTTCTTAGGGTCTCCTTCTTCCACCGCCTTGTGTATTCGTTGAGCACAGCTTCTTATCGAGCTCATGGGATTTCTTACCTCATGAGCCACAATTACTGACATCTCTCCTATCGCAGCAAGGCGTTCTGAATGAATTAGATGAGCCTGGGCCTCTCTCAGCTCCTTTTTGGCTAGCTCCACCTGGCGCTGTAACTCTTCGCTAAATCTCTTTTCAGTATCGTATAATCTGGCATTTTCAATAGCCAGGCCAGCCTCAATGGTGAACCTGACCAGGGAGCGAAGGTCTTCCTCCTCAATGGGACGTCCACTATGCAAATTATCTACTAACAGGACTCCGTTTACTTTCTCTTTAGCCACCAAAGGCACTAAAGCGAGGACATTAGCTTTCCCCTCAAGCCCTGCAAAAATCTCGCCATAACTGCCTTTCTGGCTGAAAGTAGTTCTACCTTCCGAAGCATATCTCTCCTCTATCCCTGCTTCGTTCCCTCCCGGTATAGAACCCAATCTTTTCGCTTGCCAAGAAACAGGCTCCTCCAAACGCATTCCTCCTTCACCAACTCGAGCAATAATGTATGGCCTTCCATCTCTAACTGTTCTTGCAATTGGATTCTGCTCATCTGCCAAAGGAATCCTTAAACTCGGGAGAAGCTTTTGAGCCACTCCAATTGCCTGTCTACCCTCGATAAATCCCTCCTTCTCATTTACCAGGCAGATTATGGCACGGTCAAAATTCAGCTGTTTTAACACCCCTTCCAATATTATCTTCAATATCATATCCAGGTCCATGGTGCTGGTCATCGCTTTACCTATCCCGTCCAAAGTCTTCAGCTCGTTTATCTTCTGAGTAATTACTACATTCTTCTGTTCCAGTTCATCCTTCGATCTCCTAAGTTGGGCGGTCATCTCCTCCTGCTTTTTCTCCGAAATAGTCAGTTTCAATATCTGGCTATAAATGGCTCTGAAGATAAGAAGCAAAAGTATTGCAATTATGATAAGAGAAAATATAGCAGATATAAATATTGCCCAGGTTGTAGATAGGCTTCGCTTGAAGTAGTTTTCGGTAAGCTTAAAAACTAATAGTACTAACAGGAAGGCGGAGATTGTCAACCATCTCAGAGGACGTAAACAATCTATTTCTTTCATTTTTGGCTCTAAATAGTGGAATATTCTTTTTGAATATACTAAATATACACACAAAAGTCAACGCAAAAAGCCAAATATTGGTGCTAAAACTTGTGAAGAATCCCTACATATCTTAAGGAGCGTTGATTTCGCCTGTTCAGGCACCAAATTTTCTTAACTTAAGGGCATTAGCCAGCATCAGAGGCATGGCATCAACTGCCTGGAACCTCCCCAGACCTCCCTTGCCGCACTCTCTCTCTGTAAATCTCTCCACCGCATCAACCCGGATAAATTTTGACCAGAGCAAGAACGGATTGGGATGCCAGGAGTGAGATTTCAATAGAGAAGGAGTAGAATGGTCACTGGTAACTACAATCACATCAAAACCTATGTTCATAATTTCAGGAATAAATCTATCCACTTCTTCAATCATTTTCACTTTCTTCTCGAAGTTGCCATCCTCCCCAGAAGAATCGGTTTGCTTGAAGTGGAGATAAAAGAAATCGAATTTCTCAAAGTTTTCTCTAAGTGTCTTTAACTCATCCTCCATAGTCTCCCCTGTTTCCAGGACTTCCATTCCCACCAGTCGAGCCAGCCCCTTATACATCGGGTAAGTAGCAATCGCTGCTGGAGAAAGCTTGAAAAGTTCCCCCATTGATGGAATCCGGGGAACTTTCGAAATTCCCCTCAAAAGTACCGTGTTTGCTGGGTGTTGGCCTTTCAAAACCTCACTCGCCTTCTTGATAAAACTATTGGCAACCCCCTCCGCCTTTTTAGCCCCCTTAGATAGTGCCCGAGCGAGCTTTGATTTCTCTCCGTTTTTCTGGGGATCAGCGTCGCTAAGTGGGCCGTTCAGACCATCCCCCCGAAAAATAACCACAAAGCGGTGCTCTTTACCGGGTCGAATAAGAATTTTCACACCATTTATCTTCTCTATCTTTTTCCCCAAAAGAGCGCAAATCTCTCTATTCTTTTCAGTAGGAATTCTCCCTGCTCGGCGGTCAACAATTATTCCTCTACTATCCATGGTCGCAAAATTACCTCTGGCTGCCATATCTTTGTGGGTCAACTCTAACCCTATCCCCAAAGCCTCCAGGACACCCCGCCCAATAAGATACTTCAGAGGGTCATAGCCAAATAGTGCTAGATGGGAAGGGCCACTACCAGGTGTAATCCCGTACCCAACGGCATCAGTTAAGCCACAAATTGACCGGGAAACAAGATTGTCGAGATTTGGGGTTTCGGCTCTTTCCATCTCCGTATTTCCATCCACTGGCAAACCGCCAACTCCATCCATAACCAGAAGTAGAATCTTAGAATCTGTCTTAATAGAAATCTCCCTAATTATACTCTCAGGAACCATTTCTATCTCCTTTCACAATAGTTTCATCTGCGATATAACTGTGCCTGCAGGTCTCCAGTCGCCGCTCCCTCAATCCTCAGCATTCCAACTATAGACTTCAACAGCCGTAGCTGGATTTTCACCCTGTTGTCTCGCTCGCCTTCCTTCCTTAAGAAAGCGAACGGGGATTCTTTGCTCTGGAAATCTTGATAAATATCCATTCCCAATTTCTCTTTACCTTTAAGAACCTTCAGAAGTTCATTTTTTTCGTCAGGATAAGGACGAATTTTTCCTTTACTGACCGATGAATTGTTAGCTACTATTTGCCGATAGCCTGCCGTCTCCTTTTCCAGAAAGTAGACTATGCCGGCTTCAGAGAAAAAAGAGCGGAAGATATATTCTCTTAGATTAGCATACTCAGACTCCATCCTTCCCTCTTCCCGCATGGCTGAACTCCAGTCGATTCTATCTATATCCTCCATAATTTCTTTTATGTTTCTCTCCATTTCTACTAGATCTCTATCTTCGAGAACCTTTCCCGAAAATGGAAAGGCTTGCCTCTCTTCAAGAAAAGATTTTAAGGTCGCCAGGACTATCTTACTCGCCTTCTTCGCCAGCTTCTCCAGTTTAGGATGGACCGGGTGAAGAAGCTCTTCTAGGTTCTTCCCCAGAGACTTATAAAGAGATGCCTTCTTCTTCTCCTTATTCTCCAGAAGCTTCAATGTATCTTTTTCCAATTCATCAACAGGTTCGGGGAAAAGGACAGATAGAGTGCCGCCATACGGCTTTACTATTTCTTTACCATTCGGATGAACAAATGAGACCTTTACAGGGTATTCTCCTGCCTCATCCACCTGCCAACGGAAAGAGAATGTGACCTCCTTCCCAGGAGGTATACGTTTACTGACTTCCTTCTCTTCGGAACCAAAGGAGAAAACTATCTTATATCCCGTCATTTCTTCTTCATTCCATAGACGAGCTACGCCCTCACCGTCATTTTTCACCAAAAGAGAAGCCTCAACAATATCTCCTTTTGTGGGCGGATTCGGGGTCCAACTGTCGCCAACACAGACAAGCTTGGGCGGAGGCGACACTCTAATTGCTTCCTCATCACTCCACAAAAGAGGTTCCGCACCTTTTATCCCAACATAGAGACAGGAAAATCTCAAGAGATGCTCGCCTTCCTCAGCCTCCCAGTTGAACTCAAAATCACCTTCCTCTCCAATCCCTATCTCACCATCAAATCTGACCTCCTTATCTATACCATCCACGGAAAAGATTGCCTTGTAGCCCACCTCCGTCTCTTCATGCCAGGGGTCAATAGGGCTTACCCCAATGTTCTCTATTCTGGTTAATATAGTCATGATGTCCCCGCTCTGGGGCTCGGCGGGCTTCCGGGAGAGGATAACTGGCACAAGATTTGTTCCCGTCTCGATAGTGACGGCCGATTCGGCTTTAGCCAGGAATTCCCTACCGTCAAACTCGTAGGAGGCCGATACTTTCAAGTAGTGACTCCCCCTTTCAGCCGTCCAGGCGAACTGGAAATTCTGGGATTTCTCCGCCGAAATAGTAGGTCCTTCAGTAATTGAACCTTTCCGTCGCCCATCCACATATAGAAATAGACGATACTTTTGGCAAGGAAGGTCGCCCTTGTTTTCTACATTTACTAAAACCTTCACGCTCTGTCCCATATATGGAGAGTGAGGAGAAAGAGAAAGTGTAAGAAAGAGATCGGGTCTCGACTCGCCAATTCTAAGATCGAGAAAAACCTCTTCGGCTTTCACTACTTCAAGTACTTTTCTATTGTTAACCACTCTGGGAAGAATTTGAGGATAGACCAACCAATCCCCATGTTCAACAACCCACTCAATAGTACCCAGGCTAACGTTGTGTGCTTTGGGATCAATTCTCGGAGGAGTTCCGAAATCGAGGACAATAGTTCTTTCCTCTTCCTTAGCTTTTAACTCTAACTTTGCAATAAAATCATTCGGCAGGATAACCTTTTCGGAATCGTTGCTTACCAAGATGAAGAATTTTACTCTATCGCCAGCCTCAAGCCTCCTGGTAGTATCTATTTCTAGACTGTTTATTCTCAAGATAGGTTTTACTTCCTCTACTAATATATTGTAATGGACCCTTGCACCTATAGTATCTGCTGTTGAAAGAGAGGCACTTACCGAATGGAGACCACTCGTGGGTTTCTCCCACAAGTAGTCAACAAATGGGGTAGACCTGATGTCTGAGATGGGTAAAGTGCGGACGGGCAAATCGTCCATGTAGAAAATTAAAAGAAATTTATCTCTGAATTCCGGCGCTATCTCCTTGGCTTCAAGGTAGGCTCTAATCCTGAGTGGAGCGTCATCCTTCGCAACTTCAGCTAATTTTCCCTTCTGAAAAAACTCAACTTTACTTATTGCAACTTTATCTAATAACTTTTCACCTGCACAAATGGGTAGGGAAAAGAGCACAATACAAATAGTGGCCAAAAGGATAAACTTAACGATAGCCATTCACATTTCCTTTAAACACAAAGACCTCTGAAAAACTGTCCTTTTTCTTCGATCTTGTCTAAAGTTCACAGTTCGTAAATTCTCTCGCTATTCGCTGTGAACTTCCAACCAATCTCCATGAACCAGGGCGACGAAAAGACCTTTTCAGAGTTCCTTTTACATCTCCTCGGACGCCATTTTTTCCAATCTTTCAATTCTCTTCCGGATAGGGGGATGGGTAGAGAAGAGAACTGCAAGTCCCCGGCCTCTCAAAGGATTAACAGTAAACATGTGCGCCGTGGACTGGTGGGCGGGTAACCTCCTCAGGCTTGCACTCT
>CAZTSA010000091.1:0-5349 GCA_964616885.1 uncultured Clostridia bacterium
TTACAAATCTTTGCAAGAAAAATCAAATTTTGAAAATACCAATAGCCCATAATGAAGGTAACTACTATGTTGATGAGGGTGGACTTAAAGAACTCAAAAGAAATAAACAGATTATTTTTCGCTATTGTAACAGGGAAGGCAGGACCGGTAGTGAATTCAATCCTAATGGAGCAATAGACAATATTGCGGGGATTATAAATAGGAAGGGAAATGTATTGGGAATGATGCCGCATCCCGAAAGGAGTTCTGAGTCCACACTCGGCTCAAATGACGGACTTTTAGTTTTCAAATCGGCTATCAAATGGTTGGAGAAAAATAGGATTAAGGATTAAGAATTAATAAGTAAGAGAAAACTTAATCCTACAAAGTAAAGAAGATGAAACAGGAAGTTTATCGTTCATTAGGCCTTAGTGATGAAGAATACCAGAAAATTTTAGGAATCTTAAAAAGGGAGCCAACGCCTACTGAATTGGCAATGTTTTCTGTTGAGTGGTCTGAACACTGCGGATATCCGCGTTCTCGTAACTGGCTTAAACTTTTCCCAAAGGAGGGCAAATACCAAACTTTAATAGGGGAAGATTCGGGAGGAATTGTTATTGATGGTCTGGCTGTAATCTTTAAGATGGAAAGCCACAATCATCCTTCCCAGGTGGAGCCCAAACAGGGTGCTGCTACAGGGGTTGGGGGTATCATCAGAGATATTTTTACCACGGGAGCACGGCCAATAGCATCCCTGAATTCTTTGCGTTTTGGGCCTTTACAAGATTCATATAATAGGTATCTTTTGACAGGAGTGGTAGATGGCATCCAGTTCTATGGAAATTGTTTGGGAGTACCAACCGTCGGTGGTGAGATATATTTTGACGAAAGCTATACTGGAAATTGTTTGGTTAATGTGATGAGCATTGGCATCGGGAGGAAAGATAGATTAGCCAGGGCCCGCGCTTCCGGGGTTGGCAATTCCCTTATGTATGTTGGAGCGACTACTGGAAGAGACGGCATTGGAGGTTGTAGCGTTTTAGCTTCGCAAGAATTTAAGGAAAATGAAGAAAAGAGGCCAACAGTTCAAATTGGAGACCCTTTCACTGAAAAATGCTTAATTGAAGCTACATTAGAAGCTTTAGCCACAGGGCATATTGTAGGAATTAAGGATATGGGTGCGGCAGGTCTTACCTGTGCAACAAGCGAGATGGCGTCAGCTGGTAAATCAGGGGTGGAGATAGAATTGCAACTTGTTCCCAGAAGGGAAGCTAGCATGGAACCCTGGGAAGTAATGACTTCTGAATCTCAAGAGCGGATGCTTCTTTGTGTTAAGAAAGGAAAAGAGGACGAAGTAAGAAGCATATTTACAAAGTGGGACTTAAATGCTGTAGTTATTGGTAGAGTTACTGATGATGGGGTTGTTCGGGTCAAAGATAAAGGTAAAATAGTGGCCAAATTACAAGCCCGGGCATTAACCGAAGCGCCCGTCTATGATATGCGCTACAAGGAGCCAGATTATTTGAATGCTTCGAATAGATTAGATATAGACACAATTCCTGAGCCCAAAGATTATGACGAAGTTTTTCTCAAACTTTTGGGTTCTCCCTCTATTTCCAGTAAAGAATGGGTTTATGAACAGTACGATCATATGGTTCAGACTAATACTATAGTTTTGCCTGGCTCTGACGCAGCTGTCCTAAGATTGAAGGGAACAGACAAAGCTATTGCTGCCACTATCGATTGCAATAGCTGTTATTGTTATTTAAATCCATACCTCGGCGCTCAAATTGCAGTTGCAGAGGCGGCAAGAAATTTAGTATGTTCAGGAGCAGAGCCAGCAGCCCTCACAGATTGTCTAAATTTTGGAAATCCTGAAAAGCCTGATAGATTCTGGCAGTTCAAAAGTTGTGTAGAAGGGATTGCTTGTGCCTGCAAGTTTTTTGAAATACCCGTGGTCAGCGGCAATGTATCCTTTTTCAATGAGAACCCTAAAGGTGCAATTTGTCCTACTCCTGCAATTGGAATGATTGGAATTATTGATGATCTGGCCAGAGTTTGTACGCAATATTTTAAGAGAGAAAATGATATAATCATTCTTTTGGGAAATTGTAAGGAAGAATTAGGAGGGAGCGAGTATTTAAGAGAAATGCATGGGTTAGTAAAAGGCGATGCTCCGAATTTAGATTTGCAGTTAGAACAGGCAGTTCAGCGCACAGCATTAGAAGCAATAAGGAAAGGATTGGTCAGTTCGGCGCACGACTGTTCTGAAGGGGGGCTGGCGATTGCATTGGCTGAATGCTGTGTATCCAACAGAGAAGATATGATTGGCGCTGTTATTGACAGATTAACTTTTGACATTAGAAAAGATGCATTACTCTTTGCCGAATCTCAATCAAGAATTATTCTTTCTTGTAAGAAGGAATGCATTAATGAAATTGAAAATATTGCAAGAAGGAACAATGTGCCCTTTCAAATAATTGGTCGAACAGGTGGCAAAGAATTCAAAATAATAGCTGGTAGAATAAAACTAATTAATTTATCCCTCGAAAAAATGGCAGAAAAATGGGCATACTCATTGCAGTCATTAATTATCGCTTAGGAATTAAAGCCATTCCTTCCCCTCACCCCTGGCCATGGCTCGTGCCACCCTGGCCGTGGCTCGTGCCAGGCACGGGCAGGCCCTGGCCGTTAAGGCCCAGAATAGGCAGTCCCGGCTGAGCGTCGGGCAGGCGCTACGGGCAGGCTTATATCCTCTCCCCTTAGGGGAGAGGGTTGGGGTGAGGGGAGAGGGTCTGGATGAGGGGAGGTTCTTCCTATATCCTATTCCCAAGAGGAGGAATTGCTTGGCTATAGTCGTGATCGATTACGGTATGGGAAATTTGCGAAGCGTTAGCAACGCACTGGAAAAGGTGGGAGCAAACGTTAGAGTAGCTTCTGACAAAAAGGCGATTTGTAATGCTGATGCTATTGTTCTTCCTGGCGTGGGAGCTTTCTCTAAGGCTATGGAGAATCTCAAAAACCTGAAAATCATTACTGATATTCATGAATTTATTGAAAAAGGCAGACCTTTTTTAGGTATTTGCCTCGGATTCCAGTTACTATTTAGCGAGAGTGAAGAAGGTGCTGCCCCCAGAGGGTTAGACATTTTACAGGGAAAAGTGAAACGATTTAAGAACAAACTGAAAGTACCCCATATGGGATGGAACGAGTTAACACCAGAAGGCGAGGTGCCCTTGCTTTCGAATCTTAGCTTTCCGTGCTTTGTCTATTTCGCCCATTCTTATTATGCTGAGCCACAAGATACAGAGATAGTTGCTGCAATAACTGAATACGGAAGAGAATTTCCGTCGATGATTCAGAAGAATAATATTTATGGGATGCAATTTCATCCTGAGAAGAGTGGAGAGAAGGGATTGAAGATTTTAAGAAATTTTTGCAATCTGATATGAATCCTAAAAGGAAATCTATTATGTTAACTAAAAGGATTATCCCTTGCTTAGATGTAATGAACGGGCGCGTGGTAAAGGGAGTTCACTTTGTAAATCTGAAGGACGCGGGGGACCCCGTGGAAACCGCATCCTTTTATAGTAAAGAAGGAGCCGATGAACTTGTCTTTTTAGATATTACGGCCACCGTCGAAGAAAGGAAGACAACAGTGAATGTGGTTGAGAAGACTGCTGAAAAAGTTTTTATTCCCTTTACAGTGGGGGGAGGCATCAGCGGGATAGAAGATATCAATTTGTTACTTAAATCTGGCGCCGATAAAGTTTCTATAAATACAGCAGCAGTAAAGAATCCCTTCTTGATTAGAGATGCTTCGGAAAAGTTCGGGAGTCAATGTATTGTTGTAGCCATAGATGCTAAAAGGAAGACAGAGGGAAAGTGGGAAGTCTATGTAGATGGAGGCAGGACTCCTACTGGTATGGATACAGTAGAATGGGCAAAAAAGACAGAGGGGATGGGTGCTGGCGAAATCCTTCTTACCAGCATGGATACAGATGGGACTAAGGGTGGGTACGACATTGAGCTAACTCGTATGGTTTCAAAGTCAGTAAACATTCCTGTGATTGCCTCCGGTGGAGCGGGGAAGCTCGAACATTTCTATGAGGTTCTGACCGAAGGAAAAGCTGATGCAGCTCTGGCTGCCTCTATCTTCCACTACGGAGAATTTAGAATCAAAGAGGTGAAAGAATACTTACTGAAGAGAAAAATTAGTATAAGGACCTAAAGAACCCTCTGAGAAAATTGATTTTCCACTGTAGGGGTTCGATTTATCGAACCCTTATTGGAAAAAGCGGGATCAATAAATTGAGCCCCTACATTAAAAGAGATACGAAAATGTTGGAGAATATACTGAAGGAATCGTGTGGAATATTTGGTATCTTTGGACACGCGGATGCTGCCAGGCTTGCATATTTAGGTCTTTATGCCCTTCAGCATAGAGGACAGGAAAGCGCGGGAATCATTGTCTCTGACGGCAAACAGATGGCTGGGCACAGAGGCATGGGACTTGTGGCTGATGTCTTCAGTCACGAAGTGCTAGAGAAACTTTCCGGGCATCTTGCGATAGGCCATGTCCGTTATTCTACCACTGGCTCTTCTATTATTGAGAACGCTCAGCCCTTCTTCGTGAAATACTCTCAAGGGTCCATCGCCATTGCTCATAATGGCAACTTGGTCAATACTCTTCGCCTGAGAAATGAACTGGAGAAATCAGGCTCTATTTTCCAGTCCACGATGGATAGTGAGGTGGTAATTCACCTGATAGCGAGGTCGAAAGACAGCGATTTGGAGAAAAGTTTAATTCACTCTCTCACTCGGATAGAGGGAGCTTATTCTTTTGTTTTGTTAACAGAAGATAGGTTAATTGGAATAAGAGATCCACGGGGCTTTAGGCCCCTGTGTCTAGGGAAGCTCGACGATGCTTATTGTCTTGCTTCGGAAACCTGTGCTCTCGACCTCATTAAAGCTGAGTATGTTAGAGACGTAGAGCCAGGAGAAATACTCTTTATAGATAAAAACGGAATCCACTCTGTCAGGCCATTTTCCGGTGTGAAGCATTCTTCTTGCATCTTTGAATTTATCTATTTTGCCCGGCCGGATAGTGACATTTTTGGAAAGAGCGTTTACGTGACCAGAAAGAGGTTGGGTATGCAGCTGGCCAAAGAATGTCCTGTAGAAGCAGATTTAGTTATGCCTATTCCAGATTCTGGCAATTATGCGGCTATGGGCTATGCCGAGCAGTCTGGAATTCCCTTTGAAATGGGCATTGTGAGAAACCACTACGTGGGCAGGACTTTTATCCAGCCTTACCAATATGTACGGGATTTGGGCGTAAAAGTAAAGCTTAACCCAGTGAAAGAAATC
>CAZTSA010000092.1:0-5141 GCA_964616885.1 uncultured Clostridia bacterium
AAAAATTACTTAGTGATGAACAAACTATTTTTTCAAGTCCCAACCGAGCGACTCCAAAAACTATCCCCAGCCTCTTAACACCTCGAGGATGAAGGGATAGTTCCAGGAGCTTCAATTCCGCCAGGTTTGACGTGAGCGCTGGCGGAATTAGAGCGAGGTTCTAACCGAGCGACTCCGAAAACTATCCCTTCATCCCAATTTTCACATCCTCACCATCCGACAGGCAAACATACCGTCCATGTGATGGCGATGAGGATAAATCTTCAAGAAGCCATTTTCATCAACCAGTTCCTCATCAGAAACAGGAAGACACTGTTTAACCGACTCAAGACGGAACAACGGTCTTTCTCTAAGGAATTTATCAATAACTTTCTCGCCTTCTTCCGGTTCCAGGCTGCACACCGAGTAAACTAGAACACCTTTCGGTTTAACGCATTGGGAGGCGCCCTCTAAAATGGCAGACTGTAGCTGCGGCATTTTGACCAGGGTCTCCCGATAATCCCTGTTCCAGCGAACCTCCGGCTGACTCTGGATAATTCCTATACTGGAACAGGGCGCATCCACAAGACATCGGTCAAACTTTTTCGAGTAGACCGAACCGGCCTGGGTCACATCCAGAAGTTCTACGTTCGCATTGGTTACTCCCAAGCGTTTGCAATTCTCCTTAATCATCTCTAGGCGAGTCTTACGAATATCTAAAGCAACTATTGAACCTGTATTTTTCATAAGTTCAGCCACATGTGTGGTTTTCCCACCCGGCGCAGCACAAGCGTCCAGCACGTTTTCTCCAGGCTGGGGTGCAAGAATATAACTGATAAGTTGAGAGCTCTCTCCCTGGATAGTAAACAGACCCTTCTTGAAGGATTCCAATTGGGTAAGAGAAACAAAATCTCTTATCTTTAATGCAGCAGGAGAAACTGAGCTCACCTCCACTTTCAAATCTTCCTTTTCCAGGATATGTATAAGCTCTTGTCGGGTAGTCTTTAATGTGTTCGTGCGAATAGAAAGTGCGGGCGCTTGATTGTTGACTTCACATAGCTGAATTGTTTCCTTTTCCCCAAATCGCGAGAGCCAGCGCGTAATTAGCCACTGTGGATGAGAATACTTTATGGAAAGGTAGAAAGATAGGTTTTTCTCCGGGTCAGGATAGATAATATCTTTTCCAGTATCGTTAACTGCATGTAGCAGAGCATTGACTAGGGAAACGACACCACTGTGTTCAAACTCCTTGCTCATCTCAACTGCCTCATTAATTGCTGCGTAGGCAGGAATCCTGTCCAGGTAAATCAGCTGGTAAGCTGCCAACCTCAATATATTTCTCACATAAGGGGAAAGCTCTTCTATCTTTCGCCTGAAACTATAGGTATTCAATATCCAGTCCAGAGTATTGAGATGCCGAATCACCCCATAGACCAATTCAGTAACCAGTGCCCTATCCTCTTTTGATAACTCATGAGTCGAAAGAGCACTATCCAGCGCAATTCTACTGTAAGCGTTTTTTGCTTCAATTTTATACAGAACTTCCAATGCAATTCTCCTGGCAGATAAGTTCATTGTTTGCCCCAAATATCGCCAACTTTTAGCCGGGCACCCTGAAGATAATCGTAAGCTCCCTGAATAGATTTGCCTTCCGGCTGAACCCGAGTAACCAGAAGTCCTCCTTCGCCGCAGGCAATTACAAATCCTTCTCCTTTTTTAATCTCCACAATCTCCCCTGGCTTGGGAAAACTTCTCTTGTTCGCCCCGAGAGGTACTGGCATAATTTCAGCCTCTAATATCTTCACTCTTTTCCCGCGGTTTACTTTAATGCAGGTTCCGGGCCACGGGTTGAGCGCCCGAATTCGATTGAGTATCCTCTGACACGAGTCATTCCAGAAAATCTGACCGTCACTCTTTTTCAACAAAGGTGCATAACTCACCCCAGAATTATCCTGAGGGTGAGCGGAAGCCTTCCCTTCCCTTATCAAATCGAGGGTCTCTCCCAGTAAATTGACTCCTTGTTGGCATAATTTCCCCAGTAAACTCAAGTAGTTATCTTCAGGGTCTATAGAAACTTTTTTCTGTAGAATAATTTCTCCTTCGTCCACTCTTTCTTTCATAAATATTGATGATACTCCTGTGTAAGAATCGCCATTAAGAAGTGCCCATTGCACGGGAGCGGGGCCACGATACTTGGGAAGCAAAGAAAAATGGATATTCACACAACCCTTCTTCGGAATACTCAAAACTTCGGGCGGGAGGATTTTTCCAAAGGCAATAACCACAATCAAATCTGGGCCTAACTTCCTCGCGCTTTCCACAAAACTGATGTCGTTAATCCTCTCTGGTTGAAGTACAGTAAACTTTTGTTGCAAAGCAAATCTCTTCACTTCCGAATATTGCAAGCGGTGTCCCCTCTTGCTCGGGGGATCTCGTCGGGTGACAACAGCTACAATTTCGTCGCTCTCCATTATCTTTCTCAAGAACTGGACGGAAAAATCGGGTGTTCCCATAAACAAGAGGCGCACCTTGTATTCCTCATCTAAATTGAATGTCCCCAGGCTTAAGATAGCTTGAAGCGTTTTTCAATAATAACAAATTTCTTATCTTTATACAATCTTTGTTTCTGACTCAAAGCATACTGAGAGGGTCAACATCGATATTAATCTCTACACCTTTCCACTCAAATCCAAGCTGGTGTCTCTGGAAAAATTCGCTAATGCACTTCATGTCCGTGGTTTTGATAATAATCTGCCACCGATATTTTCCAGCAATCTTATTCAGCACAGCTGGTGTAGGTCCCAGTATTGTAGTTTGACTAATCTCTCTTTTCAACAGAGAAACAATCTTCTCCGACGCTTCCATAACTTTTCCTTCATCCTTACCTTTTACCAAAATAATTATCAGGTTACTAATGGGAGGATAATTCAATTCTTTTCTGAATTCTATCTCCCTATCGTAGAATGAGCGGTAATTGTGCGTAAGTGCCATTTTTATGCTATAATGGTCGGGGTTGTAAGTTTGCACGATAACCTCGCCGCCTCTGGGTCCTCGCCCGCTGCGTCCCGCCACTTGAGTAATCAACGAGAAAGTTCTCTCTGCAGAGCGGAAATCTGGTAGATTTAGAGCTGTATCCGCTGAAATTATTCCAACCAGAGTGACATTGGGAAAGTCCCATCCCTTAGCCACCAGTTGAGTCCCAACTAAGATATCGACTTTTTGCTGGCGAAATGCACTAAATATTTCTTGTGCAGCGTGCTTATAGCGCATCGTATCGATATCCATTCTCATGACTTTTGCCCGGGGAAACATCTTCCTCACGACCTGTTCAACCTTCTCGGTTCCAGTCCCGAAATAGTGAATTCTTCTACTGCCGCATCTGGGGCAGAATCTGGGCGTTTCGTCGTGATGATTACAATAGTGACATTTGACCCTTTTCTCATCCAAATGGTAGACCATGGAAACGCTACAATTTGGACATCTTAATGCGAAGCCGCATTCTCGGCATAAAATGAATGTTGAATAGCCTCGTCGATTCAAGAAGATAATAATCTGTTCACCTTTTTCTAGTCTATCACTAATGGCCCGGGAAAGTTTCTGAGAGAAAATGCCTCGATCGCCTCTTTTTCCAGATTCTTCTCGCATATCAACTATCTCTACTGAAGGGAGGGACTTCTCATATACCCTTTCAGGAAGAGTTAGTAGTCTATATGGTCTTAGCCCCGCAAGAGCACGATGAAAGGCCTCCAGGGAAGGAGTCGCTGAACCCAGAACCAGAGTTGCTCTCTCCAGCTCCGCCCGTCTCTCTGCTACTTCCCTCGTATGATACAGAGGTCTTTTTTCCTGCTTGTAAGAAGTATCATGTTCCTCATCAATTATTATCAGGCCCAAATTGGGAAAAGGTGCAAAAATAGCCGACCTTGCTCCAATCATTATATCTATATTCCCGTGGTAAGCTGATCGCCAGGTTCTATACCTCTCGCCTCGAGAAAGCCGGCTATGCCAGAGGCTGATGCGCCTCGGTCCGAATCTTTGTTCAAAAATACTGACAAACTGTGGGGTTAACGATATTTCAGGAACCAAAAATATTGACTGTCTTCCCACTTCCTGAGCTTGAGCTATGGCCTGTAGGTAGACTTCAGTTTTGCCACTGTCAGTCACGCCATGGATAAGAAAAGTACCAAACCTTTTATCCTTTATATTGTTCTGAATGGGTTCTAGTATCTTCTTCTGCTGTGGAGAAGGTATAAGTGCAGGGAAGATTTTGGCTTCTTCCTCTCTAACCTTTTCACGTAACTTCACTGACCGAAAATTGTGGGGAAGTATTGTATCCAGAGCTTGCCCTAGAGAACAGGCATAGTATTCGGATATCCACCTGGCAAGCTCCAAAAGATTTTCAGAAATTAGAGGCTCTGTATCAATGAGTTCTTCAGCCATTTTTAGACCTTTTGATCCTGGCTTTTTCATACTATCTACAACATATCCTATCATTTCCTTACCTGCAAACGGCGCCACTACTCTCCTTCCCACAAGTCTTTCTGACTCCAATTCAAGTGGGAGTAAATACTGAAAAATTCTATTAAAAGGAATAGGAAAAACGACTGACAGACATCTTTGCATCGCCATAAATAACCCTCAGCATCTTTTACACCCTAAACTTTTCAGCCCAATCACTTATAATTGGACACTTCCAGTAGTTACCTCTAAGAACTTGAACAATTCCCACAAGAGAAAGGAAAAAAGAATCAAGGACCCTCCCGCAAAAATCAACTGGCCCACGACTGGAATTATGTTTACGGCCATAAGAGCGACTTCCAGAAGAAAAATAACGAATCCCTGCCTGGCGTGAAAAACGGCAAACTTGTTAACCCTCTTTGAAAGTGTCGGAATCATCCTCAACGTGGAGAAATAAACAATAGGAACTAGACAGAGAACTGATAGGTAAGCTATAACTGCAAAAATCTTGCCCTCTGCAATTATCTGCTCTTCCTCTCTGGGCTCTTCTGCCACAAGAATTACCTCCCTATCTTCATAGCCTCTCTTATCCTTTTCATGTCTTCCCATAGTTCGCTTTTTCTCTCAGGGTCTCTCAAGAGATACGCAGGATGGTAAGTGGGGATAACTCTTATAGGCTTTCCGAACCCCCCATAAGGCGGGTAGAA
>CAZTSA010000093.1:0-5131 GCA_964616885.1 uncultured Clostridia bacterium
AAGGGATAGTTTTCGGAGTCGCTCGGTTAGAACCTCGCTCAAAATCCGCCAGCGCTGGGGCAAAACCTGACGGATTTAAAGCTCCTGTAACTATCCCTTCATCCTCGGGGTAGCAAGAGGTGCGATAGTTTTCGGAGTCGCTCGGAGAGAAAATTAAAAGATGGTTTACTCATCATTGAGGAATTTCTTAACGCCAAAAAACTTCGGACTTTGCAAAGCACAAATCGGAACTCCTCGCTTCGCTCGTCGGACAGTGATTTGCTTAAAGGAGAACCAGCCGTCCTCGTTTTTTGGCTAAAATTCCAGAAATTCTTCGCAAACCATCTTTTAAGGGGTGGTTAGTGAGGGGTGGGATAGTTTTCGGAGTCGCTGGGGAGAATTCTCTTACTTTGAAGATACAAAATAGGTACAGGCTTTTGGACGCTAATTTAAATAGAGCAAGAGAAGGCTTACGAGTAATTGAGGACATAGCCCGTTTTTTATACGATGATAAGAAGTTATCTCAAAAGATAAGAAATGTCAGGCATAATTTGACTAAGGTTACCAAAAGCATCTACCCTCGCTTACTGAAATCCAGGGAGCCCGAAAGGGATGTAGGACTGACCATCAAAGAGGGAAAGAGGAGTAATCTCAAAGATATCCTTTTTGCAAATTTCAGGAGGGTAGAAGAGGGAATAAGAGTTCTGGAAGAGTTTTCTAAACTTATTTCAGCAGATGCGGGAGACAGGTTAAAGAAAATCAGATTCAAAATCTACGGGATAGAAAAGGAAGTGGCTACGCGCATTTCTTAGAGGGACCGATTGAGCCTCGCAAGGGAAAAATTGAAGAAGAGCTGGATCAGGATAGTTCTTTCAATTCTTATTCTTTTCTATTTTTCCCGGGCTGGGTTTGCCGTTGCCTCTGAGAAAAGAAGCATACTTTGCCGATTGGCCAGTGATTCCAAATATATCTTTACCAGTCCTCTCAGATTACGTAAGTCTGACGTTCTTCCACTCTCCGCAATTCTTATCGGCACCTCAGGATTGATGGTCCTAGATGAAGACATCAGGTATTCACTCCAAGATTCCCACAGCAAAAGTTGGGATGAAATATTGTCATTTTCAAAACAGTTTGGGGATGGAAGAGCAACCCTTTCTATTGCCGGTATTTTCTATTTAGGTGGTAAAATTTTCAATGACGAGAAATCTCAAGAGACGGCGATTTCAGCTTTTGAATCTTTTATTATCTCAGGACTCATATGTTCAAGTCTTAAAGTTCTTGCCGGAAGGAGTAGACCTTATCGCGAGGAAGGTAGCGGGAAATTCTACGGGCCTACATTCGATAATTCCAAGTTGTCCCTTCCGTCTGGCCATGCCACAGTGGCTTTTTCTTTAGCTTCAGTTATAGCTTCAGAGTACGATAATCTTCTCGTTGATATAAGCGCTTATACTATTGCCGGCCTTGCGGCATTCTCCCGTGTTTATCATGATAAACATTGGACTTCAGATGTAGTTCTGGGCGCTATCATTGGTACGGTGGTGGGAAGGGCGATAGTTTATCAAAATAAGAAGGAAAAAACAGGTATATCTCTTTTGGCAAGAGTGAAGGAAGGGGGCTTTGAGGTTGGCCTGTTGCAAAAATTTTAGTGTAGTGATACGGTATACTGTTTATGATTAAGAGTTTGCAGGATGTGGAATTATACGTTATCCTTTCTCCCAGGCCGGATCTGGACTACTTGAAGATGGCTGAGCAAGTCATCCTGGGTGGGGCTGATATGGTTCAATTCAGGGTAAAAGACTGGATGGATAAGAAGACAATCGAGATTGGAAAGAAGTTGAGACAAATCACCAGTAGCCACAAAGTGGCGATGGTAGTCAATGACCGTTTAGATGTTGCCATAGCTCTGGGCGCCGATGGAATCCATCTTGGCCAGCAAGATATGCCTTTAGCATTAGCAAGAAGGCTCTTAAGATGGGAGGCAGCAGGAGCTTCAATATATGAAAGAGGCCAGAAGCGGAAGCCGGAGAAAGGTGCCACTCTTCCCGTGGTGCGTCCTGTTACTCGTTTTATAGGTGTTTCCACTCATAGTTTGAAAGAAGCTGTCGAAGCGGAAAGAGAGGGTGCTGATTATGTCAGCATCGGGCCGACCTTCTACACGGCCTCCAAGCCGGACTTGAAGCCGATAGGGCTTAATCCAATTCGTCAGGCAAGAAAGAAGGTTAAGATACCTTTTTTTGCCATCGGTGGGATTGACCAAGAGAATGTTGGAGATGTTATCCGTGCAGGTGCCGAAAGAGTGGCTGTTATCCATGCAGTGTGCAATGCCAAAAGTGTGAGAAAAGCCGCGGAAGAGATGAAGAGAAGAATTAGAGAGGCAAAGGGTTAGATTAATGACGCAATTAGAATGGGCCAAGAAGAAAAAGATTACCGGTGAGATTAGAACAGTTGCTGCTAACGAAGGCCTGACTCCAGAGTCTATCCGCTCCTCAGTGGCTGAAGGAACAGTCGTTATTCCTTCTAATGTAAACCGCCGCCAGCGCGACAGGATACGAATAATAGGAATAGGAAAAGGATTAAGAACGAAGGTGAATGCTAACATCGGTTCTTCCCCTGATAGAGTAAGTATTGCGGAAGAGAAGAGAAAGTTAGATGCAGCTATTGAAGCTGGAGCAGATAGTGTGATGGACCTGTCCACAGGAGGGGATATTGAGAAGATAAGAAGAATGGTTATTCAACGGTCCATTTTGCCTGTAGGTACTGTGCCCATATATCAGGCTGTTTGTGAAGCTGTTCGTAAGAGTGTAAAGATAGGGAAAATGGATAAAGAGGATCTCTTTAGCGTTATTGAGCAACAGGCCGAGGAAGGTGTTGACTTTATGACAGTCCATTGTGGAGTTACCCGGAGAATTGTCGAAACTTTGAGAAGAAATGGGAGGATTACCGGGATCGTCAGTAGAGGCGGAGCGTTTTTAGCACAATGGATTGTGGATAATAATGAAGAGAATCCGCTATACGAAGAATTCGATAGGCTACTGAACATAGCCTACAAATATGATGTGACATTGAGCCTGGGAGATGGACTCAGGCCGGGATGTCTTGCCGACGCCACAGACGACGCACAAATTGCAGAGCTTTCTGTTCTGGGAGAATTGACAAGAATGGCAAGGGAGAGGAATGTTCAGGTGATGATAGAAGGGCCTGGGCATATTCCTTTGAATCAGATTGAAGCCAATGTCTTACTGGAAAAAAGACTTTGTGCTGGTGCACCTTTCTATGTTTTGGGTCCTCTGGTGACTGATATTGCACCAGGATATGACCATATTGCCTGTGCTATTGGCGGAGCGCTTGCTGCTGCCTCTGGTGCCGATTTCCTGTGCTATGTTACTCCTGCGGAGCATCTTCGCCTCCCCGACGTGGACGATGTAACCGAAGGAGTCATTGCTGCCAGGATTGCCGCCCATTCGGCTGACGTGGCAAAGGGCGTAAAAGGAGCATTAAACTGGGATATCCAGATATCCAAAGCAAGGAGTTCCCTTAACTGGAAAAGACAAGAAAGATTCTCAATAAATCCTAGAAAGTTCAGAGAAGAGAGGAAAAAGTCGAAGCCGAGAGATTCTCGTCTTTGCACGATGTGCGGTGAGTTCTGCGCCATGAAACAGAGTAGTCTTCTGCTTAAGAAGACAAAATTCTGAGAAAGGGAAAAAAGATGAACTATGACATCAGTGACGTTCTCAGCAGTTGGGAATACGACCGGTTAAACAACATAAGAAAGATAAAAGGAAATAACGGTAAAGAGAAAATTCAGATTAGATTACCTTTGGGAATTGAGCAATTCGAGGTAGATGGCAGGCCTGATGGTAAGAAACCTTACGGGAAAGAGTCGCTTCTGGAGTATTACAAGGGAAAAGTTGAAGTCTATAAAGAGAAGAGAGGTACCGACGAGGGATTTGGTCTTACAAAGGAGGACTGCTCAAGATTACATGAAGAAGGATTACTATATTATTATCGCTACGTTCTGTTTTTTCAGTTAAAAGATTATGAAGGAGTGGTCAGGGATACCCAGCGCAATATTGAATATTTTGATTTTGTGAAGAAATACGCCATCGAGGAGGAAGATAAACTGGCTCTTGAGCAGTATCGGCCATATATAATAAGAATGAACGCATTAGCGAAGGGACTTGATTATTTAGAAAGAAAGGATTACGAGGAGGCCTTAAAAAAGATAGAAGAGGGGATTACATCGATTGATTCTCTTCCAGATATGGAAAACGCAACTTTTACTTTTGAAAAGGGAAGGTCTCTGGAGCTTTTGAGGGGTCTGGCAAAGGAGATTGTCAGGGAGAGACCCTTATCAGAAAAGGAGAAACTTCAGAGAAAACTCGAGGAGGCTATTGAAGAGGAAAATTATGAGAGGGCAGCTGAACTTCGTGATAGGATAAGGGAATTAGATAGAAGAAAAACTCCGCGCTATGAAGGCTAGAATAGGAAGAAGCAGGGGAGGTAAACGATGAAGATTGGGGTTGTGGCAGATACGCATGGGGATTTGGTAGGTTGGCACAAAGTGATAGAAGAAATTTTTCCGAATGTGGATATGATTATACACGCGGGAGACGTATTCAATTACGGACCCAGAAACCCCATGCCTGAGGGTTTTGCTCCCGGCGAATTAGTCCAGGAAATGAATGAGTTGGAAATTCCCCTGGTAGTTGTGCGGGGAAACTGTGATTCAGACGTTGATGACACTGTAGCCAATTTTCCTTTGCAAAGCCCGTATGCCTTAGTTCAGTTGGGATCCCTGCGCATTGTAGTGAACCATGGTGATAAACTGAGCGATGAGGAAAAGGTCGACCTTGCCAAGAGATGGCGTGCCAATATTTTTATCTCTGGTCATACACACCGTCCTAAATTGGCAAGGGAGGGTGACATAGTATTTTTAAATCCGGGTAGCCCCTCTTTGCCCAAGGAGAATCCCACAGTGGCGTTACTCGAAGAGATGGATGGGGAAGTGGAGATAAAGATAATTGATGTGGAAACGGGCAAGGTGGTGATGGAATAATAAAGATGAAGGGATAGTTTTCGGAGTCGCTCGGTTCGTAAAACCTCGCTCAAAATCCGCCAGCGCCGGGGCTTTACCTGGCGGATTTGAAGCTCC
>CAZTSA010000094.1:0-5074 GCA_964616885.1 uncultured Clostridia bacterium
CAGTAATATATGCCATGGTTTTGGATAACGCAGGAGGCGTGATTTCTCATTCCGATCACGGAGTAATCAAAGGCATAATCTATGATGACCCAATTGCACTGAAGGCACAAGAGGCGAAGGGAATGCTTAGTCAACACAATCAAACGGAGATTTTCGGAGATTACTATGATATTGCTACGCCTATCCTTGCTAGAGGACAAAAATTGGGCACACTCCGCCTTGGGTTCTCGGGTGAAGAAATCATTCAGGCGGTTGCCCGTGTGCGAAAAATTATTTTTGGAATTACTGCTGGAGTTTTACTCATGGGTTTAGCAGTGGTTTGGGTTCTGGTTTCTTTCATAACCGGCCCGTTGGCCAAGTTGATTCAAGGCGTCAAGAAGGTAGGTGCTGGCGATTTGGAACACAGGATTGTGATAAAAAGTAGTGACGAGATCGGTGAATTAGCAGAATCTTTTAACAATATGACGAAGAACCTTTTAAAGAATCAAGAAGCACTCGCCCAAAAAGTGCATGATTTAGAAATCTTGGAGAAATTGAGCAAGAAAATAAGTTCGATATTAGAGAAAGAAGAGCTCTTACGATTGATAGTGTCCGTATATGTTGAAATGGCCAAGGTCAAAAAAGTTTCTCTGATGATAATTGATGAGAATACAAATGAACTAAAGTTGCAAGCCGCTAGAGGCATTAACAGGGAAGATTTTGAAAGAATCAAATTCAAGGTTGGCGAAGGAGTGGCTGGAAAAGCAGCTGAGACTGGTAAAGTATTCTGCCTAAACGATGCAACAAAATTCCTGGGCTACAAAGTATTTAATCCAAAAAGAGATAAAACAAAGGAGCCTCTCTTAGTTATGCCCTTAAAAGTTAAGGAGAAAGTTCTTGGAGTAATCAATCTGAGTGATAAGCTATCAGGAGAGCCATTCACCAAGCATGAAGTTACCTTATATTCCACATTGGCCACCCACGTAGCAGTAAGTATAGAAAATGCTATATTATACGAATTAGCCATTACTGATGGATTAACACAACTGTACATTCACCGCTATTTTCAATTACGCCTGAAAGAGGAGATAGAACGCGCTCAACGATATGGACAACCTCTCTCTTTGGTGATGATAGATATAGACCATTTCAAATCTTTTAACGACCTTTATGGTCACCAAATGGGAGATGAAGTGTTGAAAATATTGGCCAGAATATTGAAAGAAAAAATTCGCGGCATTGATGTAGCAGCACGTTATGGAGGAGAAGAATTTGCAATTATTGCCCCGGAGACGGATAGTGAAAGGGTTGCCATCTTTGCGGAGAGACTAAGGAGAATCATAGAAGAAACCAATTTCAATGGGCACGCCAATACGCCTCTCAAGATCACCATAAGCATAGGCACTGCTTCGTACACAGAGAAGGATATAGAAAAAAGGACCTCGGGAGAAATTCTCATTAGTAGAGCCGATCAAGCGCTCTATAGAGCGAAGAAACAGGGTAGGAACCAAGTTTGCAGTTATCTTGATGGAGGCTGAATTTTTGAGGCTGAGAATTTTGGAGTTAAGGGTGGGAAAGAGAGGCTTCGCCTTCTAACCCTTCGCCCGTCGCGTACAGGAAAGGCAAAGAGTGCCCGAGAAAAAAGATTATAAAGATAAGGTTAGATTTGACTCCTGCAATAGAAATTGATAAAATATAATTCAAAGGTACATAGCAAAGAAGTAAAAAAATGGTGTAAGGATGCAGAGGTATCTCTTCACGTCTCTTACGATTCTATTTCTTTTTCTTCCCAAAGAGGGCAATACTGGGGGCATATCCACCAGCTTCACTGAGGTAGTCGTTCGGGACTTAAGTATCGGAAAGAACTATACGATAGGGAAGAAAGTTAATCAGAACCTCAGGGTCATGAATAGAGGTGAAAAACCCATCGAGTTAAAAATGGAAGTATTGGTCCCTTCCGTGAGTGAATTGAAGGAGGGATACGAGCCCATTCCTGATGCTTCCTGGGTGGAGTTGGAAAAGGATTACTTTTTTCTTGAGCCGTCAAAATATGCAATGACTGATGTAATCGTTACCGTTCCTAATGATAAGAAGTATCTAGGCAAGAAATATCAAGTTAACATCTGGTCACAAACTGTGGGCGGTGGGCAGTTACCCATCGCTTTGGGTTTGAAGAGTAGACTTTTACTTGAGACTTCTGAAAAGGAAAGAGATTTATCTAAAGAGTTTGGAGAAAGTTTCGACTTCGCCGTTTTTCCGGATGAGGTATCGTTAGAGAATTTAAAGTTGGGGGAAGTTTGTGACGTTAGGAAGGTTTTTGGAAAGTTATTACGAGTCAAAAATCGTAGTCATTATCCTCATATGTACGAGATAAGAAGTGTTTCACCAAAAATAGCAGCGGTGAGAGTCAAAAATGGATACGAGGATTGCCCCGACCCAGAGTTGCTTACTTTTGATAAGTCCAAATTTGAACTGAAAGGAAAGAAAAAGGCCAGAGTTGGAATTTACCTTAATTTTCCAAAAAGAGAAGAATACGCTGGCAAGAAGTACTTATTTGCTATTAGAATAAGGCTTTTGGAAGAAGAGTTTCTTTTGAATCGTTATGTAAAACTTTACGTAACTACCATAGAATAATAGATATATTCGTCATTCAACATTTCCCTTGACTTTTCTTTCCGCTATTTGATAGACTTTTTTAGCCTTCCTTTGGGTCGGGATGAAAATTAATCGCTTTGGTTCATTCCTCTATTTCATCGCGGACTCCAAAAAATTCTGGACTCCTTGCAAAAACAATGTATCCTCCTTTTCGGGAGGGGTCCAAGCGGTGAATGCTGCGAAGGGAATATCTTATGGAACATTCAGATTTCGTCCACCTCCATCTCCACACTGAATATAGCCTTCTTGACGGTGCCTGTCGTATTGTGGATAACCGCGGAGGTCCGGGGAATCTTATTCAGCGAGCGTCCCAATACAGGATGCCGGCTTTGGCTATTACCGACCACGGGAATATGTTTGGCGCAATCGGTTTCTACCAGGCATGCGTGAGTAGCGGGATAAAGCCGATTGTAGGTTGTGAAGTCTATGTTGCACCGCAAAGCCGGTATGTTAAAGAAGGAAGTGGCATAGCGGAAACTGCAAATCATCTAATCCTTCTGGCAAAGGACAAAATTGGCTACAAAAATCTGATGAGACTGGTAAGTATCGGCTACCTTGAAGGTTTCTATTACAGGCCCCGAATAGATAGGGAAGTGTTAAAAGAGTATTCTAAAGGATTAGTGTGTTTGACTGGCTGCCTTAAGAGCGAAGTTTCCCGGGCTATATTAGATGACGACCACGACAAGGCCCAAAAAGCCATTTCCTTCTACGCCGAGATTTTTGGTAAAGAGAACCTCTACCTTGAGCTGATAGATAATGGAATCAGTGAACAGAAGAAGGTCTGCCGCGAACTAGTCAAATTGGGGAAAGAGACAGGAATTTCATCGGTAGCTACCAATGATTGCCATTATGTTGATAAATCTGACGCATATGCACAGGAGATACTTCTCTGTATTGGTACCGGCAAAACGCTCGATGACCCGTCCCACATGAAATTTTCTACAGAAGAATTCTACTTTAAATCCCCTGAGGAGATGAAGCAAATTTTTGCTGAAATCCCACAAGCAATAAAGAGCACAATAGAAATTACTGAAAAATGTAGTCTTCAGCTTGATTTTGAAACAATTCATTTGCCCGATTATAAGATTCCAGATGGTTATGGCCTGGATGATTACTTAAGACATCTCTGTGAACAGGGGTTGAAGAAGAGGTACAGTAAAGTTACCCCCGATATACGTAGACGGTTGGACTACGAGCTCTCAGTGATAAGCCGGATGGGGTTTGCCAGCTATTTTCTGATTGTTTGGGATTTCATAGAATATGCGAAAAGGGAAAAGATAATGGTGGGCCCTGGTAGAGGTTCCGGCGCCGGCAGTCTCATCGCCTATCTTCTGGGAATCACTGAACTCGACCCGTTGAAGTACGGTCTCCTATTTGAAAGATTCTTGAATCCTGGAAGGAAGAGCATGCCGGATCTGGATATTGATTTTGCCGATAATGGACGGGATAAGGTTATTGATTACGTGAAGGAGAAATACGGATGGAAAAACGTCGCTCAGATCATAACTTTCGGAACCATGTTAGCAAGAGCTGTAGTTAGAGATACTGGCAGGGTATTGAATGTTCCACTGCTTGAGGTAGATGGAATTGCCAAATTGATCCCTTTTGGGGAGACAATACAAGGGGCTTTACAGGCGGTGCCGGAACTGAAGAAGCGATATGAAAATGAGAGCGGGGTTAGAAATCTATTGGATACGGCCCAGATAATTGAAGGGCTCAAAAGGCATACGGGCGTCCATGCCGCGGGGATTGTAATTACTCCGGGGGAGATGGTTAATTATGTGCCCTTAGCAAAGAGCGGCAAAAACGTGGTAACTACTCAGTACGAAGATTCTGCCCTGATAAAGTTAGGTCTTTTGAAAATAGATTTTCTGGGATTGAGAACGCTGACTGTTATCGACGAAGCGTTGAGGCTTATAAGTGAGAGAGCAAAAGAGGCTCCTAAAGAACCTTGCGATATCCCACTTGATGACAAGAAAACTTACAAGCTTTTGGCAGAAGCAAAATCTGTAGGAGTCTTTCAACTGGAGAGCATAGGCATGAGAGATCTATTGAGAAAGTTAAAGCCGACGGAATTCTCCGACGTGATTGCTCTTGTAGCGCTCTATCGTCCCGGCCCTATTGGGAGCGGAATGGTGGACGAGTTTGTGGCGCGAAAACATAAGCGTGCGAAAATAGACTACGAACATCCGTTGCTTGAGCCAGTTCTAAAAGACACATATGGTGTAATCCTCTATCAGGAAGATGTTATGCGTATCGCTACCGAGTTAGCAGGTTTTACACCAGAACAGGCTGATGTTTTGCGCCAAGCGATGGGGAAGAAGATTCCTGTAGAAATTGAAAGACAAAGAGAGAATTTTGTAAAAGGAGCAGGAAAGAAAGGAATTTCTGTAGGAAAAGCAAATAGAATATTTGATGCTATGGTGAAATTTGGTGGATA
>CAZTSA010000095.1:0-5042 GCA_964616885.1 uncultured Clostridia bacterium
AGCAAACTAACTTTTAATCTTCTCTCCGAGCGACTCCGAAAACTATCCCTTCATCCCCCCTTCACTATTTCTACATCCTTATCTCCCCGGCCAGAGAGACAAAGTACAATTATCTCCTCTTTATTAGTATTTTTTACCATCTTCATAAGGTAGGCTATAGCATGAGCCGGTTCCAGCGCCGGAATAATGCCTTCGGTTTCAGACAACAGATGGAAAGCCTCCAGTGCTTCCCGATCCGTAACAACGAAGTAATCGGCACGCCTTGTATCCTTATAAAAACTGTGTTCAGGCCCAACTCCCGGATAATCTAAGCCAGGAGCAACAGAATGTGCGGGAAGAATCTGCCCGTCGCTGTCCTGTAAAACATAACTCTTAGACCCATGCAGTATTCCTATCTCCCCCGCACATAGAGGAGCAGCGTGCCTGCCACTCTTTATTCCCAACCCAGCTGCTTCGACTCCGATGAACTTTACTGAATCGTCATAAAAAGGGTGAAATAGACCAAGAGAGTTACTTCCACCGCCCACGCAGGCTATTAAATAGTCTGGCAGTTGGCCCTCCTTTTCCAATATCTGGCGCTTGACCTCCCTGCCAATAACTGACTGAAAATCCCTCACTATCATAGGATAAGGATGCGGGCCAACGCAGGAACCCAAAAGATAGTGCGTTGTCCTTACATTTGTAACCCAATCTCGAATCGTCTCGTTAATTGCGTCTTTTAGGGTTCTAGTCCCAGAAGTGACCGGAATGACTTTCGCTCCCAAGAGTTCCATCCTGAAAACATTGAGCGATTGCCTTTTTATGTCCTCACTTCCCATATAAATCTCGCATTCCAGCCCCAAAAGTGCCGAGACAGTAGCTGTGGCTACTCCGTGCTGGCCGGCTCCTGTCTCAGCAATAACCCTTTTCTTACCCATCCTCCTGGCTAAGAGCGCCTGACCGAGGGTATTATTTATCTTATGAGCACCTGTGTGACAGAGGTCTTCCCTTTTAAGGTATATCTTCGCACCACCCATCCTCTCCGTCAGGTTTCTGGCAAAATATAATGGTGTAGGTCTTCCTGCATACTCCGAGAGATAGTAATTGAGTTCCTCCTGAAAATCTTTATCTCTCTTTGCCCTATTGTAAACTTGCTCCAGGTCTCGAAGAGCAGCCATCAGGGTCTCCGGAACAAACCTTCCCCCGAACATTCCAAAATAGCCTGATTTGTCTGGTAAAACCTTTTGCGTATCCATATTGCCTTCTACACTCAAAGTTTCTTCATCCTGACCCGATTTATGAACTCACGCATTAGCTCATAATCTTTTCGCCGGCGAGTTCTTTCCACACCACTTGCTACATCTACACCATAGGGATTGACCTTTTCTATGGCTTGGGCCACATTCTCGGGAGTGAGACCTCCCGCCAAAAATAAAGGTTTGCCAAACTGCTTCGCTTCCACTGCCATATCCCAGTTAAAAATTTCCCCACTTCCTCCCTCCACCCCAGGAACATAGGAGTCCAGAAGATAATAATCTACATCATACTTTTCCATCCCTTCCAGACTTTCCTTATCTTTCATCCTGAATACCTTGATTATCTTCAGTCGAGGACTTTGAGCCTGCAAATCTCGGCAATATTCGGGAGCCTCTTCGCCGTGAAGTTGCACCAGATTCAGCCTGCATTTTTCGGCAATCCTCTTGACCACTTTCATCTTCTCATTTACAAAAACGCCCACGGGTTGAGTGAAGGAGGGGAGTTTTCCAATAATTTGAGCTGCCAATTTTGGAGAAATTTTGCGAGGGCTATTCTTGTAGAAATTGAAGCCTATATAATCGGCTCCCAGATTGACTGCCCATAAAGCATCCTTTTCATTAGTAATGCCACAAATTTTTATCCTGACCATGAGTACAAACTCTTTATTGGGCAATCTTCCATTCAAAATTGTAGAGGACGGACGCAGTTTATGCCGATTTTTCGGCATGCCGTCCATAGAGGGTGGCCACGGAGTGCCACCCCTACATGGCCTCTCAGAAAGCCTTCCTGTCGGAAGGATTCCATAATTTTTCACTCGATATTCGGAACTACTGCCAGAGCCTCTTTTATTTTCTGCTCTGGGTAGGCGTAATCCTCTAATTTCTTTTGCAGGTAAGCGTCATAGGCAGCAAGGTCGAAGTGTCCATGTCCACTGAAGGCTATCACGATGCATTTTTCTTCTCCAGTCTCCTTACATTTCTTCGCTTCATCCACTGCTGCCCTTATACAATGGGCTGTTTCTGGAGCAGGAAGAATTCCTTCAGTTCGAGCAAACAAAACAGCTGCTTCGAATACAGGATTCTGATGGTATGCTCTGGCCTCAATAATTCCTTTCTTCACTAGAAGGCAAACCAAGGGGGCGTCGCCATGATACCTCAGTCCACCGGCATGGATTCCAGGAGGAATAAAGGTATGTCCCAGAGTGAACATTTTCACCACTGGAGCTATTTCAGCAGTATCTCCGAAGTCGTAGCGGTAAGGGCCCCTAGTTAGAGTCGGACAGGCCTCAGGCTCGCAGGCAATTATCTGTATATCTTTCCCTTTCAATTTATCTTTGACAAACGGGAAAGAGAATCCGGCAAAATTACTCCCTCCACCCACGCATCCTGTTAGAATATCCGGCTTCTCTCCAGCGATTTTCAACTGCTTTTGGAGCTCCAAACCAACAACGGTTTGATGTAACAGAACATGGTTTAGAACGCTACCGAGAGAATACTTGGTATCATCGTGGGTTGCCGCGTCTTCTACTGCCTCCGATATTGCAATACCCAAGCTACCCAAACATTCGGGGTCTTTTTTCAGTATAGACCTTCCGGCATTGGTTAAATTGGTTGGCGAGGGATGGACTTCCGCCCCCCATGTCTCCATTAAGATTCTCCGGTAAGGCTTTTGATTGTAACTCACTTTTACCATATAGACTGTGCATTTTAATCCAAAGACGTTACAGGCAAAAGAAAGTGCACTTCCCCACTGCCCTGCTCCCGTCTCAGTGCTAATTCTTTTTACTCCCTCCTTTTTGTTGTAGTAGGCTTGAGCAACTGCTGTGTTTGGCTTGTGGCTTCCCGGAGGACTTACGCTCTCATTCTTATAATAGATTCTGGCGGGGGTCTTCAATGCTTTCTCCAACCTATGAGCTCGATGCAAAGGTGTCGGCCTCCACAACTTATAGATGTCGAGAACCTCATCCGGTATGTCGATCCAGCGCTCCTGGCTTACCTCCTGTTTAATTAACTCCATAGGAAAGATAGGTGCCATGTCCTGGGGTCCCAGGGGTTTAAAAGTCTTGGGATGCAATGCCGGAGCCAGAGGTTCTGGCAAGTCCGGCTGGATGTTGTACCAGGCCTGCGGAATCTCCTTTTCCGATAGGACAATCTTCGTCTGCTCCATACCCACCTCCTTTGTTTTTGCACGCTTTAAAACCATGCGTACAATTCTAAATACTTAATTCCTTCATTTTCTCACCGATGTCTTCGCTTTCCAGCAAAACCTGTCCAATCAATATAGCATTTATTCCCGTACTTTTCAATAACAAAACCTCGTCTCTCGTTTTGATACCACTTTCGGAAACAACCACTTTTTCTCGCGGAATCTTCTTTCTTAACTCTTTAGTTACGCTAAGGTCAATAGTGAAATCTTCCAGATTGCGATTATTTATGCCAATAATCCCTGCAGGCATGGCCAGAACTTTCTCCAGGTCTTCTTCACAATGAACTTCAACCAGAGTTTCTATTCCCAGGCTTCTACTTGTGTTCATAAATTGGACTAGCTCTTCAACATCCAAAAGAGAAGCAATCAAAAGTAGAGCATCGGCACCAAAAGCTCTTGATTCATACAGTTGGTATTCGTCAATAATAAAGTCCTTACGGAGAACGGGGATTTTAACGCTTTGTTTAACAGAGAATAGATGAAGGATATCTCCCTGAAAATACTTCTCTTCTGTTAAGACAGAAATAGCCGCCGCGCCGTTTTTCTCATAGCTCCTGGCTATTTCTCTGGGGTGAAAGTCCTTACAGATTATGCCACTTGAAGGAGAGGCTCTTTTAATCTCGCAGATCAAGTTTATTCTCCCTGGACGAGAAATCGCTGCCTTGAAATTCCTGGTTGGAGGTAGCTTATTGATTCTATCCCTCAGTTTAGCCAGGGGAATCTTCTCCTTCTTTTCAGCCACTCCCCTTCTTTTGCAAGAGACTATCTTCTCTAAGATATTCATAGACAGCACCAATTATGAGTTACAAATGCAAAAATAAATTTCAGAGTCTCCCAGCGGTTCTCAATTCGTAATTCATAACTCATAATTCATAATTTATAATTCATAATTACTGTTTTGCTTTGGTGGTGTACTCCTTCAATAGCTCCAACTTTTTCATTGCCTTACCGGAATCGATTGAATCTTCAGCCAGTCTAATCCCCTGTTTGAAGTCTAATGCCTTCCCCGCAACCACAAGAGCGGCCGAGGAGTTGAGAAGCACGACATTCCGCTGTGCGCCTTTTTTACCTTTGAGGATTGAGTTTACTATCTGAACATTTTCTTTGACTCCTCCACCCTTTATCTCGCTTGGGTGGGAGACAGGTAGACCAAAATCTTCAGGCCGGATATAGTAAGTCTCCACTTTCTTATCTTTCAGTTCAGAAACCTTAGTGGGGCCAGTAATCGTAATCTCATCCAAGGTATCCAGACCGTGGACAACGAAAGCTCTCTTTACCCCCAGGTTGTTTAGTACGTGAGCCATCATTTCTGTCAGTTCGCCATCGTAAACGCCAAGAACCTGAGCTGTGGCGCCGGCGGGATTAGTTAAAGGACCAAGAACATTAAATACGGTACGAAGCCCGATTTCTCGCCGCGGACCTATCGCATATTTCATAGCCCCGTGAAAAAGGGGAGCATAGAGAAAACCTATCCCAATCTCCCGCACACACTTAGCAACCACCTCGGGAGGAACATCGAGGCCGACTCCCAAGCCCTGTACCACATCGGCACTTCCACAACCCGAGGAGACTCCCCTGTTTCCATGCTTGGCCACCCTGAC
>CAZTSA010000096.1:0-5036 GCA_964616885.1 uncultured Clostridia bacterium
GGGTTGAGCTTCTGTTCCCGGATTACTGTCATTGCCATTAGTTGCCACATAATATGTCTCCGCCTGTGACCAATTTGGAATAGATAATAGACTTATTAAGGCGAAAGAAAATACTAAGCAATATTTGAAGGAGTTTTTGGAAACATTCATGGCACTACCTCCCTGGCGGAGCCGCCTATGGGGAACAAAATAAAAACCCCTGGCTTTCCATTCGAAAAACCAGGGGTTTATGAGTTTACTGGCTTCGGTAACCCGGCTATCCCGGCTGAAAATCGGGACCCGTGGCTTTACGTCCCACCCTTTCGAATGGTTTGCCTTTATCGAGCCATAAAATATTTGGTCTTTTTACAACAGCTTAATTCTGAACCCACCCCCTTGACTGCTTTCTTTTCCTCTCTATAATTTAGTTTATCACAGTTATGTTAAGATTTTGTTAAGAAAATGTTAAATTTTTGTTAAGTTTTTGGTGACTTTCAGACGGGGTTTCTAAGGCGGGACATTCTATGGACAGATTGTAGAGGAGAACTTACTGCTTAAAGCTTTTTTAATCGGTGTCTTTTCGATTTCAAAATGGGCTTAGCTCCTGCCTTATAGATACTTCCCCAGTGGAACGTAAGCCCAAATCTATGCAGGTCTCCCATTCTGTGGCTGTTAAATGCATAGTCTAAAGAGAGAAATTTTATCCTCAATCCCATTCCTAAGGTAATTCTTTGCAAATGGTTAATTCCTAACCTCAAAGCGACCTTGTTCAAAGAATAGCGGGAAATCTTCTCCCATGGACAAATTTCTAGCCCTGCACAGAAGTACGCCTTCTCATCAGCCAGTTTATTGATATCTGCAGTCAAGGTGAGACGATGGGAGAGTAGACTCAATGCCATTCCGCCCTTAACATTTACTTTGTACACATCGGGCTCATATCTCAAAGTGACCTTTGGCTTGAGAACATTTTGCAGTGCTAATCCAATGCTCAGTCTATCTGAAGGCTTACAAAGTATACCCAAATCTATTCCCTGACCACTGCCCGAATAACCCATCACTTCCTCATTAATCAGCTTCAAACTTGCGCCCACAAAGATACTTCTATGAACTCTATTTGCGTAAGAAACAATTGCCGCGTTCTTCCATACCGAACTGCTTTTGCCAGTCACTTCCCCACCAGCACTGACTTCTTCAAATCCTCCCGAATAGAGGAAAACATCGGAGATGACCAGATTGCCAAGCCTTCTCAGGGGGTGAACATAAGAGATGAAATTGTAGCTCGTCCCCTCAAAGAATGGGGCGTACATAGAAAGGAACTGGTGTTCCTCAATCTGTGCCAGGCCTGCGGGATTCCAATAAGAAGCGCTGGCCTCATCCGCCAGGGCTACGTATGCCCCTCCCATGGCTAAAGACCTCGCACCTGCTCCATACTGTAAATAGTCATTGGCCATCCCATAGTAATTCTCTGCCCTGACAAATTGCCACTCCATTCCAAAAATCAACACAGAAGCAAGGAATATTCTAAAAATTCTCTTTTCCATTATCTCCGCCTATTTTCATTGCATGTAGGGGTTCCGATCCATCGCAACCCGCAACAAGCCCATCTATCGGGCGTCATAAATGTCGCCCCTACCTATTTGGCAACAGTGATTTCCCTTACCATCCATAAGCCCCCATATCAACTCCGTTCTTTCCCGCGCTTTTGCAAGGGCTATCGGGTTGCAAATGAAAATCGCGATTTCCAACATCAACGAATTTTGGGTCTTTAGCAATCGAATGTGTTCCTGGACCTTTTCCAGTACCGGCCCGATTATTGTAGCAGTTATAATCGATTATTGCACCATTACTGGATGAACTATCCATTATTATTGGAGATTTGTTTCCACTTATGCTTATAATGTTATTTTCGACATTTGAATTAACGGCACCTTCCAGGAATTGGATTGCATCATAATTTGAATTCAGGTAAATAGTGTTGTTATGGAATTTGAGACCAGTTGGTCCCCGGAAATAGAATGGTACACGGTAGACTCCATGGGTCCCGATATCGTAGAAAAGGTTGTTGTAAAATTCATGGTCCGATGAAGCCCCTTCATTTCCCTGGCGGTCCCATTTGCTTTCGTAAATTCCAAAACCAGAGTTATAGACTATGTTTCTATACCATTTATTTCTGGCATGGGCTTCAGCGTGTAGACTAAAACAGTAAGTGTAAATTGCTTCATTCTCAATATTATGAATAATATTGTCATAAACTTCAGAATCTTCATTAGAGCTAAGAGCAATTCCAGTTTCGCAGCCGTAAATGGTATTGTTTCTTATAACGTTTCTGTCCCCACTTCCGATATCTATTCCCAGCCGATTATCATAACAGATGTTAGAATCAATTATTAAATTATCTGCCTGTTCACTGGCTATGCCAGCAAATTGCTGATTGTGATGGGCAATACAATTCTTTACTATTACATGATGTGGACGGCCGTCAAACTCATATATATCAATTCCAGAATACTGTTGACTGTAACTCGCCTCGCAATCTTCAATAACAATCTGGCTTGAATCACCTCTTACTTGTATATTCTCAAGCTTACTGTAAGAGACTTTTACCTTTCTTATCTCAATGTTCGTAGAATCTTCCATAAGGATACCCCAATTACCAGCGTTTTTTATCTCAAGACCGTCCATTCTTATGTAACTTTTCCCGATGATACTGAAAACCGTGCCATTTCCCGCTGCATCTATCACCGATTTATGTCCTGGATATGCCGCGTAGGTTATGAATTTCTCAGGTGAGCCTGAGTGTTGAGCCACGACCTTCTCAGTATAAACTCCTTCCCTGATGTAAACAGTATCCCCGGCAACCATGGTATCAGCAGCTTTTTGAATGGTCAGCCAGGGACGCTCAAGAGAACCGTCCCAATTGTTGCTGCCATCTTTTGCCACATAATAGACTTTGCCAGTTGCTACGGTTTCATTTCTCGTAGACTGCAAATGGTTGTTGGGCGCTCCGTGGTAATTATCTGCCCTGAGCAGCTGGCAATGCGTACCCAAAATCAGCACCGAAACAAAAAATGCTCTAATAGCTTTCTTTACCATCACGTCGCTCGCTCCCTACTTAACAACGCCAATCTTCCTTACCCCATACTTATGTTCTTTCTCTACCCAGATGCGGCAAATATAGCCTCCATTTGCCACTACTTTTCCGGATAGATTCCGTCCATCCCAGGGAACACTGTTATCTTCCCTACCACCGTTTTCTCCAGCTTGATAAGTTTTACGCCAGACCTCCTGGCCAACGAGGTCGTAGATTGTGATTATTACATTGGAAGGCTGCCTGAGATTATACTCTATCCAGGTAATTTGCTTACCTGCGCGGAATGGATTGGGCCGATTCCGCACTTTAATTTCATAAGTTCCATCTATAACAGAGTCACCCACAGGCACCCCGTAAGCTCCCATATCTGCGCCGTTCTCACCAGTGCCTTTGCAAGGAGAATCGTCTCGCAACCGGAAATCGCGACCTGCAAAATCTACGAATTTTGGGTCTTTGGAAATAGAATGGAGACCTCTTTTATCCTCCCTCTGATACTCAGGAACAGATTTCCATTCCCCTCCGTAGTACACGCACTTGGATGAGTCAACATTGTACCAGTCGTTATAGTCATCCCGCGTGGAAGAAGTTATTCCAGCCACCACGCCTATCGAGGCGTCACTCGAATAGCCAATGTTATTTCTTAGGATAACATTAGAAGTGTTTTCAAGCCAGATTATTCCACCATAGTCGGTGGTAAAACCTGGAAGGCCAACGAATGTGTTATTTTCTATAATATGGTTTGTTCCGCCGTGAATCCAGAAGACGCCGCCTGTTGCCGCCCCATCAAGGTAAACCAGATTTCCTCTCACAATTGCACTTCCGTCATCATAAAGGTGAATACCATCTGCTCCTCCACTATTATCCCGGTCCACATTATAAATAACATTGTCAATCACCTGGGTATCTTTAGTGGAAGGCGAAAAATTAAAACCATCATCAGAAAGGTTATAGCATACATTTTTGCGGAAAATATTTCCCTTATTAGTATCTTCACTTGTGTGAATTGCGTAGTGGCAATCGTGAATATTACAGTCTTCTACTACATTAAAGTCACAGCCACCACCCAGATCAACTCCAACACTTGAGGAGTTATGAATATGGCATTTTGATATTATGTTATGGTCATTGTTCTCGGACATTATTACCCCTCCTCCAGAGTCAGGGATAATCTCAAGGCTCACAAACTTATTATAGCTTGCACTCTGTCCAAAATAGATTTGCCCAACTACTGGAGTATCTCCAGGGTAGGCAAGATATGATATGTAGTTATCAGCGGTTCCACTTCTGGATACCTCAAATCCACTATAATTTCCCTGTTTAATATAAACAGTATCCCCAGCTTCCATTGTATTGGCTGCCTTATCAACGCTTCCCCACGGCAATTCTTCTGTGCCGGGATTATCGTCATCACCATTTTGTGCTACATAATAGATTCTTGCTTGCGCCAAAGTTTGAATAAATAATACAGCTGTTGAGGCTAAGGAGAACACTAAGAAAAATTTCAAAAAGTTCTTGGAAATACTCATTTCAATACCTCCCGAGGGGCTTTTTTATCTCGAAAAATATTAGCATTATGTCAAAAAGAAGTCAATTTTTTGGTTACTTTGAGAGGAATGATGTTTAAGGCGAGATATTATGACCACATACCGGCAACTCGCGAAAAGGCTTTACTACCTTGCCCCAGTGCCAAAAAGGACAACAGGAATTGTCTTAAAAAGGATTTTGAAGTCTAGCCATAGTGACCAGTTATCAATATATTCCAGGTCAAGTTTCATCCATTCCTCAAAACTAACTTCATTTCGCCCACTAATTTGCCAAAAACAGGTCAATCCGGGTCTCATACTCAGTCTTCTCCTTTGCCACGTCTCATAATTAGTAACTTCGCCAGGGATAGGCGGGCGAGGACCAACAAGGCTCATATCTCCTTTCAAAACGTTGATTAACTGAGGCAATTCATCCAAGCTTG
>CAZTSA010000097.1:0-5024 GCA_964616885.1 uncultured Clostridia bacterium
TTTTGGTTACCATCTATTCTATAAGTTATATGGAAAGATATACCGCTAAATGGAAATTCTATGCTCTATTCTTGTTGATGCTTGCCGGAATGAATGGAGTAATCGTGACTGGGGATATATTTAATCTATTTGTTTTTTTAGAAATTGCTTCTATATCAAGTTATGCTCTGGTTGCTTTTGGGGTAGAACATGAAGAGCTTGAGGCTTCCTTTAAATATACGGTGATGGGAAGTATAGCTTCCTCTTTTATACTGTTGGGTATTGCCTTACTGTATAGTTATACCTCCAGTCTAAATATGGCAGATATTTCTCGCACGCTGGTACAGAAAGGAGGGGCACGGGTAGTATTTTTTGTGAGCGCCCTATTCATTATGGGTTTTGGTCTAAAAGCAGCTTTAGTGCCATTTCATACTTGGCTTCCTGATGCCCATCCCTCAGCACCTGCTCCAATCTCAGCTATGCTCTCCGGGGTGCTGATTAAGGTTCTGGGTGTTTATGCGTTAGCGAGAATCTTCTTCAATGTTCTGGGAATGACTCCTATTTCTTCTTCAATCCTTATGGTCTTAGGAGCTATCTCTATGGTATTGGGTGGGCTTCTGGCCTTGGGACAGGAGGACATCAAACGACTATTTGCCTATTCCAGCATCAGTCAGATAGGCTATGTGGTTTTTGGGATAGGTATGGGAACAAGCCTGGGAATTCTGGCCGGACTCTTTCATCTGTTCAATCATGCGGTCTTCAAGTCTTTACTTTTTTTGAATTCAGGCTCAATAGAATATGCTACCGGGACAAGAGATTTAAGGAAAATGGGCGGTCTCACTTCCAAGATGCCGGTTACAGGATACTCTTCTTTAGTCGGCTCGATGTCTATTTCTGGCATACCACCGTTAAGCGGTTTCTGGAGCAAATTACTGATTATCTTAGCTGCGATCGCGGCAAAACATTTTATCTTTGCTTCCATTGCTGTCCTGGTGAGTATATTGACATTGGCGTACTATTTAAAAGTTCAGAGATTAGCGTTTTTCGGAGAATTTAGGGCTTCATTAGAAGGGATAAAAGAAGTTCCTCTAACAATGAAGATATCAATGGTCGCTTTGTCTATCATTTGCATATTTGGAGGCTTTCTCTTACTGCCTATACTACAGAAGAATTTTCTTAATCTAGCGACCGAGGTTCTGGCGAAGGGTAATAATTATGCCCAGGTTATTTTCGGGAGTATAAAATAATGAAAAGTAGGACCATCCTTTTTTTCCTGGCAATTTTGGTCTGGCTTGGTTTGACTTGGCCGCCAGACTGGCAACACATTTCAATTGGAATTCTGGTAGCAATATTTGTTTCTTTTATGACCGGCGATATGTTTGTCAAGCGCCCGTACTTCTTTACACACGCCAGAAGATATTTGTGGTTTTTCTATTATTTACCAATTTTTACTTGGGAATGCGTAAAAGCAAATTTAGATGTGGCGTATAGGGTGGGCCATCCAGATCTACCGATCAACCCGGGAATAGTTAAAGTGAAGACAAGTCTGAAATCGGACACAGGCCTTACATTTTTGGCTAATTCCATTACGCTTACACCCGGGACATTAACCGTTGATGTGGACCAGGAAGAAGGAGTGCTTTATATCCACTGGATTGATGTGAAGGATAAAGATGTGGAAAAGGCAACAAAATTGATTGTGGATAAATTCGAACACATTTTGAAGAGAATTTTCGAATAGACTCAGCACTCTAAAGAGTGCCTCCGAGACTTACGGGGGTCGCCCTTTAGGGTGACGAGGAGTAGCGAAGCGAAGCTTCGCATTCTGGCACTCTCAGGAGTGGCCGACGACTCTGGATGCCAAAGGAGTTGGGAAGATGATTAGAAGGTTGCGCTGGGTAATAGGGTTACTGATAATTATCACACTATTTGTGGTAATCATATTTTATCCTCCTGCCTCACTGCTTGAGTGGCAGTCGGTTAGTCTTATGCGTTTTTTCTTTATCCTTTCGCTTTGCTGTTTATTCTGCCTCTACCGCATTTTGAGAGGGCCCACCTCAGCGGACAGGATAGTTGCCATTGACATATTGGGAATTCTAATTGTTGGTTTTTGTGCTGTGTTAGGCATTCCTACAGGGAGACCCTGGTATATTGATATTGGCATTGCCTGGGCTCTGCAGAGTTTCATTGGCACCATAGCCTTGGCTAAATACCTTGAAGGGAAAGGATTTGAGGAGTAATGATGGAAATAATTGCGTACATTTTTATCGCGGTTGGGCTTATGTTTGATCTCTTTGGTTGCATTGGTTTAGTGAGGCTTCCCGACGTATATAATCGGCTTCAAGCTTCTACCAAGTGCGTGACTTTGGGCACTTGTGGTATTCTATTTGGACTATTTCTATTCAGGGGATTTACTGCTCCTGGAATTAAAGCATTGCTATGTATTGTCTTTATAATTTTGACCGCTCCCGTATCTGCCCACGCTATTGCTCGAGGAGCCCATATTTCAGGGGTA
The DNA here is from genome assembly GCA_964616885.1 of uncultured Clostridia bacterium. Lineage (GTDB taxonomy): Bacteria > UBA6262 > WVXT01 > WVXT01 > WVXT01 > CAZTSA01. Next base: position 2,495 of record CAZTSA010000097.1, read on the forward strand.
AAGCTTTGGGACAAATCTGTTTGCGACAGATACGAAGAAGACAAAAAAGAACTGTAGGGTCACGATGAAATATCCAAAATTGAGAGAGTTAAAAGAAGCAATTAAAGCAATCATAAAAGGTCCTTATACCACGAAGTTTCCCTATGAGCCACATGTGCCTCAAGAGAAGTTTCGCGGTAAGCCTGAATTTTATGAGAAAGACTGCGTGGGGTGTTGTGCTTGTGCAGAAGTCTGTCCGGCGGGAGTAATCGATGTCATAGATGATACTGTAGCAAAGCCACCGACACGAAAACTAGTTTTGCATTTTGACACCTGTATTTTTTGCGGCCAGTGTCAGGCAAGTTGCATTACGGAAAAGGGAATCAAGTTGACGGCGGAGTACGATTTAGCTCTATTTGACAGGAATGAAGCTACAGTTAGAGTAGAAAAGGAATTGTTAGTTTGCGAAGAGTGTGGTAAAGTGATAGGAGCCAAGGACCACCTTTACTTTTTGGTGAGGAAGCTCGGACCCTTAGCATACGGCAATATGCCTTTGTTACTTAGGGGATTTGGGGAGCTAGAGTTGGTGGAAGCTCCACCGATAATAGGCCTTCCTTTGAGGAGGGCACACATGTTTCGCCTACTCTGTCCTAGATGTCGTCGAGAGGTCCTCCTTGAAGATATATGGGGTAAAAAGAAAACGGAAGGGTAAGTTGTCTCGGGATAACGTACTTGTAAAGTTTAAGAATAGGCTCCAGGGCAAAATAGCGCTCGTGGGTATCGGGAATCGTTTACGTGGTGACGACGGGGTTGGTCCAGAGATAGTGAGCAGATTGAATAACAGGTCGCATAATCTACTTTTGTTTGATGTTGGTGAAGTTCCCGAAAATTATTTGGAAAAAATCGCCAGTGAGAAATCAAATACAATAGTGTTAATCGATGCGGTAGAACTCGGGGCTTCTCCGGGGACGATAAAGATTATGGAAAGTGAAGATATAAAGGATGACTCTCTTTCCACGCATAAGGTGAGCTTGGATCTGGTAGCAAACTATTTACGTAAAAGAACCTCTGCAGACGTATTTCTTCTCGGGATACAGCCTGCTAATACAGAATTCGGGAGAGAAATTTCGAAGTCGGTAAGAGAGGCGCTGGAGAAGATCGTTACAACGCTGGAAATATCTTAGAACTTTCGAGGCTAATATGCATGAATTGAGTATGGCTCAGAATTTATTGCGAATAGTAGAGGATAAAGCAAAAGAGAATAATCTGAAAGTGGTTACTAAGATTGTGGTGATAGTTGGCGAAGCTTCAGGAATTGAGGAGGATTTTCTGAGGCATAGCTTAGAAGACCACCTTATGCCAGGCACCGTTGCAGACAAAGCAAAACTGGAAATCACAAAAGAACCGTTGCAAGCAAGATGCGTGACTTGCGGAATAGAGATAAATTTCCAGGAAAATTGCTGTTCACAGTGTCCTAACTGCGGAGACATCAATTTAGAATTTGTCCAAGGCAACAGTGTGTACATACGAAGTATCGAGGGAGAAGAAGGGGACAGGCTATTTCCTGATTCAGAAAATTAGAAGAGAGACCGGGGAGAAGCTAAAGAAGGAGGGGAAAAGTAGCCTGTCCCCTTTTCTGAAAAAAGTACTTGACACGGGCAAGGTATTTGTGCTACACTTTTTGAAAAGGTAACACACAAGGAGCTAGTTCAATGGCGCGTTTGGTCCGTTTCGGTGTATCACTGGAGAAAGAGCTGTTATCCAAATTTGATAGAGACATCAAGGAGAAGAATTATCCCACTCGCTCTAAGGCAATTGGGGACCTGATTAGAGAAGATTTGGTTAAGAAGGAATGGGTAGAAGGAAAAGAGGTTGTGGGCGCAATTACTTTGGTCTACAACCATCACAAAAGAGAACTGGTAAATAGATTGACTGATGTCCAGCACGATTTTCACGAGCTCATAATTTCTTGTCAACATGTCCACCTGGACGAAGACAATTGCGTGGAGATAGTTGTAGTGAAGGGCAGCCCGAGGCAGGTTGAGAAATTGGCTCATAGACTGAAGTCAGCGAAAGGTGTAAAACACGGCTCTTTGACTATGACGACAACTGGGAAAGAGATAGCGTAGAGACATTATTTTTTTCATTTGCTGTAACACGATTTTAGAAAAGATACTATCCCGGCGGCAAAAGCGTATCAGAAGACATGAGGATTATACGATATTCGTGGCCCAAGAACATGTCAGGAAAGGGGGTAAGAAATTATGCACATACCGGACGGTTTTTTGAATGTGCAAACCTGGGTAGGCATGGATGTTGTGGCTGGTTTAGGTGTGGCTTACGCCATCAGGAAGACAAAGGCGGGTCTTGGTGAACGACAGATTCCTTTGATGGGCGTGATGGCTGCTTTCATTTTTGCAGCTCAAATGTTGAATTTTCCAATTGCTGGGGGAACCAGTGGACATCTCATAGGAGGCGTAATGGCCGCGGTGCTGCTTGGACCGTGGGCAGCCACGTTGGTAATGAGTACAATATTTATTGTGCAGTGTCT
>CAZTSA010000098.1:0-5013 GCA_964616885.1 uncultured Clostridia bacterium
GAATCAATGATGCGCGAAGTGTGGCGCTCAAGTTGAAAATTCCATTTTATGTCCTAAATTTCCATAATGAATTTCAGGAGAAGGTTATTGACCATTTCTGTCGAGAGTATTCCAGAGGCAGAACTCCCAACCCCTGTATTCTCTGTAATCGGGAGATAAAGTTCAGGCTCTTATTGGGAAAAGTAGAGGGGTTAGGAGCTCAATATTTGGCTACAGGCCATTACGCCAGAATAGAAAAGAATTCTGGAAGATATCTTTTGAAAAAAGGAGTAGGAGAGAGGGGGGAACAGTCCTACTTTTTATATACTCTGACGCAGGAGCAAATGGCGCGAATCATAATGGTCTTAGGGGGATACCGGAAAAGCGATGTCCGGAAAACAGCTAAGAAATTTGGCTTACCTGTGGCTGAGAAGGAGGCAAGTCAAGAAATCTGTTTTATAGGCGGAGATTACCGAAAATTTTTGTCTTTCCGCTTCTCTTCGCTTCCTGGCGAGATAGTTGACGGTAAGGGAAATGTCCTGGGCAAACATGGCGGTATAGCCTGCTACACCGTTGGTCAGAGGAAAAGAATTGGGGCTTATGGCAGACCTTTTTATGTGGTTTCACTCGTTCCTGAACTTAACAGGATTGTGGTCGGCCCCGAAGAGGAATTATTTTCGCAGGAACTTATTGCAGAGGACTTACACTTAATATCAAAAGAAGAAGTAGAAGAAAACCTGGAAGTAGTAGCCAAAATAAGATACAGTCACGCTGGGGAAGAGGCAATAGTATCTCCCATGGGTAATGGCAAAGTGTTGGTTAGATTCAGAAAGCCTGTTCGCTCAGCTGCTCTTGGCCAGGCGGTAGTCTTTTACGATAGAGATGTAGTCCTGGGGGGAGCAACAATAGAGAAAGTGGTCAAATAAGTAAATCCAAATGACAAAATCCAAAATCCAAATTGATTGCTCTCATTTGTTATTTCTTTTTACTCTAAGGAGGCCCAAGTGAAAATTTTTTTTGTTATTTGTCTAATATTCTTTTCAGCCACTTTCTGTTTTGGTAAAGAGTCTTCTCCCATTCTATATAATTCTTTCGACGGTGTATCCATAGGAGCAAGGCCCATTGGAATGGGAGAGTCATTTGTTGCCCTGGCGAATACCGCCGATGCTCCCTACTGGAATCCTGCTGGATTGGTTTTCATGGAGAGCAATCTAGCCACTTTTATGTTTGACCTGGCGCGAAGCGGAGCGAAAAGAAAGGATATTGTAAACAGAGAACCCTTGCGCGGTGGATGGTTTACTTACTTATCTTTTTGTAGTAGTCTGGGAGGTTTGAGCTGGCGTCCATTATCCAATTTTAGAGAGGAAGATAACCCGCCCTACTCTGAGAGAGAGATTAAAATAAACAAATACACACTTTCCTTTGCCATTCCTTATAGCCCAAGGGTTTCCTTCGGCATGAACATAAGTTACCTGTATGGCTCTCTAGGAATTGCACAAGATGACCCTTCACCTCACGCAAACGTCTCTGCAGGAAATGGGTGGGGTTTAGATTGGGGAATAATCTACACTCATTCACCATCCCTGAAGATGGGAATTTCCCTGCAAAACGGCCCTGCCTACATTTACTGGAGCGATTATCGCGCGGACCGCTTGCCATTAAATCTTAGAGCAGGGGTGGGGATAAAGATAGCAGAATTTTTGACCTTTGCTTCTGATTTTGAGCAGAAATTCTATGTAAGAAAGAACGGGGGAGAAAAGTCACCGGCATTCTACCACATGGGCCTGGAGTACGTTCTTAATCGCAATATTTCTCTTCGGCTGGGAATGTTCGGTGAGAATTTCAGTGAAAATAGGAAAGTAATCTACACCTATGGTTTTGGTTATAACGGAGAGTCATATCTTTTAGATTTTGCACTCAAGAGATATTACCTCGATGGTATTGGGGCTCCTGTGTATAGTTATCTCTGTTCTTTGAGTTTACCCTTTTGAATTGGTGATGAGTTTAGAGGCTTTTATGACTTTGCCTCCGGTAATGCATTGGGAACACACGTAGGCTTTTTTGTTTTTTCCATCTAGAATTATGTTGACTTTCTGCAAATTAGCTCTAAACTTTCGTTTAGTCTTATGGTGCGAGTGGCTGATACTGGAGCCAGAGTGCACAGATTTACCGCAGATTACGCATTTCTTAGGCAATTGCATCCTCCTATAAAATTTAAATAAGTGTAGCAAAATATAAAAATAATTACAAGAATATTTTAAATCAAAAAGCCCAATCTTACAGTTAAAAAGGCAGTTTGTTCGTCTCAGGCAATTTTTTTAACGTTTGCGAAGCCATCTCTCCACATACGCAAAAGCGAACTCGTTCCGACTGCGTCGGAACTCGGACAAGCTTTTGCTAGAGTAGACAAATGGCCGAGATGGCTTCATCACTAAAAATTGCAATGTTCCTCACAAACTGTCTTTTTAACTCGAGAAGGGTAGGTCGTATTTTGCGGTTATCATGAAAGATTTGAATATGTCGGTGCAGTTCTTGAAGGGCGTGGGCCCGGAGAGAGCAAGAATATTGAAGAAGATAGGTATTGAGACAGTAGAAGACCTTATTACTTATTTTCCTTTCCGTCATGAAGACCGAGCCCATTTGAAGCTCTTTGGACAAATCAACCATGGAGAGGAAGCCACTACTCTGGGAGTGGTGGCGGAGCACCAGATTATATATACCAAACGGGGAAAGCCACTTCTGAAGATTCTCCTCGAAGATGGAAGCGGCAGGGCAACAATGGTCTGTTTTAACCAGCTGTACTTGAAAGATTCCCTAAAGCCTGGCACTTCAATTGTTCTCCACGGAAGATTTGAACGCATGTTCGGTGATTTGCAGATTACTAATTTTACTTACGAGAAACTCACAGGAAAAGAAGACGACTTAATTCATACCAAAAGAATTGTCCCCATATATCAAGTTACCTCAAGGCTAAACTTGCGCTTCTTGAGGGCGCTGATTAAGAGAACTCTCGATTCTTATCTTTCCTCCTTAAAAGAGACTCTATCGGAAACCATTCTCAGAGAATATGACCTGATGTTTTATCAAGAAGCTATATATAATATGCACTTTCCCCCTAGCTGGGAAAAGGGAGAGGTTGCCAGGAGAAGACTCGTGTTTGAGGAGTTTTTCTTCTGGGAATTAGCAATGGCTTTGAGAAGGCGGCATGTGAAGAGGATGGATAAGAAAAGAAAGTATCAATTGAAGAGGAATCTTTTGACTGCCTTCAAAGAGAAACTACCATTCGACTTCACTTCGGCTCAGAAAAGAGTAATCAGAGAAATATTTGATGACCTCATGTCACCCAGGCCGATGAACAGATTGCTCCAGGGAGACGTGGGCAGTGGCAAGACGGTAGTTGCTCTTACTGCGCTGCTCTTAGCTGTAGAGAACAACTATCAAGCTGCAGTGATGGCTCCCACTGAAATTCTGGCTGAACAACATTATCTGACATTGCGGCAGATGCTGGAGGGCTTAAAGGTCAAAGTGGAATTGACCACAGGGAGAATGGGACAGAAGAAGAAGAGAGAGCTCTACCAGAGAATTGCCCGTGGAGAATCTCAGATAGTTATCGGCACTCATGCATTGATTGAAGAGGGGGTCAAATTTTACAATCTGGCTCTGGCGGTAATTGACGAACAGCATAAATTTGGAGTTATGCAGAGGGAGAGGTTGAGGAAGAAAGGAGAGAATCTGGATATCCTGGTAATGACAGCTACTCCCATACCTCGCACATTAGCCCTGACAGCCTATGGAGATCTTGACGTTTCTGTAATCGACGAATTGCCGCCGGGAAGGAAAAAAGTCCTAACCCAGAGACTTTCTGAAGAGGAGGCTTACCAGATAGTTATAGATGGGGCAGGAAAAGGGCGGCAGGCTTACATTGTCTATCCCATAATTAATGAATCAGATAAGTTGGAATTGCGTGCTGCAGTGAAAATGGCGGAGAAATTGAGGGATACTGTATTTAGAGATTTCAGGGTTGGTCTCCTGCACGGTCAGATGAAAAGTGACGAGAAGGAAAGCGTGATGATTAAATTTTTAAACAGGGAATTTGATATTTTGATTGCCACCAGCATTATTGAGGTGGGTATAGATGTGGCTAATGCCTGTCTCATGGTTATTGAGCACAGCGAAAGGTTCGGGTTGGCCACCCTGCACCAATTGCGGGGAAGGGTAGGGAGAGGTACTGAGCAGTCCGTCTGCATTTTGTTGGGAAAACCGAAAACGGAGGAAGCAAAGAAGAGATTACAAATTATGATGGAAACTAACGATGGATTTCGCATCGCAGAAGAGGATTTGAGGTTGCGAGGTGCTGGAGAATTCTTTGGTACACAACAGCACGGGCTTCCTGAATTTAAAATTGGTAACATTGTTTCTGACTATCATGAATTAGAACAGGCGCGCCGGGCAGCTTTCAATCTGGTTAATAGTGATCCTCTTCTAATTCTTCCGGAAAACGGAATGATTAAGGAAAAGTTTAAACAGAAATTCAGAAAGAGGTTTCGTTTGGCAGATGTGGGATAAGTTTTGAATTTTGGGATTTGTGTTTAGAGGTCGGATAGTTTTCGGGCTGGCTCGCTCAGAAGACTAAAAGTTAGTTTGCTCGTCGCTAGAATTTCTTGCTAACAAAATCTATTGCTCGCTTCACTAAATTTCAAAAACTCTGCCCCGATTTTATCGGGGCATCGGACAATTGAAATTTAGCCGTTTCGCTCGCAAAGATTTAGTAACGCGAGAAATTGAGTACTTCTCGCAAACCAACTTTTCTATATTGAGTAATTTTTGATATTTGATTTTTGATTTGTATAGATTGCCGTCCTTGTTTTTTGGCTAAGATTCCCGAAGTCATTCGCAAACTATTTTTCAAATTTCGGTATTATAAATTTGAAATTTGGATTTTGGATTTGGGCTTTGTATTGTAGGGGTAGTTTTCGGGGTGGCTCGCTCAGAAGACTAAAAGTTAGTTTGCTCGTCGCTAGAATTTCTTGCTAA
>CAZTSA010000099.1:0-4939 GCA_964616885.1 uncultured Clostridia bacterium
GCTGGCAGGGCCGCCTGAAAGAATAATAGCTTTTGGTGCTCTTGCCAAAAGTTGGGGAGCATCGATATTGTAACGGACTATTTCAGAATAGACACCACACTCCCTCACTCTCCGCGCAATGAGATGCGTATACTGGGAGCCAAAATCTAAGATAGCCACCCACTCAGTACTCTTTTCATTCCCTAGCATCGACTCTCGTCCTCCGTTTCATAGGTCGAATAGTAGTAAGGAGTATGAGCTTCGAATTCCGCGCCACATGTATCAACCAGCTTAAACGTAGGTAAAACGCCTCTATCCTTACGCAATTTAAAAATTGAGTGTTCATCCATTCCAAATAGTTTGGCCAATTGTCTATCGGAGAAACCGTATTCTTTAGCCGTGCGAATAAGTTCTGTAGGAATTTTTGACTTCGTTTTATCTTTAAAGGAAATAATCTCTCTTTCTATTTCTACAATCTCTTTAATATTATTTAAAAACCATCTGTCAATCCTAGTTAACTCATAAATCCCATCTATGGTCATACCTTTTTTTAATGCATATTTTATATAAAATATCCTTTCTGCATTAGGAACCCTTAATCTCTCTTCCAGCACTTCTTCTGAAACCTCATCTTTTAAATCCTCTAATCCAAAAATGCCTATTTCTAAAGACCGAAGACCCTTCTGCAGTGCTTCTTTAAATGTTCGACCAATAGCCATCACCTCGCCTACAGATTTCATAGAGGTAGTTAATGTGGGGTTTGCCTCAGGAAATTTCTCAAATGTAAAGCGAGGAATCTTCACTACACAATAATCGATAGTTGGCTCAAAGCAAGCCGGCGTCTTTTTAGTGATATCATTTGGGATTTCATCTAACGTGTAACCAACGGCTAATTTAGCAGCAATCTTTGCAATAGGAAATCCTGTGGCCTTAGAAGCTAAAGCGGAACTTCTTGATACACGGGGATTCATCTCAATAATAAACATTGTACCATCTTGGGGATTTAACGCAAATTGAATATTTGAGCCCCCTGTCTCCACACCAATTTCTCTAATGCAGGCAATTGCTGCATCGCGCATCTTCTGGTATTCTTTATCGGTTAATGTTTGCGCTGGAGCAACAGTGATTGAGTCTCCTGTGTGAATTCCCATAGGATCAAAATTTTCTATCGAGCAGATAATGATGACGTTATCTTTTATATCTCTCATTACCTCTAACTCGAATTCTTTCCAGCCAATAAGAGACTCCTCAATCAAGATCTCGCGAATCATACTTGACTCTAGACCCCTTTGAGCGAGCTCCTTAAATTCTTCTCTATTGTAGGCTATGCCCCCTCCCGTACCGCCTAAAGTAAAGCTTGGGCGAATAATCGCAGGAAAACCTATATTGTCAACTGCATCGAGAGCCTCCTTTAAGTCATAGGCCTTCTCACTTTTGGGTAAATCCAATCGAATTTTCTGCATTGCCTCCTTGAATAGTTCTCTATCTTCAGCTTTTTTGATTGCTTCAATATCCGCGCCTATCACCCGTACATTGTGCTTATCCAAGATACCTTCTTCCGCTACAGCCACAGTAACATTTAACGCGGTCTGGCCACCTAATGTTGGCAAAATAGAATCTGGCCTTTCTCTTTCAATTATTTTTTCTACTACTTCCGGGGTAATCGGTTCAATGTAGGTGCTATCAGCCATTAACGGGTCGGTCATAATCGTGGCGGGGTTACTATTTAACAATATTACCTTAAAACCTTCAGCTCTTAATACCTTACAGGCTTGGGTCCCTGAATAGTCAAATTCACAGGCCTGGCTGATTACAATTGGGCCTGAACCAATAATAAGAATCTTACTAATATCTGTTCTTCTGGGCACTACTTCCCCCTAATGCGCTCTCCCCCTCACCTTGTTCCTCTCCCCGGAGGGGAGAGGATACGGCCGAGGGAAATCTATATTCTTTCCACAGCGGGGAAAGGATACGGCAACCGAATCCATAACATTTCCCCTCTCCCCTCGGGGAAGAGAGTAGGGGTGAAGGGGAAGGTTAGGCTGAGCAGATTCTACCCCTTCATCATCCCAACGAATTCTTTGAATAGATATAGTGCATCGTGGGGGCCGGGAGAAGCTTCAGGGTGAAACTGCACTGAAAATATAGGAAGTTTTTTATGCCTCATTCCTTCCAATGTATTGTCATTAAGGTTAATATGTGTAATTTGAATCTCATCTCTATTGAGAGAATCCATATCAACGCAGAATCCGTGGTTCTGAACAGTAATAGCAATTTTGCCAGTTTTTAAATCTTTGACAGGGTGGTTTGCGCCATGATGACCAAATTTAAGTTTGTAAGTCTTCCCGCCCAGAGCTAATCCTAACATCTGGTGTCCTAAGCAGATACCAAAGATTGGTAATTTGCCGATTAATTTCCCTACAGTTTCAACTACATAGGGGACCCCGGCCGGGTCTCCCGGGCCATTGGAAAGCAAAACGCCATCTGGCTTCATGTTTAGAATTTTCTCGGCTTCTGTCTTTGCTGGAACAAGAGTCACCTGGCACCCATTATTGACCAACTCCCTCAAAATATTTAACTTAACCCCACAATCAATGACCACTACTTTGTATCCGCCTTTTTCACTCCAATTTTGTACTCTATTAGATGTAACTTCCTTAACCAAATCCCTGCCAATCAGGCCGGGGGAAGATCTCGCTTTCTCAATCAACCTTTTTTCATTTAAATCTCGAGAAGAAATAACTGCTTTCATTGCTCCTTGCAATCTAATGTGCCGCGTAAGTGCCCGGGTATCTATGCTTTCTATCCCCACTATGTTGTTCTCCTCAAGGTATTCTTTTAAACTCTTCTGTGACCGCCAGTTGCTGGCAATGCGGCTAAATTCCTTAACCACAAAACCTTCCACAAACGACTTTCTTGACTCAATGTCTTCGGGATTTACGCCGTAGTTACCAATCAGGGGATAGGTCATTGCGACAATCTGACCTTTATAGGAAGGGTCGGTGAGGATTTCCTGGTAGCCTGCCATACTGGTGTTGAACACTACTTCGCCATATCTCTCGTCAGTTGCGCCGAAAGAGAAACCTACGAAAACCATGCCATCTTCCAGGGCAATCTTTGCTTTCCTTTGTCTATTCCCATACCGTTGGCTCTTCATCAAATTCCATCTTTTCCCGTTTTTCCTTCGTTGGCCCTCTGGGTTTCGGTTCGTAACCAGTGAATTCCTCACACTGGATAACAGGGAAGTTCCTCGAAAAAGTGCACCCTTTGTCATTTACACAGGTACTACATAATCCTTTTTTTTCCATGGCATCCTCTTTTAAGCCAGGATCTGGTCTACCTCATCCTTATCGCAGTCCATAACATAGGTAATGCCAGAAATATCGGAAGCTTCTCGAGTCAAAGCAAAGATATCGTCTCTGGTAATATGCTTCAACGCAAATTTTCTCGCTCCAGCCATAAGCTGCCTGAGCCCTGTTGCTAACCGATCATAATAAGTATACATCCCGATTGCACCAACAGGGATGTCTTTGAAGTCTTTTCCGTATTTTGCTCTCAACGTTTCAGCAGCAACAAAGATCTGCTCTATTGTATTCCCATATTTCTTATACTCGGGGGGGACCTTTCCCTCTTTTATAAGATTACCTATTGTCTTGGCAGCCATCGTGGCAGCAAAAGTCGCTCTACCCATACAGACAGCCCTTACGTAAGGCGCACCCAGTGCTACGGCTTTGAAAATATGGTCTTCCAAAGCAAGTCCTCCGGCTATTGCCACAGGTGGTACATATTTGCCCTTTTCATCTATTCTCTTTAGCATCCGATAGAGCAGGCACTCTAACTCAACGGTGGGAATGCCCCACTCATTCATCATTCTCCACGGACTCATACCGGTTCCTCCACCCGCACCATCCACTGTAAGCAGGTCAATTCCGGCATTGGAAGCACATTTAACTGCTCTGGCCAGATCGGCCGGTCGGTAAGCACCTGTCTTTAGAGTAACATGTTTAAATCCAAGTTTTCGTAAACGGTCGACTTCCTTGTAGAATGCTTCTTCTTCGACCATGCCCAGTCTTGAGTGTCTTTCAAATTCTCTGATAGCGCCCTCTTCATACGCTGTCTTCGTCACGGGGTTTTCCGGGTCAGGATAAACGATATAACCCCTGTTCTTGAGTTCAAGAGCTCTTTCTATAGTTGGTAGCTTTACTTCCCCTCCTATATCCTTAGCTCCCTGACCCCACTTTGGCTCGATCGCCTCTACACCTAACTCCAGTACATACTCCGGGACGCCAAGCCTTGCATCTTCGACGTTGTATTGAACTACTATTGTTCCACTTCCCTTATGCCACCTCATATAAGTAGTTATTCTGCGTTCCATTTCTGGAGATCTCATTATCGTGCCATTTTTAAATTCAGCTCGATGGTCCATTCCACAAACATTCTCTCCTATAACAACTATTGTTCCTGAGATAGCCGCGCCTACAGCATTTTCGTCCCAGTTGATTCGGGCTACATCAGTTGAACCTAGCGCACCTGTAAAGAACGGTACATCCAACCGAATTTTATTATCTCCACCAACTTCCGTAGCGACGCTAACAGCAGGAAAAGTGGCTTTATCAGGATTAGCCTCTACTCCGACAGCACCGACGCATGTGCCTTGAATATTGAAGTGAGAAAAGTCTATAGGATAGTCTTTCTCAGAGCCAACAACAACCTTTCCATAAGGTTGGGGGTAGATAAGTTCTCTGCCCCTGATGCCAGATTTTGCAACTTCGCATAAGCCTATGCAACCATCAAGACATACAACACACAGCCCGGAACATGGCGCTGGATTCACCCTATTTCTGGTATTTGTAGCTGGACTTGCATTTGGTTTACTGAAAGACATTATTTACCTCCTTTCTTTATTTCTTGTTTCTTCTCCCCTTTGGGGAGAGGGTTAAGGTGAGGGGAATTTTTTGTT
>CAZTSA010000100.1:0-4909 GCA_964616885.1 uncultured Clostridia bacterium
ACTTTTTTACCTTTTTCATGAAGCTTTTTCGCCGGCGAGGTAGCCGGTGGAAAATGCTTTCTGGAGATTAAATCCACCACTCGGGGCGGAACCGTCTATGATTTCGCCGGCAAAATACAAGCCAGGAACAATTTTTGATTCCATTGTCCGGGGATTTATCTCTTTTGTGGAGACGCCACCATCAGTTACCATTGCCTCTTCCAGAGCTAAAGAGCCAATAATGGTTAAAGGTAAGGCTTTCAATAAGTCTATTATCAGTCGCCTTTCTTTCTGGGCAATCTGATTTCCTCTATTTTCCGGCTCTATGCCTGATAGACGAATGAATACAGGAATTAATCTATGGGGTAAAAGACCTTTCATAATATTCTTTATCTGGCTTTTTCCCCTAACATTGAATTCATTTAGTACTCTCTTTTCAATCTGTTCGGGTCTCAATCCTGGCTTGAGGTCCACAAGGAGACGGACTTCTTTATGCTTTTCGAGGATGGAGACGATTTCCTTGCTTAAATCGAGTATCAGGGGTCCGGAAACTCCAAAATGGGTAAACAGAAGTTCGCCTACATCAGAAACTATCTTTTTATTTCCATATTCAAAGGTAATGCGGATGTTTTTCAATGTAAGTCCCTGCAATTCCTTTACCCATAATTCTTTTGTTTTCAAAGGCACGAGAGCTGGTCTTAGAGGAACGATAGTATGTCCAAATCTTCTGGCGATACGAAAACCGTCGCCGGTAGAACCGGTTGCCTTATAGGAAGCTCCTCCTGTCGCCAATATGACTTTTCTTGTCCTCACCCTCTTATTGCCTTCCAGGTGCAATAAGAATAACCCCTCCTTTCTTTCTAAATCGAGTAACCGTATATCGTAGAGTATTTGAACATTATTTTCCTCAAGGCACTTTTTCAAAACCTCCACAATCGAGTGGGCCCTGTCAGTGACTGGAAAAACGCGTCCCTGCCTTTCTGTCTTCAGCCTGAGGCCTTTTGATTCAAAGAAATCTATCAAATCCTGATTGAAGAAACCATAAAACGCTGGTTTCAAGAACTGACCCGTTTCGCCAAACTTCTCCACAAATTTTTCTATTGGCCCGATATTCGTAACATTACACCTTCCTTTTCCGCTAAGGAGAATTTTTTTACCGAGAGAGTTGTTTCTCTCTATTAAAACGACATTTTTCTTGAGTTGTCCAGCCCGAATTGCCGCCATAATCCCCGCTGGACCTCCACCAATAACGACAATATCGTATATTTCTTCAGCCAACTATCTTCTTCCTTTCCTTTACCAGCGTTAGATACCTCCTTTCATAGATAGAAATCTCTGAGTTCATGGAGAAGTTCATGAAATTTCTCATGGGTTCCAACTCCCATTCTCTCCATTTCTATCTTTTCAAAGCCGTCAAATAGTTCTTTTTGTTTATCTTCTGAAAGTCGCTCATCAGCCATCGGATATAACACATTATCCTCTTTATCTATGTGCTGCCTTAGAAGTGATATGTAGTTTCTGGCATTCTCCACGATTTTAGATGATAAATTCTTATCACCTTCCCTGTATTTAACTATTGCTTCGCTCATTCCCCTTATGTAGTCTCGACCTTGCTTATGCTCCCTAAGCATTACAGCAATAGGTCCTCTATCTTTGGGAATCCCTGCTTTCGCCATCTCGGGGAAAAGCAAATCCTCTTCCTTCCCATGGTGGCATTTGTCTGCGAAAATGGTGAGGAATTCAATTATCTGTTGCAAATGTTTTGAGTCAACTTTTCTACGCGATTCTAACCTGTTACATACTTCCTCTAAAATATCCAGCATCAGTTTTATCCCCTTGTGCTCTCCCTTCAGTTGTTCGGTTGCTACCATAGTTCACTCCTTATCCCAAACCTCTTTCCCTTCCAGTTTTTTTTCGGAAATAGATACTATTTTATTGTAGACTTCTTTGAAGTCATTTGTCTTACAATTATAATCCACAATTTTTGAAAAAGATTCATCCGATGAGTTAAAAGCGATGGAGTAACCTGACCGTCTCGCCAGGGGTATATCTCCGTGGCTATCGCCCACGCAGATTACTTCCTCCGGTTCTACCCGGAACTTCTTCACTATTTTTCTCAGAATTCTCCCTTTTGCTCCGTGGGTTATATTTATTTTGGCCTTTCCGGTAAGAATACCTTTTCGGGAAATCAATTTATTGGACAAGACATAATCAAACTTTAGCTCTTTTTTTATTCTGTCGGCTATATACTGAAGACCTGTGGAAATAGCGGCGAGTTTAAAACCCATTTTCTTGAGTTTTTTTATGCACTGTACTGCGTTCTTAGCATAATGGACCCCTCTGAAGATTTCTCTTATCTTTTTTTCCGGCAATCCCTTCCAGTGAGCTGCGTCGAATTCACAGAATTTCCTGTAACTTATCTTTCCAGCAAGAAACTTTTCCTGATAGCGATAGGCTTGCTTATACCACAATCCGAGTTTTTCGTGGATATATCTCCAGGAGCTTATGTGCTTCGCTATCGTACCGTCAATATCAAAAATTATGAGTTTGTAATTCATTCTTTTGCTTTGCCTGCTAACTGCCCGCAGGCGGCCCGTATATCTTTACCCTTTGATTCTCGGAGAGTTGCATTTACTCCTCTCTTAATAAGTCTATTCATAAATATGTTCATATCTTTTCTTCCGGCGGCCTGAAAGTTTAAGCCGGGAATTGTGCTATAAGGTACAAGGTTCACCTTTGCCTTTAACTTCTTCGCTATTGCCGCAAGCTTGTCTGCATCTTCGAGAGAATCGTTCTTATCCTTTATTAAAATGTACTCTATGGTAATCATTCTTCCTGTAGCATTTACGAAGTCTTCGCACGCCTTAATGAGTTTTTCCAGTGGGTAGCGTTTATTAATCGGCATAAGCTCATCTCTCAGGTTATTGTTTGTAGCGTGGAGGGAAATAGATAGATTAACCTGAAGTCCCAGACCCTCGAGTTTCTTCATTCCTGGAATTATTCCACATGTTGAAATAGTAATCCTTCTCGCCCCTATACTCATTCCTTCCGGGTCGTTCATTATCATAATTGCTTTGGATACGTTCTCGTAGTTATCCAGGGCTTCACCCATACCCATAAGCACGTAATTCGTTATCTTATGCTTAAGATTATGTTGTAAAAACAGTATCTGGTCTATGATTTCTGCTGGTGTAAGATTTCTTATAAAGCCTCTAAGCCCACTGGCGCAAAAGGAGCAGGCAAATTTGCAACCGACCTGAGTAGAAAGGCATATCGTTTTTCTATTTTTTGCATATATAAGGACGCTTTCTATAAAGTTTCCATCCGAGAGTCTAAAAAGAAATTTTTCTGTCCCATCAGTTGACTTAAGATGCTGGGAAAGCTCAAGAGTGCTTATATAATAGCTCTCGCCAAGTTTATCTTTGAGCGCCCTAGGTATATTTTCCATTTCGTCAAAATCGCGGACGCCTGTTCGATAAAGCCAGGAGAATATCTGGTTGGCTCTATAGCCTGGCTCTTGCATCTCAACAATTGCTTTTTTAAGTTCTTCCAATATCAAATTCTTGATATCCCTCTTACCCATATTCTGGTGTTTTTGGCTTTAATATCTAATTGTCTTTCTTTCAATTCCTAAGAGCGGCTTTATGCCAAGGATACTAAAGAATAGTTCATTACTCTTGGCTTTCTCAACAGGTCTCACTTCTTTTAATTTCATTGGCATAAAAATACCAACCATAATTCTTAATGTAGAAGAGATCAAAAAAAGCGTCAAGATTTTGTATCCAAAAAGAGGCGGTAATCTTTGCAACAACAATCCACCGAGAAGTGCGCCAGCAGAAAGTGCCAATCCATTAAATACATTAAAATACGATATGCACCGGGTTCGTTTTTCAGGAATTACTGCGTCGTAGATAAAATTGGTTGTACAAAGGTTAAACCCAGCCCAGGCAAATCCGGAAACTAGTTGGGCGAAGAACAGGAATAGCGGGTGGCGACTAAAAATCCAGAGTAATGGAATTAGCCCGATTAGAGGAGATGTAAATTTGATGACTTTCAGGTTGCCAATCCTATCTGCGTGTTTGCCCCAGCGGCTAATCATAAGGTAAACTGTGAGAGTTGCGGTTATGGTGATAACGGTATACAGCATGTAACTAAAATGTAAATCTTTAAGCATTAATACTGCAAAAAAGGGAGATGCTAAATTGACAGAGAAACTCATCATAGATGCGAATAAGACAAATTTTGCAAAATTGCTCTCTTTTATTCGAGCCAGGAAATCATATAAAGTAAATTGATTCTCTTTGCCGTGGCTTAGGGGTGGTTCGTACATTCTTGTTAAAAAGTACCAGGATATCATCCTGAATATGAATGCAAGAGCAAAAATAAGGGCAAAGCCATAAAATATGTTAACTTTTTTCATCCTTTGGAGGATGAATCCGGCTATAAAAGCTGCAGCCACTGTTATGAACCCCAGTATTCTATTCCTCCAGCCAAAATATCTTCCTCTCCTGTCTTCGTCCACCAGGTCCGACATTAAACTTCCCCAGGCAGGATTGGCAAGCGCTCCGAAAGCTGTAAATAGAACTACATATATTATGAAAATGGCTGGCTTTCCTCTACCTGACAAAGCCATAATTGCCATTGGTAGTAACATAAGGGCATGGAACAGGACAAAGATGTTAATAGTCTTCTTCCGTGACTTCAGGCTCTGGGTGAGGTCAGCACTCTTGACTTGTATTAAAGATGCAAAGAAATTAGGAAGACCGCTCAACATTCCCACATGTTTTGCCGTGGCGCCTAATAAGAGTAAAAATGGAGTAAGATATTCCTGGGTAAAGCCAATCATTCCACTGGCGAATACCCCGTCGGAGAAGGAAAATCTTAAGCTTTGATTTTTCTTATTATTGATTTGATTTGTCATAGTATAATT
>CAZTSA010000101.1:0-4856 GCA_964616885.1 uncultured Clostridia bacterium
TTGCGAACTTCGATTTTATCCGAAAGATAAGCCGCAATTTTTTCCAGCCTCTGGATTTTGTCCTCATAGCTTCGTTAAGATTGAAAATGATGCAACAAGGATATTGAATCTTTAAATCTCAATGTGTAAAATCTGCCATGAAATACAACAATTTTTATAATGGTATATACTAAGCACAAAATTTTTATATGTCTTATTCTGCTTTATTGTTTCAGTTCTTCTTTTAATTATTATTTCCATTCTCCTCCTGAGACTCTGGTTCAACAGCTATTCCACGATACAGCCAACAGCATTAGTTTTAAACTAGTCGGCCAAGTTGGCGGGCCAATCCAAGCCGTGGCAGTAAAGGATAATTATGCTTATATCGGAATAGGCATGAGGATGGTAGTTCTGGATGTTTCCAATGCTTCTTCTATTCAACAGGTAGGGGAGACATCTGTATTTGATGGATTTGTGACAGGAGTGGCTATCAGTGGAACAACGATCTGCATAACAGTCGGAGTTGCTGGCCTTCATATAGTAGATATTTCATCTCCCGCGCAGCCTTCTCTCCTCGGGTCATGTGATACCCTGGGTTATGCGGAGAATGTCTTCATAGAAGGCAGCTATGCTTATGTAGCTGATGGCTGGTCGGGGCTTACTGTACTAGATATCTCTGATGAAACCAGTCCTCAACAGATAGGTTCATTATCCACAATAGGATATGCTTTTGATGTTGCTATCGCAGACAATACTGCTTATGTTGCTGCGGCAGGAGCGGGGTTGAAGATTGTGGATGTTCAGTATCCTGAGGGGCCGATTGAGATTGGAGAGTACGATACAACTGGCTATGCTTTTGGCGTAGCTTTCTCTAATGGCGTTGTTTACATAGCAGACGGCTGGGCAGGGCTGCAAGTTATAGATGTCTCTGATCCATCGCTGCCCTCATCTCTTGTCTCAATAACAACACCTGGATGGGCCTTTGATGTAGCAACAGAGGGAAACACTTTATATGTGGCCGATGCATTTAAAGGTCTCAGAGTTATGGATATCTCATCTCCTAGGTTTCCGTCAGAGGTGGGAGCATTTGAGCCAGAGGAAAGAGGACACGCAGGGAGAGTTGTCATTGCTGGCGGTAGAGCTTACATTGCAGACAGATCCAATGGACTCATAATTGTTGATGTCTCCAATAAATCAAGCTCCACACAGGTTGGCCTGTATTCTTGCCTTGGTTATGCAGAAGGAGTTACTGTATCTGGAAATTATGCTTATGTTGCCGCCGGTTCCTATGGTCTTCGTATAATTGATATCTCCAGTCCATCCCAGGCTAAAGAGCTGGGAAACCTTGATACAAAGAACTATGCAAATCGTGTTTCGGTCAAAGGAAACTATACCTATTTAACCACTCTTCATGGAGCAGGAGAAGACGAAGGTTTGCATATAATAGATACTTCTAATCCAAGTAGCCCAAGAAGGCTTCAATTCCATCAAACGGGGTCTTCTCGTGATTTAACTGTCTCTGGAGAAATCGCCTGTATAGCAAATGAGTGGGGATTGGAATTAATAGACATATCTGATCCGCTAAATCCATTCGAAGCAGGATTTATCTCTTTATGTGACCAATTATCCAAGGATGCCACTATAGGTGTAGATGTAAGCGGTACATTGGCTTATGTTACCCAAGGTTTCGAAGGTTTGAAGATTGTTGACATTTCTAATGTTGCAAATCCGATATTGATAGGAAATTTCAAAACTGAATCCAGTTTTTCTCAGGATGTAACTGTGGTCGGGAATAGAGCATATGTGGCAGACGGGTTTGGATTAAGGATATTGGATGTATCCAATCCAGCCAATCCGTCAGAAATGGGATATATCGAAACCCAAAAAGAGGCGCTTGAGGTATATATCGATGGAAATATTGCCTATGTAGCAAGTGGCAGCAGCGGAGTATCGGTAGTGGATATCTCCAATCCCAACAGCCCCAATTTTCTAAAATATTATAACACGCCCGGCTATTCTCATTCATTGATTGTCAAGGATGGAAGACTCTACGTTGCTGATGGGAATGCTGGATTACTTATTTTCGAAATACAGTCGACCAGCCAATCGAATCAGAAAAGATTTGACCAAAGAAGCCACCTTCTTATGAGTCCTCAAAGCATTGGGAGACACAGTCTAATCCACAACCCTCAGAAGAGAACCAATTTTGTGAAGGCAGGAGCATTTCCGACACAATTAACTACTAACACAGCTATTAATAAACTTGACATATTCAATACTTGGGTTGTTAATACTACAGCCGATTCGGGTGAGGGAAGCTTAAGCTGGTGCATAGAGAATGCTCAACAGGGAGACATTATCACTTTCAATGCTTCAGTTTTTCAGCCCGATAATCCTTCGACTATCGCTGTGCTCAGCCAGATTCCTTGGATTATTCAGGGGAATATCACAATCGATGCCAGCGATGCGGGCGTAATCCTCGATGGAAGAAATTTAGGAAACGCAACTGGCATTATACTTAATTCTGATGGAAATATTATTAGGGGATTACAGATAATTAATTTTTCAAATGGGGTGTATATATCTGGCGATGGCAATACAATCGGAGGGGACAGAGCAAAGGGCGCTGGCCCTGTGGGCCAAGGGAATGTTATAAGCGGAAATTCATGGTGCGGTGTTGTGATTGAGGGAGATAGTAACATAATCATTGGCAATCTTATTGGAACTGATGTCACTGGAACTATATTATTAGGAAACGGTCAACACGGAATGCATATCTTCGGTAAAAACAATAGAATTGGAGGGACTGCACCCTGGGAAAGGAATATAGTAAGCGGAAGTGGAATTAATGGAGTTAGTCTACATTTTGAAGGAAGTCACGACAATTCTGTCATCGGTAATTATATAGGAACTGACATAAATGGAAATCTTGTTTTAAGAAATGAAGGACATGGAGTGGGCATCGAACAGGGCGCATTCCACAATCTAGTAAAGGGAAATCTAATCAACGGAAGTGGAAGGTTTGGCGTTTGCATTTCAGATTGGGGGAGTTCTTACAACTCTATCGTAGGGAATATCATCGGCCTGGATGGGAATGGCCAGAAGGCATTAGGAAATGATGAGGCTGGTGTGTTCGTCGGGTATTGGGGAGCTTCTTTTAATAGGGTGGGTGGAACATCTCCAGAAGAAGGAAATATTATCAGCGGCAACAGTACAGGCATTATTCTCACTGGTCCAGGTGCAGTCGATAATTTTGTCATGGCCAATTTGATAGGCACAGATTCCGCTGGCAAAAATGCCATAGGTAATTTTAGTGGAATATTAGTTATGGGGGGCGAATGCAATTTTATGGGAGGGATGAGCAATGAGGAAGGCAATGTTATCAGCGGAAACATATATGCAATAGCATTAGACCACGGTGATTACAGTTTCGTTGGAGGAAACTACATAGGGATGAGTGCTGATGGAATCTCTACTCTGCATAATGATTATGAAGGAATTAGTGTTCAGCAAAGAATATCTTGCACCGCAATAGTCAATAATTTAATCTCCGGAGACCCTGGCATAGCCCTTTATGGCGATGAAAATATCTTGATGGGAAACGCTTTTACGCAGAGCAGTTGCGGACTGCAGATGAGCGGAAATAACAACGTCATTTATTACAACAAATTCCTGAATAATCAGCCCCAGGCCTACGACTCGGGCAGCAATAATTGGGATATGTACAGTGCCGGAAACTACTGGAGCGACTATATTGGCTCTGATGCAGACGGCGATGGCATTGGGGATACGCCTTATTCAATTTCGGAAAACGTCAAGGATAATTATCCTCTCATGAGCGAATCAAATAGATTAACCGTGCAGGTGAGTCCGCCAGGAAGCGGAAGCGTGACAGTAATACCAAATAAAGTGAGCTATAGATACGGAGAAAATGTTCGATTAATTGCAATTCCGACCGGTGAAAAATCATTTTCATTCTGGTCAGGGGGCTATCCTTCAGGTCATGAGAAGGATAATCCTTTAATGGTCAGGATGAATTCAGATAGAACGATAACTGCTAATCTTAAAGAGCAATATAAATTAATCCTAGAATCTGGGACAGGAGGGACGACCGACCCATCACCCGGGAGCTATAAATACAATGAGGGGACATCGGTGACAATAAAAGCCATTCCAGATACTGGCTATAAATTTTCTGAATGGACAGGAAATGTTCCATCAGGTCATCAGAATGACAATCCACTGACGGTCACCATGGATTCAGATAAGTCGATAAAGGCAAATTTTATAAAAATACCGAGCGATAGCGGAAGAGACACTGAAGGGAGAGGCGGCTGTTTTATTGCCACAGCTTGCTACGGAACGCATATGGCAGAGGAGGTAAAAGCACTCTGTGCTTTCAGAGACCAGTATTTAATCACAAACCCCGCAGGCAGGGCATTGGTCAAGCTATATTATTCATTTAGCCCCAAGGTGGCTGAATATGTTCGAGATAAGGAAGGCCTCAAGGCAATCATTCGAGAGTGCCTCAAACCTATTATCAAGGCGATAAGAAAGGCCGCTAAAATTAAATCCACCGTCTAAGATTAGAATAGAAATTTTTTTCTTTATCTGGTATCTTTTCCCAAGCGTTAAATCCCCGCTATTGCCCACAAAAAAGTGCATCATTAAAAGATGGTAGATTTTAAGCAAGCAGACATTCAATATCTTTAAAATTTTACAAGGATTAAAGAATAGAGGAAATTATTTCCCTTCGATGACGATCTGGGAGTAATCAGCGACCTGCAATAAGAGCTTGCTGATGGCTTGAAGCAAAGCCAGGCGGTTCTGCTTGAGCTTTTTATCCTCAGCCATGACCAGCACCTTGTCAAAGAAAT
>CAZTSA010000102.1:0-4777 GCA_964616885.1 uncultured Clostridia bacterium
ATTAAATCAAAAATTTTGACAGCATCCTTTGCCTTATTCCTCTGCAAGTGTCCTACCAGGTGCCATATAGGTTTATTACTAACTTTTCCATATTTTTCTTTTGCTTCCTGAACACGGCTCTCACCAATAATGTCTACTCCCGAGGCTATTGCCTCCTTGATTCTATCTACATCTACTGTTTTGGTCACGGCCACCAGGGTTATATCCTGAGAGTGTCCTTCAGCTAATTCCGACTTCACCCGAATCTGCTGTTTAATCCTTTCTAAATTTTCCTTTATCGACATATTTTATTGAACTCTTATTACTTGCCTATTTGCAGTTGTCAAGTTGCCTTCTCTATGGTGTTAAACCCCTTTCCTGAGACTAAACTCCACTGAGCAAATAGAGAATTGTTAAGTTTCTGCATCTTTCCTTTTAGCGAATTGTAGAATTGCCTTTGTTAATTTCCCAAAAAAGCGTGCCACAGAAGTCGCTCTACGGTCAAAGGACCTTCGGTCTCTTACTCGCCTGCGATCGTGCGCACAGTTAGTGATCGCCGTAATTCTCCGTTCTACCTCTCCTCTTCTTTCTGATTTTCTACGTTCAGGTACCACTTCGCCAAGACTGCTTTTCGTCTTTGTGAATTCCTCTAATATCCTCCTGTACTGTTTCTTTAAGCTCAGAAATTCCACTCCACAATTAAATTTTTCATCTCCAGGCAAGAAATAATTCCAGACCACTTTGGCGTCTGCTTCCAGCCTGGGAAAAGGTAACGCTAAATCAAGGGTCAAAGAAATCCTCGAAGAAACTGCCAGAGAATCTTTTAGAAGGAGAGAAGCTCCCTGGGAACTCAAATCTGCCGTCTCTGCAGAGAAACTCGTTAGAATGCTGCTGGGTAAATTCTTAACTCTAACTTTAACTGGAATCCCTGCGAAAACTCTTGTCGACGCCCTCCTATCTGTCGAAGTTAAAAGTCTTTTCATTCTCTTCTCCATTTCAGTATTTAATGTCCCTTGCTATTCGATTTCTGCTTCAGCCAAGAATCTATTTCTGACTTATTGTAACGCCACTGCTTCCCAATTTTTGAGGCAGGAATCTTCCCCTGGCGAGTCATTTTGTAAACTGTAACTTTACTCAATCTAAGATAATCTGCTACGTCCTTTATAGTCATTAATCTTTGCATTATTTCCCCCTTACGTGAATCAGCTCCGAAGGAGTCCGACGCCTCCATCGGGATTTCGGAGTCCTGTCGGACCTGTGCTCAATAAGAGTGACTTCACTTCCCCACCATTTAAGAAATTCCTGAGCAATGAACAAAATATTTCTGGCCTCTATTACCCCCTTCCACAAAGGTTCGTTTATGTGGTTTTTCGTTATATCTTTTGATATGTTTCGCCCTTTTGTGATATTTAATAATATATTAAACCAAAAAATAAGTCAAGAAAAATCTAGTTGCATTAATGCCATGAGACGTCCGGCGCGGGCTTTATCACGGCGGTAGGAAAAGAAACTTTTATCTTCGTAAGTACAGATAGTGCTTATTTCTATGTTTTCGGGTAAAACCCCAGCTCGCTGCAACTGGTAAGCATTTGCCCTGGCCAGGTCGACCAACCAAGAATTTTTTTGGGAGGCTTCGGACTGTTCTCGAGGAAGCTGTGAAATTATCGAGTCTAAAACTTCTTTTTCAAAGGATTGAAAGCACTCACTGAAAGCTTCTGCCACCGGGGACCAGGAGACTCTATAGCACTTCTTGCAAATATGGGGTCCAATGGCTACAAGAAGAGAATTCGCTTTTACTCCGAAAGTTTCCGACATTATCCCCACTGCCCTGGAGGAGATATTGGCAACTGTGCTTCGCCAACCGGCGTGCAGGAGACCCGCTATTTTCCTTTGCGGGTCCAAAAGGAATATCGGAGGGCAATCTGCAGTAAATATGGCTAGAGGGACTTTGGGCAGGTCAGTAATAAGCCCATCTGTAGCCGGAAATTTTCTGCCCAAATCTTTCTTTCTGACTATAGCGATATTATCTTTGTGTACCTGCTCTCCGCTGGTAATTCGAGAATACGGGACGTTTAATCGGCGAGCTATCTCCCTTCTCTTTTCAACCAATTTTGCATTGCCTGCGCCTAGAGTCGTAATGCCAGCCAGGACGGGCAATTTAGAAGTAAAAGAGATAGGAATAAAGAAATCTTTCATTGATGATTAAAATATGGAAATACCACGGTTCAGTATCGTGCTTAGAGGTAACTTTGCAAGCGACTGGAAGGAGCGAAACAATCTCGAGATTTCGCAGGTCATTCCCAACGAAAGCAAGGAATCCATTCATAAACCCTCCCTTTCGAGAGGACTACAGGATTCCTGTAAAAGATGGCTAATAGTTTGCAATTAAGGGTTTTGAAACTGGGAAGCTTTAAGCTTTGGCGCCGCTTCCGGAATCTATTCCACGAATATATAATAGAAGCTCTTCAGGGTTAGTGGCAGAAGCCAAGGCGTCTTCCAGTTTAACCAGTCCCTTACTATATAATCCCTGTAACGCTTGATTAAAAGTTTGCATCCCGTAATAATCGCCCTTTTCCATACTCCCCAGAATTTCTCCTATCCTGTTCTCTTCTATCAATTTCTTGACCAACGCAGTGACGACCAGAACTTCCACTGCAGGCATCCTGCCTTTTCCCTCGGTGCCGGGCAGAAGCCTCTGGGAAATCACTGCCTTCAAGGTATCAGCCAGTTGCAGCCGAACCTGATTCTGTTGGTAAGGTGGAAAAAGGTCTATGACGCGGGTTATTGTTTGAATTGCATCTATCGTATGCACGGTGGACAATACAAGGCTTCCTAACTGGGCTGCAGTCAATGCTGCAGCCATTGTCGCCAAATCTCTCATTTCGCCTACTAGTATTACATTGGGGTCCTGGCGGACGATATGCTTTAAGGCAGCGGGATAATCGAGTGTATCTTCCCCTAATTCCCTTTGAGTTATAATACTCTTCTTATCTTGATGGAGAAATTCGATAGGGTCTTCAATTGTGATAATGTGAACCGAACGGGTAGAATTAATGTAGTCAACAATTGCAGCAAGCGTTGTAGATTTGCCACAACCCGCCGGTCCTGTGACTAATACAAGTCCCCGGTCATTCTCTGAAATCTTCTTTAGTACAGGCGGGAGATTTAATTCTTCAAAATCAGGAATTTTAAAAGGCACGAGGCGAAATGCTATGTGGATAGTTCCTCTCTGAAGGAAAATATTTATCCTGAAACGTGCCAATCCTTCTATAGCATAAGACAGGTCGCACTCGTGCTGTTTCTCTAGAATCTCTTTCTGCTTCTCATTTAAGAGCGAGGAACCGATGCGCTCAGTGTCCCTAGGACTCAGCACGGGATTTGAACTCTGCACGAGCCGTCCGTTGATTCTAAAAATAGGAGGACTTCCGACACGGAGATGAAGGTCAGAAGCCTTCTTGTTCACCATTTCATGTAAAAGGTCAGTGATTTCCATCAAAGCCCCCAAAAATCAAGAGAATTGCTAGTACCTCTTCTTTCTCCGAATGAGAGTGGGCACCTGCAGATTCTCCTTAAGATAGCCGGGTTCTCTTAATGTATCTCTTTTGTAATCCCATAAATCGCCTGTGAACTCTTCCTGTATGAGTTTCTCTCCCAGAGTAGCTCGGGGTGGAGGAAAGCCAGTAGCAATTACAGTAATCTTTACTTCTTCTTTCAGGCTCTCGTCGAACGCCTGGCCAAAGAAGATATTTGCTGCAGAAGATGAAGCATTATGAATTAAGTCCATTGCCTCCTTAATTTCAAACATCGTAATATCTCTATTTCCAGTAATATTAACAAGGATACCTTTAGCCCCTGCAATGGAAATATCTTCCAATAATGGACAATTTATCGCTGCCCTGGCTGCTTTAATTGCTCTATCTTTCCCACGAGCACGTCCCATTCCCATTAATGCTTCTCCGGCATTATCCATAATTGTCTTCACGTCGGCAAAGTCAACGTTGATCATTCCATGAGAGGTAATAATCTCTGAGATACTCTGGACTGCCTGGCGGAGAACATCGTCAGCGACTTTAAACGCATCCAGGGCAGGGGTAGTTTCATCAATAATGGCGAACAGTCTCTGGTTCGGGATAACGATTAAGGTGTCAACACTTTTCTTCATGTTCTTAAGTCCTTCTTCAGCTTGCTTATAGCGGATGGGCCCTTCAAACATAAATGGCCTGGTCACCACGCCCACTGTCAAAGCCCCTAAATCTTTGGCTATCTCTGCAACGACAGGCGCGCCTCCTGTACCGGTCCCCCCTCCCATCCCTGCAGTGATAAATACCATATCAGCACCTGCAAGAATTTCCCTAATTGCGTCCCGGTCCTCCTCAGTAGCCCGGCGACCTTTCTCAGGGTCCCCTCCGACACCCAGACCCTTGGTCAGATTGGCTCCCAGTTGTAGACGATATCCGGCCAGAGAACCACGAAGAGCTTGTGCATCAGTGTTTGCTGCAATGAACTCCACTCCTATTATCTCCGAGGCGACCATGCGATTAATTGCATTGCCTCCTCCACCACCAATACCTATAACTTTTATGTCTGCAGTAAGGTCAACATCCTGCTTAAACTTTAACATCTCCTCCTCCAATAAATCACCAATATTTGTGAATTAAAACCCGGAAATCTAATGAATATTAGTGCGCGCCCGGTTTTTTAGATTATCTCCTCCAGCCAGTCTTTTATCTTGCGCAGAAGAGTGCGCTTCTTTCTTCTTACGAATCTCCTTTCGTAAACAGGGAATTCTTCCTTTTGG
>CAZTSA010000103.1:0-4769 GCA_964616885.1 uncultured Clostridia bacterium
TTATGGAAGATGGACAACCAAAAATGGAGACGGTTCTGGTGGGAGCGAAAAAGGAGCTTTTGCAAGAACGGTTGGGGATCTTTGAGGGTGCGGGGCTGAAGCTCTTAGTAATAGATGTAGATGCTTTCGCTTTAGAAAATGCTTATGAGATTACTAGAGATAAAGACCGGGCAGAAACGGTGATGTTGCTCAATCTGGGAGCGACGACGTCCAACATTAATATACTCGAAAATGGGGTTTCAAAAATTGTGCGCGATATATTCATTGCTGGCAATAATTTTACCAGAGCAATCCAGAAAAATTTGCAAGTTGAATATTCAGAAGCAGAGAATTTAAAAAAAGAGTATGGCTTAACTTTAACAGGTGCAGGAGAAGAATTGGAAAGTATAGCTGCCCAAGATGAAACAAAAGTCCAGGTGTCCACTATCCTGATGCCACTTGTTCGCGAACTTGTGGGAGAGGTTAGGAGGTCAATAGATTATTATCAGGCACAGACCGGTGGTGAAAAGAGCGTGGATAGGATTATGCTGAGTGGTGGCAGTTCGAAGTTAAATAACTTGCATAGATTTTTAAGTGATGAACTCGGGCTGCCCGTAGATATATATAATCCGTTCGAAGGAATCGACACAACCAGGGCCCGTGGTAGAGATTGGGAGGATCTGGCTCCTCTATTTGCTGTAGCGGTAGGTCTGGCTACCAGGCGCGAGGGTGACACGAAATAGAACGAATATACTCAGGAAATTTCCTCTCCCCCTTTGGAAGAAGGTTGAGGGTGAGGGGTAAGATATCAGAAAATGGTCGCTGTCCCTATTTTAGAAGATGATAAAGATTAATTTATTACCTAAAGAAATAGAGAAGAAGGTCACGCTACGGGAGAAAAAGTTCCTGGTTGTTGGTATAGTTATCCTGGTAGTAGTAGGGTTTTTTGGACTATACTTCTTGAAGGTTGCACAATACGCTCATCTCAAGAGACAGTTAAGAAAAGTCGAGAAGGAACTTGCCCTTTTGGAAACGGTAGTTAAACAGGTTGATGAGATGGAGAAGTCCAAGGAAGCTCTGTCTAAGAAATTGGACGTTATTCGGAGCTTAACGACGAATCGCTTAATATATGCGAGGCTATTAGAAGATTTAGCAAGGATAGTTCCTTCCAGGGTCTGGTTAACATCCCTGATTACGAAAAGTGAATCTGACTTCTTGACCATTACTATTGAGGCCTCGGCTATCGACAACTATGCAATTGCAGACTTCATTACTAAATTGGGTGAGGGTGACAATTTTTCTAAGGTTGAACTGACCAGGATAACTAGTAAAAAGAGCAAAGAGGGAGAAGAAATAATAAGAAATTTCGGCGTAACCTGTGAGTACAGGCAACCTACTTGATAATATTTCTTAATGAGACGGCGAGATGACAAAACAGCAGAAGGTGATGTTGGGCATTTTGGGAGTGTTGGCTTTTTTTATGTTATATAAATATGCCTATGGGCCACTCGGGCTTAAATTGAGAAAGGTCAAAAATGAATTGGTTGCAAAAAGAGCAAAACTTACGATTGCCAGAGAGAGAGCGAGGCGTCTGGACGAACTGAGGGCTGATTACGAGGTACTAAAAACTATGGTGGAAAAAGCAGAAAAAAAGTTGCCGAGAGAGAAGGAAATTCCTCGCTTGCTCAGGGATATAACCAGTGCCGGACGAAAGTTTATGATCGATATTTCTAATTTCCAGCCCCGCGGGGAAGAGCTCCAGAACTATTACATATCCTATCCTTTTATCATAACTCTGGACACCAAATACCATAATTTGGGGCAGTTTCTGGCTGAAATAGGTCAATATGAGAGAATTTTTCATGTTAAGAATTTAAGCCTGACACCAATACTGGAAAACGAAGGGGAAAAACTTAAAGGAATTACAGCAGACTTTCAATTATACACTTATACTTTTAAGGAAGAAAAAGAAGAAACGAGTGGTAAATGAATATTCGAATCGTCGGAATTATGTTTATCCTGATTCTCCTCGGGCTTAATGGCTGCCCTAAAAAAAGAGCAAGGCCAGTTTCCAGAGCACCCATAAAAGAGAAAGAGATTGTCACCGCCCAAAAAATAGAAGAAGAGATACAGGTAAGGTATAGATATGGTGGTGAGAGGTCTCGGGACCCATTTGCCCCGGCTGAGGACAGAGGAGCAGGAATTGGGAGTATTGGTAAAACAGGTATAGAAATTGACTTGAGTAGATTGAAATTGACAGGAATTATGATTTCTCCTTCATCCAAGGACCACTATGCTCTGATTGATGCTGGCGGAGGGAGAGGATATGTAGTCAAACGTGGCAAGCTAATAGATAACTACAATAGGATTTTAGACGGTGTGGCAGCCATAGTCAGAAAGGACAAAGTAATTCTGATTACTGATCGTAATGTCATCCGAGAGCTGACATTGAAAACAGAAGAATGATAATTCCAAAGAGGAGATATCGAATGAGGAAACTACTTTTTCCCAGTATAGTATTCACCTTAGCTTTGGCGATACTATGCCTTGTTAACGTAGAACCAGTTGCCCAGGAAGAGAACCCTGTGCCTGAATGGGAGGAATTGACCAATGTGAAAGTTCAGAAGCTCACCAAAGCCAAGGCAAACATCATAATTAGCACTACTGGACCTGTAAAATACCATTGTTTCAAGATTACCAATCCGCCAAGATTGGTGGTGGAGATGACCAATACAGTTCATAACTGGAAGGAAAAGGAGTTAGAAGTAGGCGATTCCTTGCTCAAGAGAATTCGTTCCGGCCAGTATCAGAATGAGCCTATTAAGATAACCCGGGTGGTTCTCGACTTAGAAAGGCCGGTTGATTATGAAACCTTGGCCACTGAGGAACAGGTTATCCTGACTATTTTTGCTAAGGAAGAGATAGAGAAAGTAGAAAAAGAAATCCCAAAAGTGGCAAAAGTAGAAAGAGAAGAGAAGCCAAAGGTAACAAAGAAAATAGCAAAGGTAGAGATTGAACCAAATATTGCAGATGAAGAGCACAAAATGCTGGTAGAGAAGATAAGAAGAGAAGAGACGGAGAGAAGACTAGCTAAACGGCCAGTAGAGGAAAAGAAGATAAGGCCAGTAGCGATAGGCGAGGTAATAGGCTCAATCAGCCAGGAGCCGGTAAGTTTAGATTTCGTCAATGCCGACATATCGGAAGTAACTCGCTTCTTTGCCCTGAAAACGGATATGAATTTTGTCCTGGCTGAGGATGTTCAAGGGAAGGTCAACATTCACCTGCGTAATGTTCCCTTCGATGAAGCACTGAAGGCTGTTCTGGAACAGAAGGGACTGATAGCAATTCAATATTCTGAAAACGTTATTAAAATTTTAGATAAAACTAAAATGCCGACTTATAGAAAAACTTTTCTGCTACAGAATACAAATGCTAAAGAGGTCAAGGATACTATTGATAAGTCATTGACCGATGAAGAAAAGAAATACACTATAGTTGGTTTAGCAGATGTCACCAACGGATTAATAGTGACCTCCACAGCAGAGGGTATAGAGAAGCTTTCCAAACTCATTGAGGAACTGGATGTGAAGAAGCCACAGATAAGAATTGCGGCAAAGATTATGGAAGTGGATATCAGTAAAGCCGTAGACCTGGGAATAGATTGGACAGTGACCAAGACTTTTACCGGAGGTGGTGAGTTCGGTGATACAACGGTGACTGGAAATGTAGAAAATATGGCTTCCCCTTTTAGTCTTGGCACGCCAGGAACCTTAAACATAGCTACAATAATAAGTGGGGCAGACCTCGATCTTACTTTAAAGGCTCTGGCAAAGAAAACCCGAACAAGGACATTGTCTAATCCGACCCTGGTTGTGGAGAATAACCGTCCAGCACACATCCATGTGGGTGATACAATCCCCTATAAGATGACGATAATGACTGCGGGTGGAGCCACTGAGACCCTGGGGCAACTGGAGGTAGGAACTACTCTCGATATTACTCCTGCAGTTAGTCCCATGGGGAAAGAGATAAGCCTGGATGTTAACGTGGCAGTGAAAGATTTTGTGGGTTATACTGATGCCGGGCCGCAAACCACAGACAGAGAGGCGACGACAAAAGTCACACTAACCGAGGGACAGACAGTTGTGGTTGGCGGACTAATCAGCGAGACGGAAAAAGGGACCACAATGCAGGTGCCCGTTTTAGGTGATATCCCTATTTTGGGTTACTTATTTAAGAAGAAAGAGACACAAAAGCGAACGTTGGAACTTCTGATATTCTTAACTCCCCATGTTATGCGCCACTAAGGGAAAAGGGGACAGGCTACTTTTCTTCTATTATCTCTTATATTAGCGGTTGGGTATTGACTTTTGAAAGCAGAACCGATTTATTGAAAAGTAGCCTGTCCCCTTTTTTGTCTCCTACTATATAGTATTATCCTCGTGTAGTTTCCTTCATCTTCCTCAGAACCACTGGTTTTAACTGAAAAAACTCCCAAAAAAGGCTTGACAAAACTCGAAAACTGGGATATACTTTATTTAGAACATTCTGAACGTTCTGAACCAACTGTCAAGAAGCGGTAAAGTTATGGAAAATGCTGAACTTGAGAAAATAAAAGATGAATTTGCAGAAATTGCTGGTCAACTGAGTGCCCGGCTGGGACTTAGCCGAACTGTGGGACAACTATATGCACTGCTGTTCCTGAGTCATGAACCGCTCTGTCTCGATTATATGGTTGAAAGATTGAAGATAAGCAAGGGGAGTGTAAGTACTAATATTCGGGAATTGGA